>DRKX01000198.1 GCA_011051565.1 Nitrospirota bacterium | reverse complement strand
CTGGGGGCAATTCTGGAGGGCCGGGCTCTTGGACTTCTCCTTGACCCTCTTCCTTCCGTTTCTTACCAGCTGCGCTATAGTGGGCAATGTAAATCCTCCGTTCAAACCGTTGTAAGTAAAACCAGAATATAATATCCGAGAAAACATTTTTTGTCAAGGCTGCGGTAGCGCAACCGACGAGAGGATACTATAACCCAACCGAGACACTTAATGCAAGTATTTGCGGCCAAGGCCTCGAGTACGGCAAAGCGGTTGCATGCGGCTTGCCTTTCCGTATCGCTTCCGGCGATCCGACGGGTGGAAACCGAAGCGGGAGTCGCTTTCCCTTGCGGGACCTCTTTCTGCTAAAATCAGCACTGAGAGACAGATGTTGAAGATCGGCAGAATACCATATGCAAACCTCTACCCGATATACCACTGCCTGGAGAAGGCCTCCAGTACGGCGTACGAGTTCATCGGCGGCGTGCCGTACGAGATAAACAGGCTCCTGAGGGAGGGACGTATAGACATAAGCCCCTCATCCTCTGTCGAGTATCTCAGGAGGCCCGAGAGGTACCTGCTCATAGAGGGACACTCGGTGAGTTCCGAGGGGCCGGTGGGCAGCATCCTGCTCTTCAGCAGGATGAGGCTCGAAGGGCTTGACGGCCGGACCGTGCTTCACACCAGCCAGTCCGAGACGTCCGCAGCCCTGCTGCGCATCGTGCTTTCGAGGTTCCACGGGCTCAGGTGCAACATCGAGAGCTCAGGGCTTCCCCTCGACGAGGGTCTCGGCACCCATGCCGCATACC
The DNA here is from genome assembly GCA_011051565.1 of Nitrospirota bacterium. Lineage (GTDB taxonomy): Bacteria > Nitrospirota > Thermodesulfovibrionia > Thermodesulfovibrionales > JdFR-85 > BMS3Bbin07. The sequence goes on along the minus strand of DRKX01000198.1, from coordinate 6,719 downwards.
TGCTGATCGGCGACGATGCCCTCAGGCATGCACGCAGGCGGCCGACCCCATTCGTGTACGACCTCGGCGACATATGGTACAGGGAGACGGGTCTCCCCTTCGTATTCGCCCTCTGGATGGCGAACAGGGGCTCGGCAGCGGCGATCGAGTCCTTCAGGAGAGACCTCGACGTGGCAAAGGCCGAGGCACTCGGGAGCCTCCCCGAGATCGCCGAGTCGTGTCCCGCCCGGAGGTGGCTGTCCGCGGAAGAGCTGACCGCGTACTGGAGGGGGCTCTCCTACGGGTTCGGCGAGAGGCACCGGCGGGGACTCGAGTTGTTCAACGAATACCTCAAGGAGACCGGGGTTTGACGCATACTTGGGCGCCTCGTGCCGTCAGCGTACGCTTCACCTCTCCGGCCAGGCGGTCTGCACACCTGATGGGTTCGGGGATTCTGTAGCGGCCGGTGCATCCGAGCACGAGCTCGACCGCCCCTTCGAGGTCTACGAGGTGGCCGGGCGAGACGAAGACGGGAGAGACGCCGTCCCTCGTCCTCAGGACCGCGCCGATGCACCTTCCGTGGTGTACCAGGTATGAGTACTCACCCTTCCCCGGCCCAGGCGGCGTGTAGTCTCCTACGAGCCTCGACTTCGCACAACCGACGGTGGGCAGCCCGAGCAAGACGCCTATGTGCGATGCTATACCGAGGCCCTTGGGATGGGCGATACCCTGGCCGTCGAAGAGGATCAGGTCGGGTTCGGGTCTCAACTCGAAGACCGCCTCCATGATCGCAGGGCCTTCCCTGAAGGAGAGGAAGCCGGGAATGTACGGGAACGTGACCCTCCTCACGGCATGAGCCTCTGCGATGCGTACTAGCCGGGGGTACTCGTAGAGGCAGGCGGCTGCTATCACCGAGTCTCCGGCAAACGCCGCATCTACGCCGGCAACATATCTGATTCTCCCCTTCAAGGGGACGATCCTCACTTGTTCCCTGAGCGCAAGCTGCAACTCCCTCGCCTCTCCGGTGTCTTCGGGCCAATCGATATCCTGAAGGCGTCCCCTCCGGCAAGGGTTTTTCCGGCCTCGGGCCTCACTTTCAGGAGTGCCGCTCACTTCCCTGACCGCCTCTCGATCCTGAAATCCATGTAGTCGAGGTTGAAGAACCCGTTCACGGCCCTCAGGGTCAACACGTGCCTTCCCTTCGTCAGGCTTATCCCCCTCCTGGTGACAGTGGTCCATGAATTCCACCCACCGGTGACACCCTTCATCATGAAATCCGCGACATGCCTGCCGTCGACCTCGAGGCGCACTCCCTTCTCCACTCCCTCGGGCGCCCCCGGGCCGGCGGCAAGTGGGACCGTTACGGTGTAGTCACCGTCTGCCTCGACGTCCACGGTATACCTGAGCCATTCACCGTCATGTATCCACCCTATGCCCATGCCGCCGGTGTCCACTCCTTCGCCGGCCCTGAAGGCCTTCTTCGCAGCCTCTGCAGCAAGGTTCTCGGCGTCGGCATCGCTGTAGGCGACACCCTGACCGCCCTCGTCGAAGTAGGGAAGCTCCAGGCGGCCCGGTATACGCTGCGGTTTCCCCCCATAGGGACGGCTCGGCACCGGGCTCTCCACATAGAACACCACGGGTGCCGAGGCCCCCACACGGCCCTCGTCGTCTTCGGCCATCACAACGAAGACGTGTTCGGTCAGCAGAGTCGAGACACCCCTCAGGTCGGCCGGTCTCATGTAGGCGGTCTTCGAGTAGTAGGCCTCGTCGAAGGTGACGTCGAACCGGTAGGGCCTCGCGGTCTTCGTCTCGAGCAGGTAGCCGTTGTCGAAGAGGTACACCTTGCGCACGCTCCCGTCGGGATCCTCAGCCGAGGCTTCGATGGTCACGCCCGTCCCCGCCTTCACGTTCATGGGCCCGTCACCGGCGGGTGAGGTTATCGAGACGACCGGGACCTTCCCGCCGGCCCTCTCGTACACCCTCACATAGTCGATGACGAAGTAGTCCGGCAATGCGGCATCGCGGTAGTCTCCTGTAAAGCCCGCCCGATCGAGGCTCCCGGTGTTGGAAGAGAGCCATACACGGCAAGGCCTGGTGGTCACGGCCTCTTCCTTTCCCCAGCGCAGTACCTCCACGCCGTCGATGTAGAAGGTGTACTCCAGCGGCGTCCACTTCAGCCCGAACACGTGAAACGCGCTCCAGTCGTCGATCTCGGCGATGTTGGTGAAAGACTTCGCGTAGGCGGACGGGACTCCCGCGTGAACAGCCTCCTGGACCGCATTCATGTTCCGGGACTTCTTGGGGAAGTCCTCGACGATGTCTATCTCGAGACCGTGCAGGAACGGATTGGCGCCGTTACGCGCCCTGTAAAGCCAGAACGCGGCCCACCAGCCGGGCTGGGTGGTCAGTTTCAGCCGCGCCTCGAAGTAGCCGTAGAGGAACTCCCGGCGCGACTTCACGGCACCGACCGTCAAGTCGCCCCTGCCGTCGCGGCTGAACCTTATGACTGCATGCCCCTTGCCGTCGAGATAGACGTTTTCCGCCCTGCGGTACCCCCGTGGCCAGCCGCTGCCGAGGTCCCACGGCCCGCCTGTCACGACCTCCCACTTCCGCGTATCGATCCGCGTTCCGTCGAACTCGTCCGACCAGATCAGCCGCCACGACTCGTCGGAGGCGGGGTCAAACCTATCGGGCCGATTCGCGGCATCCGCCTCGACAGCCGCCGCAACGGGCGGCGGCAGCACCGCCTGCGCCACCAGCAAGACGAGAATAATTATCCCCTTCATGACAGCTCTCGCGGCCGCCTCTAAATCTCGGGCAGCCTCGACAGGGCCTCCCTGATCTTCTCGTCGGGGTACTCATAGTCGGTCAGCCTGCCGTCGAGGTAGTCTGCATATGCCTGCAGGTCGAGGTAGCCGTGGCCGCTCAGGTTGAAGAGTATGGCCTCCTCCCTACCCTCCTCCTTGCAGCGCAGGGCTTCGTCCACGGCGGCCCTGACCGCATGGGCGCTCTCAGGTGCGGGTATTACGCCCTCTGTGCGTGCAAACCGGAGCGCAGCCTCGAAGACCGCTGTCTGCGGATAGGCCCTGGCCTCTATCAGGCCGTCGTGGTAGAGCTGGCATAGCAGGGGGGCGTCGCCATGGTACCTGAGTCCGCCTGCGTGAATGCCCGGAGGGACGAAGTCGTGGCCGAGGGTATACATCTTGGCGAGCGGGGTCAGGCCTGCCGTGTCGCCGAAGTCGTACCTGAACTCGCCCTTTGTCAGCGTGGGACACGACGCGGGTTCAACGGCTATCACCTTGAGTTCCCTGCCGTTTATCTTGTCGCGGAGGAACGGAAAACTCACGCCGGCGAGGTTGCTCCCCCCGCCGCAGCAGCCGATTATGACGTCCGGGTAGTCGCCGGCGAGTTCGAACTGTCTCTTGGCCTCGAGTCCGATCACGGTCTGATGCAGGAGCACGTGGTTGAGCACCGAGCCGAGCGCGTAGTTTGTGTCGCTGCGGCCAGCGGCGTCCTCTACAGCCTCGGATATGGCTATTCCGAGGCTGCCGGGACTGTCGGGATCGGTCTCGAGTATCTTCCTGCCCGCCCGGGTGATATCCGAGGGACTGGCATGAACCGTGGCGCCCCACGTCTCCATGGCGATCCTCCTGTAGGGCTTCTGGTTGTAGCTCACCCTCACCATGTAGACCGTGACCTCCACGCCGAAGAGGCTTCCGGCCAGCGCCATCGAGGATCCCCACTGTCCGGCACCGGTCTCCGTGGCGATCCTCCTGATGCCAGCCTCCTTGTTGTAGTACGCCTGGGGGATCGACGTGTTGGGCTTGTGACTCCCTGCCGGGCTGACCCCCTCGTACTTGTAGTATATCCTTGCAGGAGTGCCGAGGGCCTCCTCGAGCCTGCGGGCCCTGAAGAGCGGACTCGGCCTCCACAGGGCGTAAGCCTTCAAGACATCTTCGGGTATCTCTATCCACCTCTCGGTCGAGACCTCCTGCTCGATCAGCGACATGGGGAATATTGCGGCGAGGTCGTCCGGCCCAACGGGCTGCTTAGTGGCCGGATGAAGCGGCGGGCTCGGAAGGTTCGGCATGTCCGCCGCTATGTTGTACCACTTGGTGGGGATGTCCCTGTCTGGCAAGACGATCTTCGTTTCGCTCATGGCACCTCCATGGGTTTTAATCGTTTGCACAAGTCACTTATGAACTTCGCCGTCCTCACGTTCTCCGGACAAGGAGCCGGTCGGAGCCGGCGTCACCAGGCGGCATCCACCTGCAGGAGTGCCCTGGTGTCGAACTCCCTGTCGGATGTCAGGGCGACCTGTGAGCCCACGCCGAGGAATAGTTCTGGTTTCAGCTTGAACTTCAAGGCGGGCAGCAGGTACAGCACCGTCTCGTCGCTCGACAGCTCGGCCTCGAGCTCGACTATCGGAAAGAAGGAGTCCGTGGCCTTGAAGACTCCCGAAAGACCGGCCTCGACCATGCCCATCTCGGGCATGTAGTGGACATTGCCGTCGAATATGGCGAAATCCCCTAACACCTTGCGTGCGGCAACCCCGAAGGCCCCGACGACGTCATCCTGCCCCTCGGGTATGGTTCCTGACGGGACCAGGGCTCCTCCGAACACCGAGACTCCGCTCTCGGCCTCGGCGTCCCGAGCAACGGCGTACATCAGCATGATGTCGGTGCGGGGGTTTTGATTTATCGCGTTGCTCCGAACGTGCAGGCCCACGCGGTCGTAAAGGCCGGCCTCGAGGTGAAACCCGTAGTCACTCCTCGACTCCTCCCCGCTTCGGCCCTGCCGGTAGCCGGTCGCCCTCACGCTCAGCATTCCCGGCATGTCGGGGATACCCATATGGTTGAAGAATGGATGCGGGAATCCGTGCGCCATCTCCATGCCGCCGTCGGCTTTCATCACCATCGCGCCGCCGCTTGTACCACTCTGCGCAGGACTCTCACGATCCTCGCCGACCTCTGCAAACCCGCGGCCCACCGACAGCACGACCACAACAACAAGGCAAATAATTCCTACAAGAAACACCCTTTTCATTAACCTCCTCCTTTTCTGTATCACGGCACCGGCATTCAGCCTGGTGCCTGAGTCACCATAGTGTGCGATCATTCGCCCTCTGGGTCCGGAAGCTGCCGGTCGACACCGGCCCGGATATCTTCAATCCGTTTCCGTACAAGTTCATGGTCACGTATGGTGTTTCCGATACTGACCATGCCTCGGCCGTCCTCGTACGGCTGCATGAGGGCAAAGGAACTCCCTCAGATCATCGTCGCAGAGGTGCGGCATGATTCCCTGAACTCGGTGACCACCCGTCATCACCGCAGTCCATCCGCCCTCGGTCTCGCCCGAGTTGTTCCAGGAAACGGACAGGGAGCCGCTGTATAATCCGACCAGAGCATATGCCTGGCAGTGGTCAGGGCGAAAGTCACCCACGGCTTCCCTCTTCGCCGATTTGGTGAGCACGAGCAGCATCCGGGTCGAAACATCCCCGCGATCCAGCAAGGCGTGCTCGAACCGCTCCTTGTAGTATACCCCTTCCTCTCAGACGGTTCCACCCCTGCCTGCCGCAAGGAAGACGCCCAGCGCGATCAACTGCACCACGACCGGGGTTGAAAGCACGTTGCCGAGGGACACAAGCCCGGCGGCATCAGCTTATTGCCGTGCAGCGGAAGCAACCTTTCCGGCGTTGGATTCCATGATTTTCCCGGCAACGGCCTTCAGTTCCCTGCTCATCTCATCGTCCGTGATCCTGCCGGCCAGCTCATGGATGATCAAAGCAGTAGCCACTTGCCCCGCCGGACTTCGTCCCCACCCCGGGTCCTCCCACCCGTGCCTGAAGAGCCACAAGAGCACGGGATTGTCTTCATCTTCATCAAGGTAAAGGCCGAGTTTCTGCATGACAGACCTCCTTAAGCGCGTGATTTCATGTGTTTAAAACCGCTTTATATGTCTAACATATGCGTCGGTGAACTCGACCTAACAGCAAAATAATAATTCAAAATCTAAAAACACCAACAAGCTGAAAAGGGTTCAAGTGGACCTCCTAATGAATCCCTCCTTGATATAATAGCTGGAGCATATTTCATGCCTCCAGTCTGACTCCATTAAAAAATCTCTTGAACTGGCTGGATAGTTCCTCTGTGTAATTCCATGAGTTATCCTCAGCCCGCACAGAAGTGGCGTATACAGCGTAGATTACACCATGATCTGCGCATATGACCCTTGCCACCCAGACATCCCTCAGAACATCCTCGTAGGCATGCTCCACACAGAATCGCGGATCGGGCAGAAAAAATCTGTCATCGAGGATAACACCCGATGTTCTTCTGTAAAGACTTGCCAATGTGCAACTGGCAAGGCGTGAAAGATTAGATGTGCTCGCGGCTCCAAGGTATGTCTGACAACGTACTGTAGAAAAATATGACTCTACAGGATAGGAATGCACAAGCAACGGTGCCTTTAATCTTTCCATATGAATTTCTTCATAATTTGCCTTTTTGTTCCCGTACATTCTTGACCATGTTATGTCATCCTTGTATCCGATATTCCTTGCCGTCTCAGTGGCCCCTGATACTGGATCGTAAAAGTCGGAAAAATCATCAGGTTTATATATGTAAACACCACACCATGCAAGGTAGCTTGGTGAAGCCGGATTCCAGAGGGTGGAACAGGAATGCGAATCCTTATCACCGCAAATGAAGCCGGCTATACCAGTTGCCCTAATTCCGTGT
>DRKX01000197.1 GCA_011051565.1 Nitrospirota bacterium | reverse complement strand
TCGGTGACGATCCTGTGAACAATGGCGAGCCCGAGGCCGGTGCCGTCGCGGCCTGTCGAGAAATAGGGGAGGAATAGCTTCTCCTTGTCCTCGTCCCTGATCCCGACTCCCCTGTCGGCGATCTCTATCCTGACCGAGCCTCGGGCCTCGTTCACATCCATCCTCACATCTATGGCCTCACCGTCGGTTGTGGCCTTCACAGCATTGTCAAAAAGGTTGATGAGTGCCCGCTTGAACTGCTCCCTGTCCAGCGGCACGGGCGGTATGTCCTCGGGTGCACGCACCTCTATCCTGCGGCCGTAATTGCTGTAGAGGGAGACGACCTCGTCGAGGAGGGCCCTCAGATCGACGTGCCTCTTGTTTATCCTCGGCATCCTGCCGAGCCTTGAAAACTCGTCCACCATCTTCTGCAGGCTCTCGACCTCCCTTATGATGGTCTGGGCGGACTGCTCGATGATCCGGCCGAAGTCTTCGCCGCCCTGCCGCCACTTCCTCAGGAGCCGCTCGGTGGAGAGCTTTATGGGGGTGAGCGGGTTCTTTATCTCGTGGGCCATCCGGCGTGCGACCTCCTGCCAGACGAGGGCCTGCTGGGCCTTCACGATGCCGGTCAGGTCCTCGAAGACAACGAGCAGGCCGGTCGGCGAGCCGGCAGGGTCGCGGAGCTGCGTGATGAAGATCCTGAGGGTGAGGAGCCTGTCGGAGACGTTGACCTTGAGCTGCCTGCTAGTGCTCGTGAAGTCCTTCAGCCTTATCCCGCGGATGAACTCCCTCAGCTCCTCTGACTCTATATGGTTCAGCAGCGCGTGGTATTCCCTTCCGATGACGTCCTGCGGATTGATGTTCAGTATCCTCATGGTGGCGGTATTGACGGTCAGAATCCTCCCCTTCTCATCGAGGGAGATGACGCCTGAGTCTATGTTCTCGATAATGCTCTCCATGCAGACCCTTCTCCTGTCGGACTCAGTGTAGGCCTTCTGGAGGGACTCCTTGCTCTCCCTGAGCTCCCTGACCATCCGGTTGAAGGAGTCGACGAGCAGGCCGATCTCGTCATCCCTCTTCAGGTCGATGGAGACGTCGAGGTCTCCTCCTGCGATCTCCTCGGTCGCGTGGGCGAGCCGCTGGATCGGCTCGGTGATGCCACGCGATATCCTGAGGGAGACCCACATGGTCATAAAGACCGTCAGGACGGTGAAGAAGCCGAATGCGAGCATGTAGTTGGCCTTTATGGGCGTGCGCCACTTTTCGAGGGCTACGTAGTCCTCGTACGCCGAGCGTACCTTCTCGGCCTGACGGACGAATCGGGGGGGGAGGACCTTTTCCACGACGATGATCCCCTCCTTCCCGCCCCCCAACGGCGCCACCGCCCTGATGATGTCGCCCTCCGGGGTCGAGATGACCTCTGTGCCCTCTTCACCCTCGAACGCCTTCCTGATCGTCTCGGTGGGGTTTTCAGGCATGGTGAGGAGCCTCTCGGCAACGAACCCCTCGGAAGGGGTCTGCCCGGACAGGACATTCCGGGCCTCTGCAAGGGCCTCCTCCTTCGCCCTGTCATAGAAGAGGGAGGCGATCGAGAGCGCGCTCTCCAGCGGCGCCTTTATCTGCGGGTTGAGCCACCTGTCGACATAGGCGGTTATCAGGCCGCTCCCTATCACGAAGAGCAGGACCGAGGGTATCAGCGTAAGGGTGACAAAGATGGTCACGATCCTCGTCTTGAACTTGTAGCCAGGCACCCTGTGCCTCTTTTCGAGGTAGAGGCGCACGAGGGTCTTCGAGACGAAGAAGACGAGGGTGAGCAGGGCGATCACGGAGAGGTTGAAGACCAGCAGGGTGAGGATGTTTATGGCGAGGCTCTCTTTCATCTAAGGGGTTTCAGCGTGGACTCGTTCCATACGAAGAGTCCTGAATCACTCGATACCTTGAACTCCCTGTCCGGGAGGAAGAAGAATATCTCGCTGAAGAGCGAGGGAATGTTCCTGAGGCGCGACTCCACCGTGGTCCTCACGAAGTACGTCCCTGCCGGCATGCCCTTGAGGCTGGTGAGGTAGAAGTCGTCGAAGCTCAGCGCCCACTTCATCATGGACTCGAAGCTGTTGAACCTCTTCTCAACGATGGTCTCGCCGTCGAACGAGGTGGCGATGTACTCCTTCTTCATCGGATCACTCGATATCTTCCTCACGATCTTTCTGCCGGCTATGAACTCGTCGGGCCAGGTCTTCCAGAGGCGGAAGAGGTCGATATAGAAGATTATCTCCTTCGTGATCCCCTTCCGTATCTCTTCGGCGCTCTCGGCGTCGAGGTCGAACTGGAATGAGACGCGGATTATACTATCCTTGAAGTGGAGGAATGGCCCCTTTATCTCCAGTGCCTCGGCGAGGTGGAGAAACAGGAGGCTCAGCACAATTATTAAAAACGACCTCTTCAGCATCTTCGTGACGGGACCCCCTATCCTGCAGTCCTTGCTTAATGAGCTGAAATCATTATATCATAACAAACCCCGGAGAGGCTTATAGAGCGGGGAACAAAGCGCAGGGAGGGCAGGCTGATGGAGATCGAGGCAGTAAGGATCGAGATTCCTGAGGGATGCAACGTCATCCTCGGGCAGACTCATTTCATCAAGACCGCCGAGGACCTGTACGAGATAATGGCGACCACCGCACCACAGGCGGAGTTCGGCCTCGCGTTCACGGAGGCGTCAGGACCGTGCCTGATACGCACGGAGGGCAACGAGCCTTCACTGATCGAGCACTGCGTGAAGAACCTCGAGGCCGTCGGAGCAGGTCACGTCTTCTGCATACTGATGAGGAACGCCTTTCCCATCAGTGTACTCAACCGGATAAAGGACTGCCCGGAAGTCTGCAGGGTCTTCTGTGCCACGGCCAACCCCCTCGAGGTCATAGTCGCCGCCACCGGACAGGGCAGGGGTGTGCTCGGCGTGATCGACGGTGCATCGCCGAGAGGGGTCGAGGGTGATGAGGAGAAGGCAGCGCGGAAGGAGTTCCTGAGGAAGATAGGCTACAAGTTGTGATAAATCCGGCTGGAAGGGAGGCGGAATGGAGCCAGGGCTTAAATACGACGACAACGGGCTGATTCCGGCCATCGTACAGGATGCAAAGACGGGCGAGGTGCTGATGATGGCCTACATGAACGAGACCGCGCTCAGGAAGACCGTCGAGACCGGCTTCACCCACTTCTGGTCGCGGTCGCGGCGGAAGTACTGGAAAAAGGGGGAGACCTCAGGCCATGTACAGGAGGTACGCGAGATACTCATCGACTGCGACGCCGACACGCTGCTCGTGAAGGTGGTGCAGCACGGACCCGGCGCTTGCCACACAGGACACCGGAGCTGCTTCTACAGGAACATCTCGGGCGAGGAGGTCTCTCAAAAGGTCTTCTCTGAAGAGGAGGTCTATGGAAAGAAGGATAATTGAACGGCTCTACGCGGTGATACTGGAACGCAGGGCCGACCGCCGCGAGGACTCCTACACCTGCCGGCTCTTCCGGAAGGGAAAGGACGAGATACTGAAGAAGGTCGGCGAAGAGGCCGTGGAGGTGATACTCGCTGCAAAGGGGCAGGGCAAGGAGCAGCTCGTCTATGAACTGTCGGACCTCCTCTACCACCTCCTCGTGCTGATGGCCGAGGAAGGAGTTACGCCAGAGGACGTATATGGAGAGCTGGAGGCCCGCTTCGGCGTCTCCGGGCTGCGGAAGAGCGGCTCTCAGCACCCACCTGACAGCCCGGAAGGGGCCTAAGCAGCCGAGGGCCTGAATGCGCGCAGGTGTAGCTGGATGGCCTTCCTCTCCTCCCACTCATTGAGAGTCGGGGTGTATACGGCGTCCACCAACCCGTCCGGCCCTATGCGCTCTATCATCTCTCCCATGGCGAACCCTATGGCGTCGAGTGTACGGAAGCGGTGCCTGAGCCTCATCTTGAGGTGGTTGTTTCCCACGACTCTCGGCCCCATGACCTCGAGGCCCTTTGTCCCGAGCACGGGTTCGGGGTTGCCGCACCCGAGGGGCTCGAGCAGGGACATCTCCCTCAAGAGGCCGAAGTTCACCTCATCAAGGCCTACGGCCGCGTCTATGGTCAGTGTGGGCACGAGGTCCTCTTCAGGAACACTCTCCGCCACGACGCGGTTAATCATCTCTTCGAACCTGTCGAGGTCGCGGGCGTTCAGCTTCAGGCCGGCCGCCTGCCTGTGCCCTCCGAAAGAGAGGAGCAGGTCCCTGCACATCGAGATGCCGGCATAGAGGTCGAACGGCGGTATACTCCTTGCCGAGCCCTTTGCGACCCCTTCCCTGACGTTGAAGACGAAGGCCGGCCTGTAGAAAGCCTCGGCAAGCCTTGCGGCGACAATGCCGACCACCCCCTCGTGCCACCCCTCGGAGGCGAGGACTATGGCACGGCCGTAACCCTTCTCCTTCAGCCTGGAGAGGGCCTCCCGGTGGATATCCTCCTCAATGGCCTGCCTCCTGAGGTTCAGCTCGTTGAGCCTTCCGGCAATGACGGCGGATTCGGCAGGGTCGGTCGAGAGGAGCAGCCTGACGACCTCGTGCGGACTCTCTATCCTGCCGGCGGCGTTCAGCCTTGGAATGACCGTGAAGGCGAGGCGGCCTGCGCTCACGGCCCTGCCGTTCAGTCCGGCCACGTCCTTGAGCGCCTTTATGCCGGGCCTGAGTCCCTCGGTGACGAGCTCAAGCCCGTGCCTCACTATGACCCTGCTCTCCTCGACGAGCGGTATCACGTCGCCGATGGTTCCGAGGGCTGCGAGGTCGAGCAGGTCCGCCGACGCGGCTGGACCGAGGAGGGCGGAGGCGAGCTTGTATGCAACGGCAGAGCCTGAGAGCTGAGGATGGTCGCCGCCGGAGAGCCTCGGGTTGACCACGGCGTCGGCCTCAGGCAGGACCGGAACGCCTGAGGCGTCGCGTACGGGCTCGTGATGGTCCGTGACGACCACTCCGATCCCGGCGGAGGCCGCGGCCCGCACAGCCTCCATTGAAGAGATGCCGCAGTCGACGGTGACGATCAGCCCTGCACCGATCCGCCTTGCATGTTCGACGCCAGGCGCATTGAAGCCGTAGCCGTGCACCAGGCGCTCCGGTATGAAGTGATACACCTCGGCACCGAGACGCCTGAGCGCACTCACCATGACGGCGGTACCGGTCAGCCCGTCTGCGTCATAGTCGCCGTG
>DRKX01000196.1 GCA_011051565.1 Nitrospirota bacterium | reverse complement strand
TCATGGAGAAGGCCGCCGGCATCGAACCTGAAGACGGTCACGGTATCCGCGAGAAACTCGAGCACACAATGGACAAGCTGAAGAAGAAGAAGGGATACAAGAGCGACACGGACCTCACCGTGGAAGACCTGAAGAAACTCTGCGATGAATTCAAGGTTATAATCAAGAAGACCCTCAAGAAGGAATTCCCCGACGATCCATACGAGCAGCTCTGGGGAGCCATAAGCGCGGTCTTCCAGTCGTGGATGGGCAAGCGTGCCGTCTCCTACCGCAAGATCGAGAAGATCCCCGAGGACTGGGGAACCGCTGTCAATGTACAGGCCATGGTCTTCGGAAACACGGGTGACAACTCCGCAACCGGCGTTGCGTTCACGCGTAATCCGGCCACCGGTGAGGATATGTTCTTCGGCGAGTGGCTCCCGAACGCTCAGGGTGAAGACGTGGTGGCGGGCATCAGGACGCCGAACCCGGTCAACAATGCAGGCAAGACCAAGGATACCAAGCACCTGCCGTCCCTCGAGGAGGCGATGCCGAAGGTCTACAAGCAGCTGTACAGCATACAGAAGAAACTCGAGAGGCATTACAAGGACATGCAGGACATAGAGTTCACCATAGAGAACGGAAAGCTCTGGATGCTCCAGACGAGGGTCGGCAAGCGCAACGGTCAGGCCGCCATCAGGATGGCCGTCGAGATGGCCAACTCGAAGCTGATCTCGAAGAGGACGGCCGTCTTGAGGGTCAAGCCCGAGCAGATCGACGAACTCCTGCACCCGAGCGTGGACCCCGAGGCCGAGAAGAGTGCCGTGCTCCTCGCAAAGGGGCTTCCTGCCGGCCCGGGTGGAGCCTCAGGCAGGATCGTCTTCACCGCCGACGACGCAGAGGCCTGGGCAAAGAAGGGTGAGAGCGTCATACTCGTCAGAAACGAGACCTCGCCCGAGGACGTCCACGGGATGCATGCGGCGGCGGCGATCCTTACGGCCAAGGGCGGCATGACCAGTCACGCCGCACTCGTTGCGAGGGGCTGGGGCAAGTGCTGCATAGTCGGCTGTTCTGATCTCAACATAAACCTGAAGAAGAAAGAACTCCATGTCAATGGAAAGGTGCTGAAGGAGGGCGACTGGATAACCCTCAACGGTACGAAGGGCCGCGTGTATGAAGGAAGGCTGAAACTGCTGCCGGCCGATCCCGACCGCAACAAGTGGTACAAGGAGCTGATGACCTGGGCCGACAAGTTCAGGAAGCTGAAGGTTAGGGCGAATGCCGATGCCCCGAACGACGCCTCCCTCGCAAGGGAGTTCGGTGCCGAGGGCATCGGCCTGTGCAGGACCGAGCACATGTTCTTCGAGGCCGACAGGATAATGGCCGTCAGGGAGATGATCCTCTCCGAGACCGTGGAGGGCAGGAGGAAGGCCCTCGCAAAGCTGCTCCCAATGCAGAAGGGTGACTTTCTCGGGATATTCAAGGCGATGAACGGCCTTCCAGTGACCATAAGGCTCCTCGATCCGCCGCTCCACGAGTTCCTGCCCCATACCGATGCCGAGCTGAAAGCGCTCGCCAAGGAGATGGGAGTGCCTTTCAAGCAGCTGAGCGCCAAGAACAAGTCGCTCCACGAGTTCAACCCGATGCTCGGCCACCGCGGATGCCGTCTCGGTGTGACGTATCCCGAGATATACGAGATGCAGGTCAGGGCCATCATGGAGGCCGCCTGTGAGATCACCAAGGAGAACGGAAAGGTCATCCCCGAGATAATGATCCCGCTCGTTGCACACGTCGGAGAGCTCGAGGTGATGAGGAACCTCGTGGTGAGCGTTGCAGAGGAGGTAAAGAAGCAGTACAAGGCGAGGGTCAACTACACGGTGGGGACCATGATAGAGCTGCCCCGTGCGTGTGTGACCTCAGACGAGATAGCGGCCCATGCCGACTTCTACTCGTTCGGCACGAACGACCTCACACAGACCGTCTACGGCCTGTCGAGGGACGATGCAGGCAGATTCCTCCCCTATTACATAGAGAACGGAATACTCAAGGAGGACCCGTTCATCTCCATCGACAGAAACGGTGTCGGCGCCCTCATGCGCATAGCCGTAGACAAGGGCAGGAAGGTCAAGAAGGGGCTCAAGCTCGGCATATGCGGTGAGCACGGCGGAGAGCCGAAGTCCGTCGAGTTCTGCCACGAGCTCGGGCTCGACTACGTAAGCTGCTCTCCGTTCAGGGTTCCGATAGCAAGGTTTGCAGCTGCCCAGGCTGCGTTGAAGTAACAGGGTCGAAAAGCCCGGAAAAGGGGGATGAGTCATGAGGAGGCTGATCGCATCTTTGATGATCGCGGGACTCTTTACAGGCGGCTGTGCTACAAGGGAGTACGTGGCCAAGCAGATAGAGCCCGTTCAGAAGAAGGTTGATACCGTTGAAGACAGCGTTGCTTCCCTCAACAGGAAGATAGACTCAATGATTCAGAAGCTCGACTCTCTTGACACCAGGGTTACAGTGCTGGAAGGGGATATCAAGGAAGTTAAGGCACTGGCTCAGGAGGCAAAGGCAATTGCCCGGAGGGCTGAGGGAAGGGCTGACGAGGCTTACAAAAAAGCAGAGGAGGCCCTGAGAAAGGCCGAATCCGCAATGCGCAGGGCAGAGGCCGCCCTCCAGAACGGGTTGAGGAAATAGCCTGAACTCCGCTTCACAGCGCGGGAACGGATACGGTGATCGCTCGGCACTGCATTATACGGCTGCCGGATTCCCGGGAGACAGGAATCCGGCAGTTTTTTCATTTCCTGCCGATGAATGGCAGCCGTTCTTGTCCGTCAAGTCTGTCTATCTCCTCTCAGCTGCATCAGGAGCTCCGAAATCCGGCGGCTGCAAACCCTGTGTGAGCAGGATCAGGTCTCTTCTATCTCCTGATAGACGTCTTGATAGTTCCTTATTGTGAAGAACTGATCCTGGTCAAGGTCAGCGAAAATCCACGATTTTGCGACGTGTTCCGAACTCCAAATATCAGCCCACCAACCAAGGTCTCCCGTCGCCTCAAACTCGATGTCTACTGAACTCGCTTCTCCGGGATACAACACGCTGTCCGGCAGGTTGTGCCAACCAGGACCACCCACGGGTCTTGCATACTCGGTACCCTGCACATAAACCCGAGCGTTGTTGAAGACGATGCGCGGTTGTTGAACGATGTTGGCGGCATATGCCGAGTTACTGCCGGTGAATCGAAGTGTAAACCTCTCGCCGACGTTGATGTTGCTGCCCACTTTCGAGACAACCCGTGTTGTCAATTTCAGATAGCTTCTGATGTTGTCATACAAGGAATCAGCACTCATGATGTTACCTCCGATCGGTTTTTTTCACTACATTTTCGAACTGCGGTTTTCCGGATGAGCGGTTGCTCGTGTCAAGGCGGCACGGTCGTCATTTATCACCTCCCCACTGTATCGGCATTTTGATCGTTGTTTCCACCAGATGTTTTGTTCGATCTCAGTATGGCACTGTCAGGATGCAAATAAAGGTAAAATTCACGTTTTCGAGAGCATTCGAAGATGGAGGTGATTCCCGACTCTGGAGCTGAACACAAATGCGGTGCAAAGCCACGCTGCAAAGGAGGCATGAAGAAGAGGTCCGAACGTTCTCACAGGCGTGACATTACTCTCCAGCTTACCTCACTCTGCAGTGAGCCTGACGGGAACTCCGCTCTCTTCCTGGATCGCGGAGTAGAGGGTTTCAAGGTCGGCCATCCTGAGGAGGCCCCTCCTCCTCAACAGGTTGACGGCCTCCTGGAAAGGCTCTTTGCCGCTTCGGTAGTCCCTGTGTACCTCGATGTAGGGGATATTGTCACGAAGGCCCGCCTTGACGGGCTGGTAGAGGATGATCACGTCGTCGCCGACATTGGTGATCCTGTAGAGGCGCTCGATGTCGTCGGGATACATCCTGATACACCCGTGGCTCACCCTCCTGCCCACTCCGAGGGGCTTATTGGTGCCGTGAATCAGGTAGAGGGGATTCGAGAGCCTCAGGGCATACCTGCCGAGGGGGTTGTCCGGCCCGGGAGGGACGACGTCCGGCAGCTCCGGATACTCGTTCCTGAAGGACTCAGGGATTCTCCATGCCGGGTCCTTGAGCTTCTCGGTTATCCTGAACACTCCCTCGGGCGTGTCGAACCCCTCCCTGCCTATGCCCACAGGAAAGGTGGCCACCCTCAGGCTGCCGCCCACCCTCTTAATGAGATACAGCCTGAGCTCTGCAAGGTTGAGCACCACGAGGTTTCCCCCCTTGAGCTCGTAACCCGGTGGAAGCTCGGGCAGTATCCAGGATGTCGGGATCCGCACCTTGGTTCCCTTTACTGGATACCATGGATCGATCCCCTTGTTTGCATCTGTGATCTCGTTGTAGCCGAGGTCGTATCTGATTGCAAGCCCTGTGAGTGTCTCGTCGTCGTCCTCTATGGTGTATTCGCCGACAGTGCCGAAGACTCCCTGATCCTCAGTCAGACGATAGAAGCCGGCACCGCCGGATGATAAGGCCGGTATTGCATGGAGAAGGATCACGACGAGAGAGGGTAGGGCTATGAAGTGGCTGAGCCTTCTCGGGATCATGATTGATGCCGTGTTGGAGCGGGCGACGGGATTCGAACCCGCGACCTTCAGCTTGGGAAGCTAACACTCTACCACTGAGTTACGCCCGCATAAGTGATTAATATTAAAAGATATCCAGGGGAAAAATCAAGGCCGCCCCAGCAGGCCCCTCTCCAGATGACCCCCGCCTCCGTTGCCTCATTGCCGAAC
>DRKX01000195.1 GCA_011051565.1 Nitrospirota bacterium | reverse complement strand
GGGGGGTCTTCACCGCATCTTCGTCCTGGAGCATGGTGGCGATCCTGCCGAGCTCGGTGTTCATCCCGGTCGCCACGACTATGCCGGTGCCGCGGCCGTAGGTGAGTATGGTGCCCTTGTAGACCATGTTCCTCCTGTCTCCAAGAGGGAGGTCCTCGTCCTGCAGGACAGCGGTCTCCTTCTCGACCGGAACGGACTCGCCCGTGAGGGCGGCCTCTTCCACCTTCAACCGCACGGCCTCGATTAGGCGCATGTCGGCCGGCACTATCTTTCCTGCCTCGAGGATGACGATGTCGCCCGGTACGAGCTCTGATGCCGGTATGTCGACGGCCTGCCCGTCCCTCACGACGGTCGCCGTGAGGGCGGCCATCTTCTTCAGTGCGGCCATAGCCTTCTCTGCCCTGTATTCCTGGACGAACCCGACGACCGCGTTGAGGATCACGATCACGATGATCACGATGGTGTCCTTCGTCTCGCCGATCACACCCGAGATGACGGCGGCCGCGATGAGGATGAGTATCATGAAGTCCTTGAACTGGTCGAGGAACATCTCAAGCGGCCCCTTCTTCTTCTTCTCGACGAGCTCGTTCGGCCCGTACTCGCCGAGGCGCCTCCTCGCCTCGGCGCCGGAGAGCCCGCTGCGCGAGGTGTCGAGCACCTTTAAAACCTCTTCAGATTCGATCCTGTGCCACTGCATGAAAGACTCCTTTCCGCATTCCTCAAGGTTATGTGCCGCGTCTTAACCTAACCACCGCCGTGGCGGTATTCCCCGGCCATGCCGCTGAGCCCGGAAACAAAAAAAGACCTCTGTCACAATAAGGACTTATCATGACAAAGGTCTCGCTTGTTAGGTCTCCTAACCAGCGGTGCCGGTCTGTCCGCGACAGACGTCTTGACGACAGCCGCTGATGAAGCTACTCCCCTTTGCAGGCAGCCGGCCAGATGCAACCAGCAAGTGTAACCGGCCCCTTACGTTAACAATAGAGGATACGGGAGGGTTATGTCAAGCATGATATGCAGGCCTGCACCCCTCGGCAGGGGAATGCTCGCATTGACAAGACGGCCGGCGGCTGGTATCCTGAAAGGTACGGGGAAGAACACACACGAGGTGCGCAGTGCCATACAGGAGACAGAGGCCGAAGAAGGTGAAGAACGACAGGCCTGCTGATGAGATAATCAGGGATCTCAAGGCCTCCCGTGCGCCCTCGGCCTCCTACAGGGAGCGTTCACTGAAGATTCACGGCCTCATCTGTGCCAAGTGCGCGCGTGAGTTCGACCACAAGGACAGGCACCTCCTGACCGTGCACCACAGGGACGGAAACCCGAGGAACAATCCCCCTGACGGCTCAAACTGGGAGAACCTCTGCGTCTACTGTCACGAGGACGAACACTCGAGGGGCCTGCTCGGTGACTACTTCAGTGAATGAACGCGCAATGCGCGTACTGCCCAGGCCAGAAAGGTCTCTGTGCCTGCTGTCACGAGCACTCGGAGTGGGGGCGTCCGGCGGTCACTTGAGCGTTAATGAACGCGCAATGCGCGTACTGCCCAGACCGGGAAGTCTCTGTGCCTGCTGTCACGAACACTCGGAGTGGGGCGTCCGGCGGTTACTTGAGCGTAATTGGCGCGTTTTGCGTGCTCAGAAGAGGCCGATCTGCTCCTCCTTCTTCCGGATCTTCTTCCTGTCCGGGACAGTGACGCGCCTGATCAGCTCTTCCGGGATCTCATCGATGAAGGGTGAGGCCTGGAGGGCGAGTCTCCGGCCGTAGAGGAACCGCCTTCGCGCATGCACGAGGAAGAGTTCGTCCTTCGCACGCGTCATTCCCACGTAGAAGAGCCGTCTCTCCTCCTCGATGTCGGCACCGTCCTTGTTTATCGTGCATGGCGTGAGGCCGTCTTCGGCTCCTGCGATGAAGACGGTCTTGAACTCGAGTCCCTTTGCCGTGTGCATTGTCATTAGTGTGACTGCCGCGGCCCTGGGGTCGTAGGCATCTGCCGGGGTGACGAGACTGGCCTCGTTGATGTATGCTGCGAGGGCATCCGAGGCGGGCACGCCGCTGTAGGCCGTGGCGAGGCCCTCAAGCGGCGCGAGTCTCCCGTCGTCACTGCATGCCCTCCTGATGCCTGTCTCATCGAGAACGGCGCCGAGGAGTCCGGGCACGTCAAGGCCCTCCCTGAGGCCGAGAAACCGCTCCATCATGGAGACGAACCTCCTGTCCCGCCCCCTCCACCGGCGCGCGCACGCCTTCATCGCCTCGTACAGGCTCATTCCCTGCCCTTCGGCACGGGCGGACGCCTCAGACAGTGCCTCCCTGCTCAGCCCCACGGGTTCCAAGGAGGCGACCCTCCTGAGGCTCGCCTCATCCGCCGGGTCGGCCACGGCCCTGAGACACGACAGGGCGTCCGCCGCTTCAGTGCTCATGCCGCGGTGGGCCCCTCCCACCACCTGGTAGGGAATGCCGGAGACGGCGAATGCCTCCTTCAACGCCTTGACCTGCGCGTTCGTCCTGAAGACGACGGCGAAATCGGAGAAGCCGACCGGGTCTCCGTCCGGACCGTCCGTGTGATGGATGCTGCGGCTGC
>DRKX01000194.1 GCA_011051565.1 Nitrospirota bacterium | reverse complement strand
GACCGAAGACCTTGTAGCGGTTGATGCCGAGGATCACCTCCGCGCCTTCGGCCGCCATCTTCTGGGCATACACGCCCCGTATATCCGCATCCGGCACGTTGCGGCGGACCGAGGCGACGATGGCCTCGAATGCCGCGGCAGCCTCGCCGGGCCCCTCCACACCGACCCTTACGCCGCCGACATCCGACTTGTGTATGATCTGCGGCGAGACGATCTTGAAGGCGCACGCACCGAGTGAGGCGACGGCCTCGGCCGCTTCTTCCGCGGTCGTTACGAGGCGGGCCGGGAGCACTGGAAAGCCGTACGCTGCGAGTATCTCGTTGCCCTCCACCTCGCCGAGGTACCTCACCCCGGAGGCGAGCGAGTCCTCTATCACCCTCCTCGCCCTCGGCCTGTCGAACGTCAGGTCGAACTCCTTTGCGTGCGGGCGCTGTATCCACTTGGAATGCTGGTAGAGTGCGCCCATGACCCTGGCCGCGGTCTCCGGAAACGGATAGTGCGGTATGCCGTTCTTCTCGAGAATCTCAACGCCCCTGGAGACATCCATCAGGCCCATGAACGAGGCCACAACCGGCTTTCCGCTGTTGCGCGCGAGGTCCGGGATGATGGAGGCGGTCTTCTCTATCTCTGTCATTGACTGTGGGGTGAGGATGAATATGACGCCGTCGACGTTCTCGTCGTTCAGGACAGCATCGAGAGCGGCCCGGTAGCGGTCCGAGCCGGCGTCTCCGATGACGTCGACCGGATTGTTGATGTTCGCCGCAGCGGGCAGGTGGCGCTTGAGCGCCTCGGTGGTTCTGTTGCTGAAGCGGGCGAGCCTCAGGCCCGAATTGACGGTGACGTCCGTAGCGATGATGCCCGGGCCTCCGGCGTTGGTGATGATGGCGATCCGGTCGGACCTCGGCAGCGGCTGACACCCGAAGGCGAGGGCGCAGTCGAAGAGCTCCTCTATCGTCTGCACCCGGTAGACGCCGGACTGCTGAAAGAGCGCGTTGTAGACCGCCTCGGTGCCTGCGAGCGAGCCGGTGTGGGAGCTGACCGCTGCAGCTCCTTCGGCCGTCCTGCCGGACTTTATGGCGAGGATCGGCGTGGGGTTGTCTCCCCCGGTTATCTCGCGCACCGTCTCGATGAACTCGAAGCCGTGACGCAGCTCCTCCACGTAGAGCATGATGACCTTCGTCATTGGGTCGGCATGGAGGTAGCGGATCAGGGCGAGCTCGTCCACGTCCGCCTTGTTGCCCACGGAGATGAACTTGGAAAAGCCCATGTTCCTCTTAGCCGCAAAGTCGAGGACCGCCGTGCAGAGGGCGCCGGACTGACTGATGAAGGCGATGTTTCCGGGATTGGCCTTCTGCCTGGCGAAGCTGGCATTCAGGCTCACCGCACCGTCGGTATTGATCACGCCGAGGCAGTTAGGTCCCACGAGCCTGATGCCGTTGTCCCTGCAGATGGAGAGGAGTTCCCTCTCTATGGCCGCTCCTTCGGGGCCCACCTCCTTGAAGCCTGCCGAGATGACGATGAGCCCCTTGACCCCCTTCTCAGCAGCCTCCCTCGCCACGGCAGGGGTGGAGGCGGCCGGCACTATGATCACCGCGAGGTCCACAGGGTCGGGTATCTCCGAGATGGACGGATAGGCCCTTACGCCGCAGACCGACTTCGAACGCAGGTTCACGGGGTAGAGCACGCCCGAGAAGTTGCCGAGGAGGAGGTTCCTGAAGACGGCAAGCCCCACGCTGCCCGGCCGGTTCGACGCCCCTATGACCGCCACGCTCGCGGGGCAGAATATGACGTCGAGGCCTTCAGGAAACGAGGATGCCCTGTCTCTGCAGGCTCCGGTCTCTGAAGCCCGCTGTACGGTCGTCATGATTGTCACCTTTCATGCATCGGGAAGCAACTCAACCCGGAACCGGGCTCCCTTTGGTTGACTTGATGTTAGCACAAGGGCTGAAAAAATTCAACACGCCGCAGCTCCCGGCAGAAAGCGCGACAGGTGGTGCAGGAGCGGATTTCACGGCGCGAGTCTCAACACCTCTTCCCTCACCCTGCCGGCGAAGGCCTGGGCGTCGCGGTCCGCGGCCGGAGGCAGGGGCCGGCCGAGACGGATCTCGACACGCACTGGCCTTGGAAACCTGCTTCCCCTCGGCATGGACCTGAAGGTCCCCCCGATATGGACCGGCACCACGGGGACGCCGAGCTCGAGGGCGAGTATGCCCACTCCCTGCTTGAACTCCATGACGCCGCCGGTGAAGCTCCTTCCGCCCTCGGGGAATATGCAGAGGGCCTTCTTCTGCCTCAAGACATGGGCGCTGATCCTCAGGGCGCTCAGGAGCGAGGTGTCCGGATCGATCGGGATCACGTGGGCGAAGTGCGAAAACCACCTCATGAAAGGGCCCTCGAAGTACTTGCTCGCCCCCTGGAAGTAGAGGATTCTGAAGACCCTGAACGGCAGGTTGGCGGCAAGGAGGAAGCTGTCGAGGTAGCTCGAGTGGTTCGGTGCGATGATAAAGGGCGGCTCAGGGATATTCTCCACGCCCGTGATCCTCACCCTGAAGTATATCCTGCTGAAGAGCCTCAGAGCGAACGTCATCACCAGGAGGAGCATCCTCTCGTACAGGCCCTGGCTGAGCAGTCCCTCGGCGGCCCGCCTCTCTTCCTCGGTCACGTCGAGGAGGCCCCTCACGTCCTGCTGCCGCTTCGTGCCGCCCTCCTCGACGGCCTTCCGCGCCTTCTCAACCAGCTCCCCGACGGTCTGCACATCGAGGGTGAAGCCGTCGTAGAGCTTCACGCCGAGGTTTCTCTCCAGCGCGACCACCAGCTCTATCCTCTTCAGGCTGTCGAGCCCGATGTCGAGCTCGAGGCTGTCGCCCCTTCCGACGGCGACATCCCGCCCCATAACCTCCCTCAACGACGACACCACCTTCGAGGCGATCCCATCTTCGAGGAGGGACTCGTCCACCCCCTTATCCTTCCTGCCCTGCCCTTCCTCGATCAGCCTCTTGACCATGAACCTCCTCAGCTTGCCGAGCGGTGTCCGCGGCAGGGGTTCGGGGCTCAGTACGAAGCCCTTGAGCCTCATGTACGGCGGAAGCTTCATCGAGACGGCGTTGATCTCCCATTTCAGGTGCTCCTGTATGTTGCCGACCTTCATCTCCTTGGCCAGCTCCACGTCGGGCACCACGACGGCGCTCAGCCCCTCATCCGTGCCGACCACGCAGATCTCCTTGATGAGCCCTATGCCCTGATAGTGCCTCTCCACGTCCTCGGGATAGATGTTCTTGCCGGAGCTCAGGACGATGACCTCCTTCGTCCTGCCGGTGATGTAGAGGTAGCCGTCGTCGTCCATGTAACCGAGATCCCCGGTGTGGAGCCAGCCGTCCCTGATCGCCTTCTCGGTCTCCTCGGGGTTCTTGTAGTATCCCTTCATGACCATCGGCCCCCTTATGAGGACCTCGCCGTCGCTGCTCATCCTTATCTCCACGTTCCTGAGGGGCCTGCCTGCAGAGCCCGGTTTTCTCTTCTCCGGCGGATTGAAGGTAACGACCGGGGAGGTCTCGGTGAGGCCGTAGCCCTCGAGCACTGTGAAGCCGAGTGCCTCGAGGTCCTGCATCACGCGCGGATCGAGCCTCGCACCTCCGGAGGCAAAGAACCTGAAGCGTCCGCCGAACCGCCTGTGGACCGAGGCGAACACATACCTGCCGGGATTCAGGTCGAACCTTCTGCGCACGAACGACATGGCCCTGAGCACGAGGGGGAAGACCGCGCTGAGCACCGGGACCCGGCTGAACCCCTGTAGTATCCTGTTCCTGAAGAGCTCGAGCAGCTGGGGCACTCCGACGAGTATGGTCGCCTCCCTCTCCCTGACCGCATCGAGCAGGTCGGAGCCCTTCAGGCCCTTCGGATAGGTTACGGTGGCTCCCTCGAAGAGAGGGACGAGAAACGTGCTCATGAACGGATAGGTGTGATGAAGGGGGAGGATGGAGATGATGTTGTCATCCTGCGAGATTATGCCTGCCCCGGCAAGGGCTTCGGCATCCGAGCAGAAGTTCCCGTGGGTGAGGACCACGCCCTTGGGGCTGCCCGTGGTGCCCGAGGTGTATATGATGGAGGCGGTATCGTCCGGACCGGGGCCATCCTCGAGGCCTGGGACCTCGCATGCCGGACCCTCCGGTACAGGCAACGCGCTGATATCGAGCCGGCCGGCGGCGAGACCGGCGGCAGCCTCTGCGACCTTCGCCTCAGTATAGCCGTCGTGGAGGACGAGGGAGACCCCGGCGTCGGTCATTAGGTTTCTCATCTCCGGGGCGGTGAGCTCAGGGTCGACGGGCACCCCGACTGCACCGGCTGAAGAGAGGGCGAGGTAGGAGATGCACCAGAAGGGGGAATTCTTCGCGGAGAGGAAGACGCGGTCACCCTTCTTGAGCCCG
>DRKX01000193.1 GCA_011051565.1 Nitrospirota bacterium | reverse complement strand
CCTCCTCGTAGTAGTCCTTCAGGCTCTTGTTCCCGCTCCCGAAGAGCAGCGCTTCGAAGTCCGGCGCCGTGTACGTGGTGGCCGTGTCGCTGAAGTTCACCAGGATGACCGGTATGTTCGCAACCCCTGTCGGCGGCACCACCCTCCGGGGTGCCTCTCCCCGCCCCTTCTCCGCCCTGCCTTCAACCCCCTTCAGCCATACTCCGGCCTTGGGCCTTACGCCGCGCCTCAGCCCCTCCGGAGGGGCCAGCCCTACTATCACCCCGGTCGACTTCAGACCTCCGGGACCACCCGCCTCTGCGTAGCTCCAGTAGCCTGCCTCGTCCCTTACGACCGTGTAGCCCTCGATGGTCTCCCAGCCGTGCAGCCTCTCGTCACCCCACTGCCGCGCTGCAAACTCCCTGCCGTCGGGCTGTGTGAGTCCCTGCTCCACGGGGGCCGCCACCACCGCTGATGCGTAGCCGGTCCATACAAGGCTGATCATGAAACCTGCCAGCAGTATCCGGAAGGAAGAAAGGAAGGGGAGTGTTCTGAGCAGGGCCGCCTTCATCTCAGCGCAACGTCCTTCACCCAGAAGAGCCCGCCGTGCTCACCGCCCCTGAACTCGGCCCTCACGCGCACGCTCTTTCCGAACAGGCGCGGTGAGAGTATCTTCTTGGTGTAGAAAGGGACATCCTCTCCTCTCCTCTCCTTGAGGAAGTCAGGCCCGCTGCCTGAGGCCTTGGAGGATTCGACGTGTATGGTTATCCTGTAGAGGACCTGCTCGGGTTTGATGCCCACGAGCCTCGATGAGACTATCGCGTATTCCGAGACCGTGCCCTCGACCACGGTCTCATTGGGGGCCACGGGTACGGAGGCACACGAACCGGTCAGCATGAGTGCAAGGAAGATCGATACACAGAGGACAACGGTCAGTCTCTTCACGGCGATCACCTCTCACGGACTTAAACTCTTGGTGTCTGCGGTTCCCTGCCAAGGGCGGGCTTGCAATGTCCGGCATGCCCATCCCGAAAAAAATGCACCGCGGTTTTACGGTCTTTTTGCTCTTCAGCCGGACACCCGATGCATGTCCCGCATAAGGACGTGCCGCTATATTATAAAATACCCCATCAGGTGCGGACATGTCCAATTTGCAGACGCCTGCGGGGATTCACTGCAGCCTCACCTCCTGGATATCGACGCTGTTCTCGCCTGAAAAGACGAGGTATCCTTCGATGTCCTTCCCGCTGAAGCACCCCCCCACCGTCAGCATGTAGGCGCGGACCTGCTGCCTGTATTGCTCCATGAGCGTGGAGTCGCGGCCGGTCTTGAAGTCGAGCACCCTGACCGCTGCACCGTCGAACACGAGCAGGTCGATCCTGTAAGGGGAGCCGCCCCTTGCAAACGGGACCTCACGGTAAAGGGCGTCGCCGCTCAGCAGGCGCAGGAAGGCCTCGTCGGCGACGAGGGCCGACAGCCTCCTCTCTATGGAGGCTGCGGCATCCTCGGGCAGGGAGGCGTACCTCTGCCTGACCCTTGCAACCGCAGCCGGGACCGAGTCCGCCGCGAAGTCCTCCATCATCTCCACGGCATAATGAAAGGCCTCTCCGAAGAGCCTGTCCCTGAACTCATCAGGGGTCTCCCTTCGGGCCGGCTCCTCTGCGACCGGGGCATCTTCCTGCGGCAGCGGTGCCCCCTTGAGTACCGCCTCTTTCAGCGGGAGGGTCAGGCCGGCAAACGGGTTCGGGTGCGAAGGGGGCGGGACTTCTCTCCGGGCAGATGGGCCTTCGACACCTGGAAAGGCGCCTGAGCGGTATGTGTCGGCAGCCTCGCCGGTGCCGCTCTCAACGGCCCGGTATAGGACGTCGGACAATTGCCGCACCTCTGGTCTCTCAGGCCTTTCGGCCGCTATCATGAGCCCGTCCCTCGCCCTCGTCATGGCCACGTAGAGGTAGTTCAGCAGGTCCGTCCTTATCCTCTCCTCCTCGCGCGCGCGCACTTCTTCGATCTCAGGGACAAACGAGGCGGTCTCCCTGTTCTCGCTCACGTAGACCCCCTTCAGTGCGAGGTCGCCGGTGTGGTCGATTATGAGCGGCCTGTTTCTGGCATCGAAGGACATCCTTATGTCGAGCTCCGGGAGGATCACGTAGGGGAACTCGAGCCCTTTGGCCTTGTGAACGGTCATCAGCCTGACCGACCTCTCCGAGAGACCCGATGGAATGTGGGCCTTGACAGAGGATCGGCCCTCCATGAACGCGATGAAGTCCACTATGCTCAGCGGGTCGGCGATCTCCTCCGAGGCAGCCGTTCCCGCAAGGCAGAGGAGGTTGGGGTCGTAGTCGAATGCCCTGAACAGCCCGAACTCCGTGATGATCTTCTCGATGAGCCTCCAGACAGGCACAAGCCCGTGGAGCCTCTGCAGTTCCGAGAGCCTCTCCGAGATTCGGGGCAGTGCAGCTGCGGGGTCGTTCCAGGAGGGTGTTTTGTCGAAGAGCCTCCTCAGGTCCTCTGCATCGAGGAGCCCATCGACGGAGAAGAGGAAGCCGAATAGGTAGACCGGCTGCCGCTGGTCAGCCAGCCACCTCAGGAGGTTCATCACCGCCTTCACCGAGGGCTGTTCGAGGAGGGCCTCGGCCGACTCGGTCACGACATCGTATCCATTCTCCCTCAGGACCGCGGCATACTCCTCACACGTCCTGTTCTTCTGACACAGTACGGCTATGTCTCCGGGGCGCGCACCCCTACGGACGAGGGCCTCCACGAACGAGAGGACCGCCTGCATCTTCTCCTTCCTGCAGAGTTCCCGCTCAGCCCTACCCTTTTTATTCGATACGAACCTCACGTCGACGAATCCCTGCCGATCGAGGGTCGATTCCTGCTCGTCGTAGTCGTAGCCGTACGCAGACGAGACAGCGGAGAAGACCATGTTGACAAAATCCACGATGGCCCTGCCGCTGCGGAAGTTCCTCCTGAGGCTCTGCGGCTTGAGCTTCTCCGGATACATGGAGAGCACGGCGTCGAAGAGGCCGCTCTCGCCGCCTCGGAACCTGTAGATGGACTGTTTCGGATCCCCCACGTAGAAGAACGACCCGGGCCTCTCCTTCTGGCCCAAGCCGGAGGTCAGCTCGTCAGCCATCGGCTTGAGTATCCTCCACTGTATGATGCTCGTATCCTGAAACTCGTCTATCAGGAGGTGTTCGATCCTGCTGTCGAGGCGGAAGTAGAAGTAGTCGGCGCTCTCATCGATGAGGGAGTTGCGGATGAGGAGGTCGTAGCATATCCTCGTTACGTCGCTGAAGCTGAGTGCGTTGAGGCTGCGCTTTGCACTGTCGGGATACTGGAGAAACCTCGTGAAGAGGTGGAGGGTTATCTCCTGAAACAGGCGGTTCTTGTGGATGAAATAATCCCTCATCACTCGCTTGAGCAGATCGAAGGCATCCTGTATCTCGGGTGAATGGTCGAGGGAGGAGAAGTACCTGTAGTCGGTGTAGTGGTCCTTTGCGAGGCTCGTGAGGGCCGACAGCTCCTTGACCGACGACTCCTCGTACCTCCTCACCTCCGCAGCCGCCGTCCTTCCCAGTTCCGGGTAGGACCTCCTCATCATCCCGGCGAGATGCACAGCCGCCTCTCGCACCCTCGCCTCGAGTTTTTCCAACACCCCGCACTCCTTGAGCAGGCGGCCCGCATCAGCAGCCCCCGGTCCGTCCCTCCCCTCACACAGCTCCTCGATCTCCGCCCTCATGGCGAGCAACTCCCTGAAGTATCCATCGAGGAGCCTGAATGGTGAGAGCTCCCGGGAGCCGCTCAGCAGGACGAGCCTCTTGAGGAGTTCTCTCGTGGAGGCGTCGGAACGGAGCGCGGCCGTGAATTCGTCGTAGGCCCTGCGGTAGATGCCCTCCTCCTCGGATTCGGTTGCTATCCTGAAGTCCGGCATGACTCCGGCCTCAAAGGGGAAGAGCCTGAGTATGGAGTTGAAGAAGCCGTCTATGGTGGAGACCCTGAGCCGAGATATCTCCCTGACGACCGCCTCGTACAGTTCCCGCGCCCTCTCCCTCAGGTAGAGGAGGGCACCGGAGATGTCTCCGCCTCCGAGGCGGTGCTGCCAGTACTCCGCGAGGGTGAGCGCTTCGTTGTTCGGGGCGTCGAGCATCGAGCCCTCGGCCGACGGACCGCCGGCAAGATAGGTGATCGTCCTGACGATCCGCTCGTACATCTCGTTCGTCGCCTTGTTCGTGAAGGTGAGGCAGAGTATCCTGTCCGGCTCCACACCCTCCAGCAGTAGGTTCACCACCCTGAGGCTCAGATTGAAGGTCTTGCCGCTTCCGGCCGATGCCTTGAGGGCTATGTTCCTGCCGGGGCTGAGTATGTCCATGGTTTCGTTGTGCATGGCGGTATCCGGTTGCAACCACTATTGTATCAGAAGTTCTCGTAGTTCTTCCCATCAGCGCTGGCTCCAAGGGGCGGAACTAAACCTTTTTCCCGCTGCCGGTGTCTATAGGGACAGACGACTCGGGCGCGCCGGCCTTCGGCCGGAGCTTTTTCGTAAACCACTGAACAAGGAGGAAGGAGATATGGACAGAACCAGAGGCAAGAAGATTATCGTCTGGGCGTTGCGGGAGTGGAAGGCGATCGTGACGTCGATACTCACCGCCGTACTGGTGACGGCGTGCGGAGCCGGGACATCAACGGAGACGGACAGGGACGCGATAACAGGGGCGATCGAGTCATCAGAGTTTTTCGCCGTTGACGTCACCGACGACAGGTCACCCGACGGCGCTGTGTATGACGCGTCGGACAGGCCGCCGGATGAGGTGCAGGCTGCCGGGGCTGCCGCGGACTTGCCGGTTGCATGGGGGAGGGGGCTGTTTGAGCACCTTCAGCGTGACATCAGCATCTCCATAACGGGTGATACCGCTGCCGTTGTCGTGACCGACCGAATACAGGGCTCACTCTTTGTGGATACGACGGATGACGGAGAACGGAATCCGTGGGTGAAGCCTTTTGAGGATGTCTTGACCCGCCATGCCGAGTTCACCCGCCTGCCGGACGGCTGGCGCCTGACGAAGATATCTCCGCTGGACATATCCCTTGCAGACCCCGAGCAGCAGACCGTCCGGATTCAGTGGATACGCGCATCGGTGGACGGTGTGACCGTGTGGGAGAGCTCGTCGTCATCGGAGCTCTTCGATATCCCGGCCGGGCTGCCTGTCTTTTCACCGCTGACAGAGGTGCTCGTTGAGGCGAAGGTGGTGAACTCCTCGCCTGCAGACTACATCCCGGAGAGTTTCGTCTTCCTCCACCGGCCCGGCGGTGTGCTCGGAAGGGTGAGGGACCGGATGTTCGATGACGGCAGCAACGGCGACCGGACGGCTTCGGACGGCATCTTCAGCAGGACTTACACGATTGGGCAGGTGCCGGGACGTTACTTTGCCGCGGTCGACGTCATCGACGCTGCGACCTTGTTGGATGAAAACGCTCCCTACAACTCCGCTGCTTGGGGGATGCCCTACATCGTGGAGAAGCCGTCGGCCGGCCCTTCAACTGGTGCAGGCGAGTGACCTGAGAAGACCGTAAGGCGCAGCGGGTTCATGCCCGTGGGCCCGCTGCGCGCGGTACCGGCACTTCAGGAGCGCATACTCACCGGCACATGTCCCTGTAGGAGCAGTACCGGCAGTTCTGCTCCTTCTCCGTCTTCTCGAATCCCTTCTTCGGGTCTTTCAGCTCCGCCACGAGTTCACCGATATGCCTGATGAAGTCGCCGTCGGTCAGGTCTGCAAAGACCCTCTTCAGCCGGAAGCTACTCTTAAGGTCGTAGTATGCAACGGCCTCGACGCCTATACCCCCGAGCGTCTCCCTGAACATGAGCCTGTAGAGCGGCAGCTGGAACTCCTTGAAGTCTCCGTCGAGCACGGTCCTCTCCCGGACATTTACATCCGAGAGCTTGTAGTCGATGATTACCACCCTCTGCGTGCCGCCCGGCTCCTGCATGACGTCGACCCGGTCTATCTTTCCCCTGAACCTCATCCCCTCCAGCCTCATCGAGACCGGAAACTCGATGTATGCCGGCCGCCAGCCAGCCTCGAACAGTGCCCTCTCCGAGTCCACGAAGTCCCTGAGCTTGTCGATGAAGACATCGAGCTCGAGCCTGGCATGCGGGCTCTTCCTGAATATGTCGTACTGCTCGGCCTCCTTCAGGACCCTGCTCCTCAGCTCCTCGGTCAGTCTCGTCCACGACGGCAGCGGCACGGGGGCTGGAAAAAGGCCCGCCTGTTCACTTACAGCCTCATCGAGGCCTTCGGTCCTCCCTGTCCCGCGCTGCAGGGACTGCCCGAAGAGTTTACCGTAGAGGGCACTTACCGCACTGTGGAAGATATTGCCGAGGTCGACCCTCTGGAGAGACTCGGAGAACTCCTCCTTCTCCCTGAGCCCCTTGATGTATCTGAGATAGAACCTGAACCGGCACTCCCTGTAGGTCCTGAGGGACGTGGGTGTAAGTACCATGGTCTCGATCAGCCGCAGGGTGCGGCCGTCCTTTGCCGGGAGGCTGGACTTGGCGGCCGGAGGAGACGCCTTTGCTGTGTCGGCCCAGCGGTCCGGTCCCCTCTTCAGGCTGCCGCCCCGCTGCATCTCTATCTCCTCGATGAACCTGCTCCTCGGCCTCCTCCCCTCGGTGGAGGCATAGCTCAGAAAGACGGCGTCGGCCTTCTTGAGCAGGCCGTTGAAGTACGCCCTGCTGAGGGCCTCCCTGTCGAGGAACGTCGGAAGTCCCACGCGCCTCCTTATCTCAGTGTTCAGGAACATCTCCTTTTCACTGGCGGGCGGCATGAACTCCTCGTTCATGTCGGGTATGACGACCGAGCGGAACCCGAGGCCCCTCGTCTCGAGCATGCCCATCACGGTGACAGGACCGCCCCAGGTGTGCGGATAGGTCGCATCCTTGAGGCAATCGTTCAGGTAGGCGAGGTGGCTCAGCGGAGACCCGCCGGGACGGACCGGGTCGTAGGGGAGCATGCCGAGCATGGTCAGCCGCTCGAAGAACGCCCTTTCAGCACCCGTGAACTCCGGGCTCCCGCGAAGCCTCTCGATCAGCGCGG
>DRKX01000192.1 GCA_011051565.1 Nitrospirota bacterium | reverse complement strand
GGGCGGAAGTATTGGTTTGATGTCGAGTGAGATTCTAATAAATGTCACCTTCGATGAGGTGAGGGTCGGGCTTCTCGAGGCAGGACAGCTTGTCGAGCTCTACGTGGAGAGGAAGAAGGACGCCTCCCTCGTCGGCAACATCTACAAGAGCAAGGTCGTAAAGGTCCTCCCCGGCATGCAGTCCGCCTTCGTCGACATAGGGCTCGAGAAGGCTGCCTTCCTGTACGTGGCCGACGTAAAGGCGGATGTCGACTCTTATTCCCCGTTCCTCGAGGACGAGGAGGAGGCCGTCCGCATAGACTTGAAGAAGGGCAGGCAGGACGTGCCCATCGAGGAGCTCGTTCAGGAGGGCCAGGAGGTCCTCGTGCAGGTGGCCAAGGATCCCATCGGTTCGAAGGGTGCGCGTGTCACCTCCTATGTGACGATACCCGGCCGTTACCTCGTGCTCATGCCCGAGGTCGAACACATAGGTGTATCGCGCCGTATCGTCGACGACGAGGAGCGCGCACGGCTCAAGGGCATCGTCGAAGAGATCAGGCCCAAGGGCTACGGGCTCATAATCCGCACCGCCTCCGAAGGAGCCACGGCCGACGAACTCCGCAAGGACCTCGAGTTCCTGCTCCTGCTGTGGGAGAACATTCAGCACAAGAAGGAGAAGGTCTCGGCCCCCGTCCTCCTGTACAGCGACCTCGACCTCGTGTTCAGGAGCGTGCGCGACCTCATGAGCCACGACGTCGAGAGGGTGATCATCGACTCCAAGGAGGAGTACGACAGGATGAAGGAGTTCGTCGGCACCTACTTCCAGAAGTTCGCCGACAAGATCGAGTACTACGACGGACACGAGCCCCTGTTCGATGCCTTCGGTGTCGAGCTCGACATATCGAGGGCCCTCGGACGGAAGGTCTGGCTCAAGTCGGGCGGCTACATCGTGATAGACCAGACAGAGGCGATGACCGTGATCGATGTGAATACCGGCAAGTACGTGGGCAAGGAGAACCTCGAGGACACCATACTCAAGACGAACCTCGAGGCGGTCAAGGAGATCGCCTACCAGATAAGGCTGAGGAACCTCGGCGGCATCATAATCGTCGACTTCATAGACATGGAGGACGCCGTCAACCGCGAGAAGGTGTTCAGCGCCTTCAAGGAGGCGATGAAGCGGGACAAGGCGAGGAACACGATATTCAACATCTCCGAGCTCGGGCTCATACAGATGACCCGCAAGCGGGTGCGGGAGAGCCTCGGCAGGACACTCTGCGACGCCTGTCCGTATTGCGAGGGAAAGGGGTTCGTGCTCTCTCCAAGGACGATCTGCTTCGAGATATTCCGCAAGATAAACCGCATGAGCTTCTCAAGGGGAGCCAGGCTGATGATCACCGCGCATCCTGACGTTGCAGAGCTCCTCTCGGACGAAGAGAGATACGCGGTGGAGGAGATCGAGAAGCGGCGGGCCGTGGAGATAATCGTCAAGGTGGACCCCCATATGCACCAGGAGACCTACTCGATAACCGTCCTGTAGGACGCTCCGCGCGCACTCACCATGCAGAGATACCGGAAGCTGCTTGACATACTGAGAGGCCTCGAGAGCGCGGTCGTCGCCTGCTCGGGTGGTGTGGACAGCACTCTGCTCCTCAGGGCCGTGAAGGACAGCCGGATAAGGGCCCTTGCGGTCACCGGCAAGTCGCCGACCACCCCTTCGGCCGATCTCGAAGAGGCGGTTGCCATGGCCGCGGCGATAGGCATTCCGCACCGCATCGTCCCCACCGCCGAGATGCAGAGGAGGGAGTTCAGGGAGAACACCCGGGAGAGGTGCTTCTTCTGCAAGGACACGCTCTTCGGCACGCTGAAGGGGATAGCACACGATGAAGGCTACCGGTGGGTCGTCGAGGGGAGCAACACCGATGACCTGAAGGACTACCGGCCCGGCCTAAGGGCGAGGGACCTCCACGGCGTAAGGAGCCCCCTGATGGAGGCGGGTCTTGCAAAGAAGGACGTCAGGGAGATTTCTCGGGCGCTCGGGCTCAGGACCTGGAACAGGCCGGCCTCGCCGTGCCTCTCCTCGAGGTTCCCCTACGGGCTGGCGATAACCGAGGAGCGGTTGAGGATGGTCGAGGAGGCGGAGTCCTTCCTGAGGCGCCTCGGGTTCAGGGAGTTCAGGGTGAGGCATCATGGAGACCTTGCAAGGATAGAGGCGGCCCAGGAGGACATCGGGCGTTTTCTCGCTCCCCCAGTGAGGGAAGAGGTGGTCTCGTTCCTGAGGGGGCTCGGATACAAGCACGTCTCCCTCGACCTCGAGGGGTTTGAAAGCGGCAGGCTCAACAGGTAGGTCGGTTCCCTCCGCGCGCCGGGTCCGCAGTCCGGGAAGGATTGGAAGAGAGGATGGATTCCGAGGAAAGGTACCGCAGAGAGCTCAGAAGGTGCGTGCTGTGCGGAAGCTGCAAGGCCGCCTGTCCCACGTATTCGTTGAAGCACGCGGAGTCGGCCGGCCCGCGCGGGCGGCTTAGGCTGCTTTGGGCGCTGTCGACCGGAGAGCTCAGGCCGACTCAGGCCGTGGCGGAGAGGGTCTTCAGTTGCCTCCTCTGCGGCGCATGCAGCAGGCAGTGTTCGGCCGGCGTGGACATACTCGAGGCGATGTACCACGGCAGGGCCGTGCTCAGGGGGACGGACAAGACGGGTGATACGCTCCGGAGGCTCGTCAGGTTCGTGCTGAAGAGGCCCGCGCTGAGCGCGAGGTTCTTCAGGCTGGCCCGCCCTGCCCTCGGTCCCCTGCTCTCCAGGGTCGGGCTTGGAGGCGGGGCCCTGATGCCAGCGGGCTATGCGCTCAAGGATACGGGTACGGTCTTCGCTCCTGCGGACACGAGGAGCTTGAAGGGACGCGTGCTCCTCTTTTCGGGCTGCAGCGTCAACTACCTCTCGCCGCACCTTGGCGAGTCGTTCATCCGTGTAGTCAATGCGCTCGGCTACGAGGTCGTGTTGCCGAAGAGGGAGGTCTGCTGCGGTGCACCGCTGAGGGCCATGGGGTTTGCAGCGGATGCGCGCGACTTTGCGCGCAGGAACGTCGAGGCCCTCAGGGGTCTGAAGGCCGATGCGATCGTCTCACTCTGCCCCACGTGCGTCGTCACCCTCAGGGAGCAGTACGGGGCTCTGGCCGGTGCTGCCGTGGAGGCGGTCGACGCGGTCAGCTTCCTGTCCGGCATGATCGACCCGAACCACGTGCTCGACGTGAGGGCCGCATACCACGACCCTTGCCACGCACTCCACGGGCTGGGCCAGTACGCCGAGCCCAGGGACCTGCTCGGCTCCCTCGGTGTCGATATCGTGGAGACCGAGGGCGGATGCTGCGGCCTCGCCGGTACGTTTTCACTCTCGTTCAGGGACCTCTCGGAGGCTATGCTGAGGAGCCGGGTCGATGAGTTCAGAAGGTCCGGCGCCGAGATACTCGTCACGTCTTGTCCGGGGTGCCTCTTCCACCTCTCCAAGTCCATCCGCGGAGAGAGGGTCTTCCACGCCGTCGAGGTCGTCGAGGAGGGGCTCCTTAGGTGATGGCGCACGCGGTTGTAAGCCGTGCGGAAAACATGATAATATAAAAGGCTCGATCCTGTGAGATACGCGCGGAAGGGGGAGAGGCATGCCGATATATGAATATGAGTGCCTGAGCTGCAACGCGGAGTTCGAGATGCTCGTCTTCGGCTCGAAGGAGGTGACGTGCCCGGAGTGCAAGAGCGGGGATGTCAGGAAGAAGATGTCGGTCTTCGGCATGAGCGGAGTCGAGAAGCCCTTCGCCGGGTCGTCGAGCTGCTCTTCATGCAGCAGCGGCGGCGGCTCCTGCAGCAGCTGCCATTGACCGCCGGGGATCACATCTCGGGCTGCCTGAACGGATTCGCCCTCAGTATGTCGTTGAGCTTGAGCGGAGAGCCCTTGAGCTCGAACACGGCGAGCCCCTTGTTGGTAAACTCCCGGCCGTTGCTGGACCACCTGCCCTGCCACTGCGTGTACAGCAGCACGCGGCTGTTCTCGATGTCGACCCTCGTCGGCGTGAACTCGATCTCTGCCGAGTCGAAGTCCTTTATGCTGCCGATGAGCACGAGGTAGCCGTTCTTCGTGCACAGGGCCTTCATCGCGGCCTTGTCCCTGCGCAGATATGCATCCTTGAGGCTCTCTGCAAGAGAGATCGCCTCCTTCGCGATAGCGGCGTCTCCGGTCAGGGCAGCCTTCTTCACCTCTTTCTTTCCGCCGCATGAGGCCAGTATCAGCAGGGCGGCAACTAACAGCGGGAGCGCGCGCAGGACCCTCAAGACGCCTCCCTCAACGACAGAATGAAGTCCCTGTTGTCCACGTACCACTTCACGGTCCTCTCTATCCCCTCCTCGATCCTCACCCTCGGCGTCCACCCGAGTAACTCCTTCGCCTTCTCGATCCCGGCCCATGTGGCGGTTACATCGGCGGGGTGGCGTTCGAGCCAGTTTATCTCCGCCTTCTTTCCGAGGGCGTCCTCGATGAGGTTTATCACGTAGAGCAGTTCCACCGAGTTGTCGTTTCCGAGGTTGACGATCTCGTAGCCGCCGAGCTCCATGCACCTGATGGTCCCTTCGGCTATGTCGTCAATGTACGTGAAGTCCCTCGTCTGCCTGCCGTCGCCGAAGACAGGGATCGGTTTGCCGGTGTCGATGTTCCTGATGAACTTGAATATGCTCATGTCCGGCCTTCCGGCAGGCCCGTAGACAGTGAAGTATCGCGGTATGGTTACGTCGATGCCGAAGAGGTAGTGGTAGCTGTAGCTGAGCACCTCGGCCCCCTTCTTGGTCGCCCCGTAAGGAGAGAGGGGTGTGTCGGTCCTCTGGGTCTCGACGAACGGCATCTCGTTGAACCCGTAGAGGCTCGACGTGGAGGCCAGGACGAGCTTTCTCACGCCGTGGTTCCTGCAGCAGTCGAGGAGGTTGAGGGTGCCCTTTACGTTGGTGTCGAGATACACCCAGGGGTCCTCCACGGACGCCCTCACCCCTGCCCTCGCCGCCAGGTTTATGACGACGTCGAACCCGGCGCCTCTGAACAGGCCGTTGAGGAAGTCCGGGTCGGTAATGTCAGCGCTGAAGGACGAGAAGTTCTCGTGACTCGAGAGGCTGTCGAGCCGCCACTGCTTGAGCCTGGCGTCGTAGTAGTCGTTCATGTTGTCGACACCGATCACCTCGTGACCCCGTTCGAGCAGCATCTGGGCCGTCTTGTGGCCGATGAAGCCTGCGGCTCCCGTCAGCAGTACCTTCTTCATTGTCTGCACCCTCCTTGTCCAGTCCACATTATAATACACGCTTGGCGGGGCAAAATTCCATCCGGAGGACGGGCTTTCGGGTAGTGGTGATTATTACATGGTAGAAATACTTGCCCCCGGGTGGGCAAAATTCCATCTGGGGGGTCGGGCTTCGGGGAGGGATGCTTGAGTGTGGTGAGCCGTGAGGGATTCGAACCCCCGACCCGCTGATTAAGAGTCAGCTGCTCTACCAACTGAGCTAACGGCCCACATCGTGTGTTGACGGTATATTCGAAAGCAACGAAGGTATCTGAAAACTGTTCGATTGCTTTGGCGCGCCTGAGAGGATTCGAACCCCTGACCTGAGGTTCCGGAGACCTCCGCTCTATCCAACTGAGCTACAGGCGCAACATCACTAATGATAAGAAAAACGCCGTCTTTAAGTCAAGCTTCGCTCCGGTGTTTGCTTTTTGCACCGTGGAACGGTTACTATTTTATGATAACACTAACACAAGGAGGCAAGCTATGGTCACCATAACATCACAGGCTGCAGACAAGGCCAAGGAGTTCCTGGCCAAGGAAGGAAAGGACGGCTGGGGCCTGAGGCTTTCGCTGTACGGGGGCGGTTGTGCTCCGTCGTACGGGCTCGATATTGCGGAGAATCCCGAGGCCGATGACGAGATAGTGGAGCAGAACGGCCTCAGGGTCTTCGTCGACAAGGACGCATCCGCCGCCCTGTCCGGCATGGAGATCGACTATGTCGACGACGGCTCTGTGCAGGGCTTTGTCCTGAGGGGCGGTGAACAGCCCTCGTGCGGTCCGAGCTGCAGCAGCTGCGGATAGGCCCTCACACGGAGGAGTCCCCCGGATGTTCCCCACACACAGACCGCGAAGACTCAGAAGCAGTGAGACGATGAGGAGGATGGTCCGCGAGACCATCCTCTCTCCTGACGACTTCATACTCCCCATCTTTGTCACGTTCGGCAAAGGCGTAAAGAAGCCCATCCCTTCCATGCCCGGCTGCTGCCAGGAGTCAGTGGACGAGGTGGTGAAGACCGCAAGGGAGACGTACTCCCTCGGCATCCCGGGCATCATACTCTTCGGCATCCCCGAACACAAGGACGAGACCGGGTCCTCGGCCTGGGACCCCGGCGGTGTCGTCCAGACGGCGGTCAGGGCCGTCAAGGACGCCGTGCCGGAACTCCTCGTCATCACCGATGTATGCATGTGCGAGTACACGAGTCACGGCCACTGCGGTGTTGTTGAGGACGGAGAGGTCCTGAACGACCCGACGCTCGAACTCCTCCGGAAAGAGGCCCTCTCGCACGCCCGTGCCGGGGCCGACGTGGTGGCACCGTCCGACATGATGGACGGCAGAGTGCTTGCCATAAGGGAGGCGCTCGACAGCGAAGGGTTCGGCAATGTGCCCATAATGAGCTATGCCGCAAAGTATTCCTCGGCGTTTTACGGCCCCTTCAGGGATGCAGCCGAGTCGGAACCCAGGTTCGGCGACAGGAGGTCATACCAGATGGACCCTGCAAACAGGCGCGAGGCGCTGAAGGAGGTCGCCCTCGACATAGAGGAGGGCGCCGATATAGTGATGGTGAAGCCGGCGCTCTCCTACCTCGACGTCATATCCGACGTGAAGGAGAACTTCGACCTCCCGGTGGCGGCGTACAATGTCTCGGGGGAATACTCGCTCGTCAAGGCCGCGGCCCGGCTCGGCTGGATAGACCACGACAGGGTGATGATGGAGGTCCTCACCTCGATCAAGCGCGCAGGTGCTGACATCATACTCACGTACTTCGCTCCTGAGGCGGCAAGGCTCCTGAACGCCTGACCCCGTCGTATTTTCCCCGAAGGCCGGCGGGCCTTACTTGATCTTAGCCGGACGGTGCTTGTACTGGAGGGGGAGGCAGCCACGCGTATCAGGACAGCGTCATTCAGTTTCAGGGTGAGGCCGCGTGAGCCCATGGTGCTGCCGGCATACAAGGGCTCTGCGCTGAGAGGCGGGTTCGGCCATGCCTTCAGGCGCGTGGTCTGCGCGTTGAAGCGCAAGGAGTGTGCTGACTGCCTCCTCAGGGACAGATGCGTCTATGCGTATGTGTTCGAAACACCCCCGCCTGAAGGCACGCAGATGATGCGCAAGTATACGTCCGCACCCCACCCGTTCGTCATCGAACCACCGCCTGAAACCAGGAGGGGGTATACCCCTGAGGACGAGATGACCTTCGGCCTCATCCTCATAGGCAGGGCCATAGACTACCTCCCGTATTTCGTCTATGCCTTTGACGAACTCGGACGAATAGGGCTCGGCAGGGGCAATGCGGGATTCGACCTGCTGGACGTCGGCTGCAGCGGAATGAGCATCTACGACGCTGAGGCCCGCACTCTCGGGAGATTCGACCCTGTAAGCCTGGACATATCGTTTCCCGCTCCGTCCGTTTCCGGAACCGGCCCCCTGACGCTCCGGTTCCTCACCCCCACCAGGATAGTCTACAGCGGTCGCCTGACGCTCGACATCGAGTTCCACATGCTGATCAGAAACCTGCTGCGCAGGCTCTCCCTACTGCACTACT
This sequence comes from Nitrospirota bacterium, assembly GCA_011051565.1. GTDB lineage: Bacteria > Nitrospirota > Thermodesulfovibrionia > Thermodesulfovibrionales > JdFR-85 > BMS3Bbin07. Next base: position 10,478 of record DRKX01000192.1, on the reverse strand, counting down.
TCCACTGTGACGGTGAGCCTCCGCGCTGGGATTTCAGGGAGATAATCAAGGCGGCAGAGCACGTGCAGGTTGAAGATAGGAGTCTCAGGTGGTACGACTGGCAACGGTACTCTGCGCGGCAGAAGACCCGGATGAAGATGGGTGGATTCGTGGGTGAGGCAACCTTCAGTGGGCATACTGGGCCGTTCATGGACCTGATCAGGGCCGGAGAGGTCCTGCACGTGGGCAAGGGCACGGCGTTCGGGCTGGGGAGGTACGAGGCAGTGTAGAAATATTTCGGAAATATTGTTTTTCTTCTGTTTTTTGCGGAAATCGGATATAATTGGACATATGCAGAGGAGAGGCTACAGAGAGGTCTTCGTGTTCATAGCAGGTGCAACCCCCCAGGTGATTACCGAGACCATATGTGCGCTTGCCATGGAAGACCCGCCCGTGCACCCCGACGAACTCTATGTGATAACCACGAAGAGGGGCAGGGCGGTGGTCGAGGACGCCCTCCTCAACCGCGGCATCCTGGAGGAACTCTGCGGCGAATACGGCCTGCGCCGCGTAGAGTTCGGCCCGGACTCCTTCATCGTGCCTGTCGACTCCACAGGGACCGAGCTTGAGGACATTAGGAACGCCGGAGAGAATGAGCTGATGGGCGACCTGATAACCTCATTCATCAGGGAGATGGCGGCGGACCAATCGGCCAGGCTCCACTGCTCTATTGCAGGAGGCAGGAAGACCATGTCCTTCTATCTCGGCGCCGCCCTGCAGCTCTTCGGCAGGCCCTGGGACAGGCTCTACCACGTGCTCGTCAACACGGAATTCGAGTCATGTCCCCAGTTTTTTTACAAGCCGAAGAAGGACAGGACCATCGATGCAAACGGCCGGAGGCTCAACACCGCCGACGCTGTGATAACGCTTGCTGAGCTGCCCTTCATAAGGCTGAGGAACAAGCTCTCCCTCAACGGCACAGGGTTCAGTGAGCTCGTCAGAGAGGGACAGAGAGAGATAGACATTGCAATGGTCCAGCCCGAGCTGAGGATAAACCTCTCTGCCCGATCCGTAAAGATCGGACAGAAGACGGTCAGGCTTGCCCCCATGCACCTCATGATATACACCGCATACCTCAGGCAGAAGCTCAGCCGCTGCAGATACCCTGACAGGGTTTACTGCCTCGACTGCACCGACTGCTTCCCATCCCTTCTCGAGATGGCAACGAAGCCCGCCCTTGAAGAAATGGCTAAGGACTATTACACAATATGCCCCTCCAGGGTTGACGACATCCTTCGCAGATACAGGGAAGGCCTGAGCCTGGAGGTCCTTAGGCAGGCCATGAGCAAGATAAAGAAGGCGATGACCGAACAGTTGGCGGACGAGACCCTGGCATCATGCTATTGTATAACCACCTCACAGAGGGAGTACGCAGGCAGCCGCCACGGTGTGAGGGTTGAAAAGAGTAAGATAAGGATAGAGTGAGAAGACGACGGGAGGTCTCTTTTGATCAGATTCAAAAAGGTGTATGCTGTAAGGGAAAAGATGAAGGCAGGGAATATGGTTATACCTGTAGTCCCCCTAAAATATCTTATCGAGATGAAGGAGAAGACCGGCAGGCCTCGGAATAAAGCCGATGCGTACTATCAAAAATCAAAAACAGGTGGAAGAATGAAGATAGAGCCATTACTGATGAGATAGAGGCATACAGAAAAAACTGTAAAAGAAAAGCTGAGATGGCTTTTTCCACAAGACAATGCCGGAGAAGGCAAAGCATATAAGGGAGCAGTTGAAGGAAGGGAAGCTTTGACGAATCTTGAGTTTTGAGTTCTGAACAAAGGAGAAGTCATGCCGAAGAGCTTTGAAGAACTTCCAGTCTGGCAGAAGGCGAGGGAGCTTGTTAACTGTATTTACGACCTGACGGATAAAGAGCCGTTCAGGAGGGATTTTAGCCTTGTTGATCAGATTAAGCGGGCATCGGTATCCATTATGTCAAACATAGCCGAAGGGTTTGAGAGAGGTTCGAATACGGAATTTATCCAATTTCTTTACATTGCAAAAGGTTCTTCTGGCGAGACAAGAACTCAGTTGTACATCGCCAGGGATCGCAGCTATATATCAGATGATGATTTCAACCGTTCCCTTAGTATCTGCAAGGATGTGTCAGCCCAATTAAGCGGATTCATCGATTACCTGAAGAACTCCAGGATGAAGGGGGAGAAATATAATGTAAAGCGCAAAAGCTGGAGAGAAGAAGTGGAGGAGGTTACAAGACAATTCAAGATTCAAAATTCAAGATTCAAAAAGGTGTAGGTCTTTAATTGAATTCTAAGCTTCGAGCTTATTTCTGATTTTGTTTTTTGATTTTGATTCTGAGGTATGAGTTTTGAATTTTGAATGTTGAATTTTGAGTTCAAAATATTGATCTAAGGAAGCAAATGGATTATCAAGTAAGAGAATATCAAGACCTCAGCCATCGGGTTTTGCTGCAAATTCTCGTAGCCCGTCCAGTCAGGGAGCGGGGTGATCAGGAGATTGTTGGATGATAGAAGAGACGGTCTATAAAATAGCCCTTGCAGGGTTGTTGCATGACATAGGCAAGTTTGCGGAGAGGGCAAAAGGGGAAAGAGGCAGTGATGATGCTGGTTTTTTCCCTTCTGATGAATTTATAAATAACAATCAGGCTCTCTACCAGCCCTTTTATGAAGGCAGGTTTACTCACAGCCACGCAGTTTATACCGCAGCGTTTATCGATCACTTCGAGAAATTTTTGCCGCGACAGTTTAATAGGGGTGAGTGGGGACTGGGCGACTCATTTGTTAATCTTGCCGCCGGTCATCACAGGCCTGAGAGTCCTCTGCAGTGGATTATTGCCATTGCAGACAGGGTAAGTAGTGGTTTCGATCGTGCCGAGTTTGAAGAAAAATATAATAAGGAAGTTGAAGTGAGAGAGTACAAGAAGACCCGCTTGCTCACGCTCTTTGAAGGACTCAGGATAGATGGAAATTATAAATCCGACAGTCTAAAAGATTACGAGTGGCGCTATCCTCTAATGGAGCTGTCGCCTGAGAATGTACTTCCATTGAATACACCAGAAATCCGGGAGGTAGACAGTAAAATTGCATCCCGGGAGTATCGTGATCTGTTCTTTAATTTCATCTGTGACCTTGAGAAACTGAGCCATAAGGATAATATTCCTTTGTGGTTCGAGCATCTTGACAGCCTTTTTATGATTTATGCCTCCCACATTCCAGCTGCGACTGTTGGATATGTTGTACCCGATGTATCACTTTATGATCACAGCAGGATGACATCTGCCCTTGCTTCTGCCCTCTACCGCTATCATGATGAGACCGGGAGTCTGAATATTGATGCCATCAAAGAAGACTATGAGACTGAAAAATTCCTGCTTGTAAGCGGAGACTTTTACGGCATTCAGGACTTCATCTTTACAGAGGGTTCCGGAACAGGCAGGGCGTCTGCAAAGCTTTTGAGAGGCAGGTCTTTCTACATATCCCTTCTCTCAGAGCTTGCTGCTGACATGCTCTGCAGAAAGCTTGAACTGCCTCCTTCATCAATTATATTGAATGCAGCAGGGAAATTTACAGTGCTTGCACATAACACTGCCAAGGCTAAAGAGATAGTCTCTGAGGTTGAGAAAGACATCAACAACTGGCTAATCAAACATTTTTATGGCCAGGCATCTATAGGTTTTGCAACAGTGAAAGCTTCCTGCAAAGACTTTGTAAGTGGCAACTTTGCTGATCTCTGGGAGAGGCTTTCAAAAAGTGTGGATAGAAGGAAGTATTCAAGATTTGACATCTCAAAATGCGGCTGTGTAGAGACCTACCTTGATTCCTTCGACAACGAGGTTGGTATATGTTCATTCTGTAACAGAAGGCCTGCCCACAGGGATGCAAGGATAAAAGACGATCACTCCTGCAGGATTTGCCGTGACCATGCCCTTATAGGTGAAAACCTTGTCAAGAATGATCAGATTGCGATCACCACTACTGAAGCGCACCTGCTTAGAGAGAAACTGTTAGAGCCGATATTCGGTAAGTATCAGCTTTCATTCGTTCCCGGAGAACTCAGGGAACTGTCGAGGCATGGTGAGCTCTTAAAACTCTGGAACATCGGCATAGATGAAAAAGGCAATGTTGCAAAAAATATAACTGCAAAATTCCTGAATGGTTATGTGCCTAAGTATGAAGATGATGATTTATATGATGACCGTTATTTTGCAGGAAGAAAGAGCGAGAAGAAGAAACTCGAGATGATTGATCAGATAAAGACAGAGAAAGAAGCAAAAACCCCAAAGACCTTTGCTCATCTTGCTGTTAAGGCCCTGAACTTTACTGGTAAAAAAGGCCGATTCACGGGCATTGAGGCCCTCGGCATTCTGAAGGCTGATGTGGACAACCTGGGCCTGCTCTTTGCATGTGGCTTCAGAAGAGAAAGGCTCACACTCTCAAGGCTTGCCACCCTGAGCAGGCAGATGAACAATTACTTCTCCATATTCCTGCCTTATAAACTCAAAACAGACTGTGAGAATGGGTTCAAAGATATCTATACAGTCTTTGCCGGCGGTGATGACCTCTTTCTGATAGGGCCTTGGAACAGGATTATCCACTTTGCAGAATTTCTGTATGATTCCTTCAGGAAGTATGTTTGCTACAATTCACATATCACTATCTCGGCAGGCATTGCCCTGCATAAGCCGTCAGTGCCTGTACATGCCTTTGCTGAGACATCAGAAAAGGCCCTGCATATGTCTAAATCAAATGGCAGGAATCGTATCTCTGTCTTCGGAGTAACTGCAAAGTGGAATGATTTTGTGGAGCTACAGGAGATCAAGAAGACCCTTAATGACTGGCTTAACAAAGAACAGATAAACAATGCCATGCTGTTCAGGATCAACGAGCTGATAGAGATGAAGCGGCAGGAGGATGAGATCACAAGAGCTGGAGTCATTCACATTGAAGAGATGGAATGCCTGAAGTGGCGAGCCAGGTTGAAATACACGATAGCAAGAAATGTGGGCAAAAAGCTAAAAGGTGAAGAAAGGCATGAGGCTATAGAGGATGTAATGTTAATTGCGAAATGGCTTGAAGACCACGGGGGTACCCTAAGGATACCGCTCTGGCAAGTAATTTATGACAGAAGATAAAGGGGGTTAATATGGAGATTAGGTTAAGAACACCCAACGGCAACATTGAACCTGAACTCTTTTCAACAAGAGCTCAGGAAATTGCAGAAAGAATCTTTGAAGGTCAGATAAAAACAAATGGTAAGGCTAACAAACCAACCCAGCTCAGAAAGTTTTATGATGAAGTCTTGAAATTCAACAGCATCATCAAAGGTCTCTCACCTGAAAGGCAGGACGAAGAGTTTAGAGAGCTTTTACCATACCTGAAGATGTTAAATGCAAAGGCAGCGTATGCCATGGGAAGGGATCTGATCACAAGGGAATTTAAGGATTTCCTTCATCAATCCCTTAATCAAGTAAACAATAAGGAGGATTTTGAAATTTTTGCAGGGCTGTTTGAAGCATTTATGGGTTTTTATAAATATTATGACGAAAAAGGCGAAAGACCCCAGAGACAGAGGGATAGAGGAGGCAGAAGATGAAACTTCTTGAGATCAAAAAACTCGAGGGAACCATCACCCTTAAAAGCGGCTTGCATATTGGATCTGGCAATATGGAGATGCACATCGGAGGCACTGACAGCCCGGTGATAAAGCATCCCCATACCCTTGAGCCATATATCCCGGGCTCATCATTAAAAGGCAAGGTGCGGTCACTGCTTGAATATAAGAGTGGACTCGTGCCTGTCGACAGAGACAGAGGAGGGCTTGTAACCCTTAAGACGTTGAAGAGCGTAGAGAATGACCCAGCACTGAAGAAAGAAGCAGAGGCAATACTTAAGATATTCGGCACAGGGGCAGGTGAAACAGAGGATGAGTACAATCTTGGTCCCACAAGGGCATATTTCGCAGACTGTTATCTTGATGAAGAGTGGAAGGGACTGGCCCGGACTAACCGCTGGCAGTTAACAGAGGTGAAATCAGAGAATGCTATAGATAGAATACGAGGTGTAGCCCAGAATCCCCGTTTTATAGAGAGGGTTCCTGAAGGTACAAAATTCAGGTTCTCGCTGACCTTTAAGATACTCGATGCGGGTGACGGGGCATTGTTTGACAAACTCCTTGAGGGACTCAAACTCCTTGAACACGACGCCCTTGGTGGTAATGGTAGCAGGGGATATGGACGGATTGAGTTTGCGTTTGATGATAAGGAAATGAATGATGGATTCAAAGTATTAAATCCCTTTTGACAGGAGATAAAAGCGTCAATGAGGACATATGTAATCTCTATAAAGCCCATGTCCGGTTTTGGCACACCCATTAAAGGTGATACACTCTTTGGGCACATCTGCTGGCAGGCAGCCTATGACAGTAAACTGTTTAGTAAGTCAATAGACGAGTTGCTTTCCGGCTATGCAACAGATCCTTTTGTGGTCACCTCTTCAGCATATCCAAAAATAAATGATAATGAGTATGCCCTGAAACGTCCTGACACTCCACTGGACTTGCTTTTTGATCTCAGCGGCATGGATAAGGCTGTGATAATTAAAAGGCGCAAAGAGCTTAAAGGTAAGAGATGGATGCTTGTTAGACTTGATAACCGCCTGAACTCTCTGAAGTCCCCTGGTATATATTTCAATGATGAAGAACTGTTTGAAAAATTATCCGATGAAAAAACCATTGGGTTTCAGAGACAGATGCGAAAGAAAGGCATTAAGTCCTATACAGTGGAATTCTCCCAGCCACACAACACGATCAACAGGCTCACTGGAACAACTGGAGAAGGGCGGTTTGCACCCTATGCAGTTGACCAGGTTGTTTATATGCCGGATGCTGAACTTGCCATATTTGTTGGACTGAGAGAGGATATTTCTATTGAACAGGTTGTAGAGGCATTGAAGAGGATAGGAGATACAGGATTCGGTAGAGACGCCTCTACAGGACTTGGCAGATTCACTGTCGAAGGATTTGAAAAAATGGATTTGATGCAGTTAGGGGCAGAAGACCCCAATGCCTGCTATACTCTGTCACCATCTGTTCCGGCAGAGGAGCTTATTTCCAAGGCGTTTTTCTCTCCCTTTACTCGTTTTGGCAGACACGGAGACATGCTTGCTAAGGCTGGCAATCCCTTTAAAAATCCGGTAATAATGGTGGATGAGGGAGCGGTTCTGATGCCTAAAGACAAGGGCATATTTAATAGACCTTACATTGGAAGAGCTGTTTCTGCTCTCTCAAAGGCAGAGCCCAGGGCAGTTACACAGGGATTCTCCTTGTATATTCCACTAAGGGTGGAGATGGGAAATGAATAAACCAGTAAAGATAAGGCTTCATGTTGTTTCACCGGTCCATATAGGCTGTGACGAGGTCTATGAGCCTACTAATTTTGTGATGGATGAACAGAAGAAAAGACTTATAGAATTTGACCCTGTGGACTTTGTCAAGGCATTAACACAAAAAGAAAGGGAGGAATTTGGAAGGATTACCGCAGGAGATAATCTGCTGGCGATCTTTAAGGCCATAAAGAGATTTTATAAACCGGCAGTTAAGGGCAGGGAGGTTGCGATAACAGACCATCTCGCCGAACACTATAGAAAGATTCTCAGTATGGGTACGTTTGATAAGAAAGCAGTTATCAATCAGTTTACAATACATAAGACCGCCTTCAATTCACAAGCAAATCTCCCGTATATTCCAGGCTCTTCCCTTAAGGGTGCTTTGAGAACAGGATATTTGAGTGCACTGGCTGCTGTCAGAGAGATAAAAGGCTGGCGTGGTAAGGCTGATGAACTTGAGTCAAAATTACTCGCCAGAAAAGCAGGCAAAGAAAAGATTCCTTCGGACCCCTTCAGATTGGTAAAGATATCCGATCTGATGCCTGCTGGAGATGTGAGAACAAAAATCATTTATGCTGTAAACAGAAAGAAACAAAAAAGTGATAAAGAGACCCTGGCAGGAAGAGGAGGGGTGTATCAGATATTTGAAACAGTTGAGGTGGGAAGCCGCTTTGAGGGGACCATAACTGTTGAAGAGCCTGTGCCTGGCTCACCAATACTGCAGAAAATAGACCTTAAACTTCTTCTTCAGTGCGCCCATAAGCATTATGCAAGAAATCTAAAAGAGGAGATCACCCCGCTGCATGAATCACTTGACATAAAACACATGGGAGGAATAAATGCCAACTCCAAATTTAAGGACGAATTTAAGAATACAGCTTTTCTTATCCGTCTTGGCAGGCACTCAGGTGCAGAGGCTGTGACCATAGAAGGCAACAGATATATAAAGATTATGCAGGGGAGGGACAAGTCAGATTTGCACAAAAATCATGCCACCACCTTCTGGCTTGCCTCGGATAGCCCAAAACCTGCAAACAACAATGGTTTAATCCCCCTCGGCTGGGCGGTGCTGGAGGTGGTGTAACAACTTATGCCTATAAAGAAATATAAGGATTTTCAGGATGCAGAAATGGATTTATGGAATATGAACCCTGATGAGGAATGGGTTAAGAAGGCATTCAGGTTGTTTCGTGTTCTCAGGCTTGGTAAGAAACTGCCCGTGAGAAGGGGAATCACTAAATACAGAACTATAGAAGAGGCTGCGAAAGACCGTGCAAGAATTGGATAAAGAGTTTGTCAGAATATGTGATACCTTCAACAAATATGAGGTTAAATACGTGGTGATCGGTGGTTTTGCAATTATAATCCATGGATTGCCGAGAACTACAGAAGATATTGACCTTTTCGTAGAGAACTCTGTCGAGAATATAGAAAAATTAAAATCTGCCTTAAAGTCGCTTTATAATGACCCGTCAATAGATGAGATTACTTCAGGGGATCTCCAAGAATATGCAGTAATAAGGTATGGAACTCCAGATGAGTTCTACATCGATATCATGACTCGTCTCGGAGAAGAGGTCTCTTTTAAGGAGGTCTGGGATAATCTTGAGCGATTCGAAATAGACAATGTTGAAATTCCGGTATGTGGCTTGGAGACGTTAATAAAGATGAAAAAGACAGTTAGAGACAGAGATTTACGTGATTTGAAATTTTTAATGAAAAAGGCTGATGAACAAAAGAAATAAGGAATAACCCCTCGGCTGGGCGGTGCTGGAGGTGGTTGGGCAGTGAATAAAAACCGTGAACCGTTTGTTGTACATAATTAAATAAAGCTGCTTTTTGTTAGAATAGTTATGTATGGATATATGAGATAACCAAACGATCGAGATGAGGAGGCAAGGTAAAATGAAAAAGGCTGTAATAGAAATTGATGATTCTCAATTACTGAATGCACTGGAACAGCTACCTCCCGATGACTTAAAGAAAATAATCGATACCCTTTTTTTAAAGAAGCTGTTTAAGAAGCCTGAATTTGATGAGGTTGCTGCAAAAGTTAAACAAATTGTTGAAAAGGAAGGCCTTAACCCTGATGTTGTTGAGGAAGCGATAGAGTGGGCAAGAAAACAAAGGTAGTTATTGACACAAATGTGATGGTATCAGCATTTGGCTGGCGTGGTAAACCTGAAGAGGTTGTGAGGCTTGTAACAAAAGGTGATGTAACGAATTACACAAGCTTTGAAATGCTGGCTGAGCTCAGAGAAGTCGTAAGTTATCCTAAGCTCAACTTTCCAGAAACGTTACAGGCGGAGATTATGGAGACGATATTTTTCGAGTCGTCTCTGGTTCACGTGAATGAACCTTTAAATGTAATTGCTGATGACCCTGAGGATAATAAGGTTCTTGAGTGTGCAGTTTCAGCTGATGCTGACTTTATTATTTCCGGTGACAAACATTTGCTTAACTTGTACAGCTAATCTTCTTTCCGAACGTTTTTTGGTTATGTTAAAGTAACCGGAAAGGAGGAAGATCATGAACGAAGCAGCAGAAAACAAACTGGCCAAACAGCGGCTGAGCGCCTTGCAGCTAGCCGAGGCCTTGGGCAATGTCACCGAAGCCTGTCGGCGCCGCGGCATATCCCGCACGCAGTTCTACGAGTACAAGCGCCGTTTTCAAACCCATGGGCTCGAGGGCTTGAAAGACCTCCCGCCTGTCCACAAGTCTCATCCCCAAACCACCCCGCCTGAGGTGGTAGAGAAGATTCTTGCACTCTCCCTTGCCAACCCTATGTGGGGATGTGTTCGTTTGAGTGACCAGCTCAAGCTCATGGGGGTCTCGGTCTCCAGTCCTACCATCCAGAAGCTCCTCATCAAACACGACATGGGCTCCAGGTTTCAACGGCTTCTCAAGCTCGAGGAAAAGGCCCTTGATCAGAAGATTGAATTGACCGCTGAACAAATCAGGGCCATCGAAAAAGCCAACCCCTGTTTCAAAGAGCGCCATGTCGAGAGCACCCGTCCCGGCGAGCTTTTGTGCCAGGATACCTTCTACGTCGGCCAACTCAAGGGCGTGGGCAAGGTG
>DRKX01000191.1 GCA_011051565.1 Nitrospirota bacterium | reverse complement strand
GTACGGCCTTGAACCTCTTATCGCCTATTATGCCGCCGCCGATCTCGAATATTATCTCCCTGAGCGTGGTCCCCATCGGGACCTCGACGAGGCCGGTATTCTTGACCTTGCCCGTGAGGGCGAAGACCTTGGTGCCGGGTGAGTTTTCCGTCCCTATCGAGCGGAACCAGTCCGCACCATTAACTATTATCGGGGGCACGCACGCGTAAGTCTCGATGTTGTTGAGGTTGGTCGGGTAGCCCCACAGGCCTCCCCCGGGCTCGGAGAGCCTCGGAGGCCTCGGCCTCGGGAATCCCCTCTCACCCTCGATCGATGCGACGAGGGCCGTGGACTCACCGCAGACAAAGGCCCCGGCGCCCTCACGTATGTCGAGGTGGAAGCTGAAGTCCGTACCGAGTATATTGTCGCCGAGCAGGCCGAGTTCCTCGGCCTGGCTTATGGCCGTCCTCAGGTTCTTCACTGCAAGCGGATACTCGTGCCGGACGTAGATGAAACCGTACTCGGCGTTGATCGCACGCGCGCACAGGAGCATCCCCTCTATGAGGCTGTGTGGGTCTCCCTCCATTATTGCCCTGTCCATGAACGCCCCGGGGTCGCCCTCGTCGCCGTTTGCGACCACGAGCCTTATGTCACCCGGCGAATTCACCGTGTGGCGCCACTTCTTTCCGGCCGGGAACCCCGCACCGCCGCGCCCGCGCAGGTTCGCCTTGTCCACCTCGTCGAGTATCTCCTCCGGTGTCATGCTGCCGAGCGCCTTCTCGAGGGCCGAATACCCTCCGACCGCAATGTAGTGTTCGATATTGTTAGGGTCGACCACACCGTTGTTCTTCAGCGCTATCCTGTACTGTTTCTTGTAAAACGGCAGTTCGTCCGCCATCTCGTAGGGCTCGTGCATGATCGAGTCCCTGTAGAGGAGGTGCCTCACGGGGTAGCCGGCCTCGAGCGTGTTCGTCACGATCCGCGCCGCGTCCTCGGGCCTGACCCTCTGGTAGAAATAGCCGGTAGGCTCGACCTTCATGAGGGGACCCTTCTGGCAGAGCCCCTGGCAGCCGGTCTTTACTATGTCGACGTCAAGGCCATCCTCTTCAGCCTTCTTCTCAAGGTCCTCGACCACCTTCTTCGCGCCTGAAGCCATACAGGCCGTTCCTGTGCAGACCCTTACCCTCTCCTTCTCCTCCTTGAACGTCTCGTCCTTGAGCAGGAGCCTGAGATTCTTCAGGTCTTCTATACTTTTCAGTCTCGCCATATCACTCCTCACCGGGTTTTAGTTGTGATTTCCTATCGACCTTACGAGCCGTGGAACAGGCTCACTCCCCTTCCTCTTCTTCGATCATCTCGATCAGCTCGCCGACCTTCTTCGGACCGATCTCGCCCACGACCTCGTCGTTTACGGTGGCAACCGGAGCGAGTCCGCAGCAGCCGACACAGCCCACCGTCTCGAGCGTCATGGCGAGGTCCTCGGTCGTCTCACCCACGCCGACATTGAAGTGTTTCTCGAGGGCCTCGAGGAGTTTTCCGGCACCGCGCACGTGACAGGCGGTTCCCATGCATATCCTCACGATCTTGCGGCCCCTCGGCGTGAAGTGGAACTGGTGGTAGAAACTCGCCACACTGTATATCTCGGCAAGCGGAAGGTCGAGCTTCTTCGCGAGCCTCTCAAGCGCCTCGCCGGGAAGATACCCGTAGTCCTCCTGTATCCTGTGGAGTATGGGGATCAAGAGCCCCTTCTTCCTGTCGTGCTCGCATATTATCTTTCCGACTTTTCCTATCTCTCTCTCGACATCAAGACCTTCTATGTCCATAACATCCCCCGATCATCGAATCCTGATTTTTCGAATCTTGAATTTTGAGTTTCGAGTCCTACTTCACCCCTTCATGCGGCCTCGCCGCGGATTCGAGCTTGCGCCTGTCGGCCATTGACATCAGCTTCCTCTCGGTGCCGAACCTGCCCGGCTCGTACTTTCTCAGCTTGAGGGCCTCGCGCTTCCTGTCGATGGCCTCGAGCGCCTTCTTGAGTATCTCTTCAGGGTCGGGTATGAAGTCGAGCTTTCCGCCGAATCTCTCCTCCCACTGCTTCGTCATGATCTCCTTGACCCGGCTGCTCGACTCCACCGGGCTCTCAGAGCCGAAGATGACATAGACGCCCGAAGCGACGAAGTAGCATCCGATTGCGAGGGCCTTCTCGCTCATCCACTCCGGAGCTATACCGACCGCCGGCAGGTCCGATATGTCATCACCGAGACCGCCCTCCTTGACCATATGCGTGGCGACCGTCAGTATCCTCGAGTTGTCCACGCAGGAACCCAGGTGGAGTATCGGGGGCACGCCTATGGCCTCGCAGACCTCCTTGAGTCCCGGTCCGGCCATCTCGAACGCCGTCTCAGGCGTCATGTACCCCGCCTTGGCGCAGGCTGCGGCCCCGCAACCGGTGGATACCACGAGCACGTCGTTCCTGATGAACTCCTTCGCAAGGTAGTCATGCACGCTGTCCTGGGTGATGCGCGGGTTGTTGCAGCCGACTATGCCCACGACTCCCCTCACCCTGCCGGCCATGATGGCGTCGTTGAGGGGCCTGAACGAGGCCCTGAACCTTCCGCCCTGCATGTATTCTATGTACTCGTGGGAGAAGCCCGCGATAACAGGAGCGGTCTCGTGCACCCGGCTGCCTTCGGTCGTGCGGTTTGCATAGTTGTCTATGGCGAGCCTCAGCACCTCCCTGGCCACCTCCTTGGCCCTGTGTTCGTCGTACTCTATGTGCACTGCATCGAGCATCCTGCCCTTGTTGGATGTTGTGACCACCTTCGTGTGGAACTTCTTCGCAGCCTGGGCGATCGCCGGCATGATGCACTGCACGTCCACCATGATCGCCTCTGCAAGGCCGGTCATCACGGCCAGTTCCTGGTTGAGGAACCCGCCTGCCGTGGGGATGCCGTGCCGCATGAGGACCTCGTTGGCGGTACAGCACATGCCGACGAGGTTGATCCCCTTCGCTCCCTTCTGCCTCGCATAATCGAGTATCTCGGGCTCCTGTGAGACCTCGACGATCATCTCGGCGAGTGAGGGCTCGTGGCCGTGAACCACCACGTTCACCTCGTCCTCCTTCATAATCCCTATGCTCGCCTCCGAGCGCCTCGGCGTGGGGGTGCCGAAGAGTATGTCCGTAATGTCCGTGCTGAACATCGAACCCGCCCAGCCGTCGGCAAGGGAGACCCTGAGCGCGGCGGTCAAGAGGTTTTCAGGGTCCTGGTCGACTCCCATGTTCGTCCTGTGCATCGCCTCGGCCACCTCGCGGTCCACGCCCCTGGGCACTATGCCCCACTTGCGCCACACCTCCTGCCGCTTCTCAGGAGCCCTCTTGATGAAGGATATCTCCCCCTTCTGCTGGCCGAACTGCGAGATGATGTGCTCGGCCACATCCTTCGCTATCTCCTCCTTCGTCCTGTCGCCCGTCGGGATACCGATTATACCGGCAAGCCTCCTCAGCTTGCCCTCGTCCTTTATCGTAAAGTCCGGGGCCTCGCCCGTGGCCGCCTCGAGGAGCGTATAGGCCATGTCCCTCGCGTGGTCACTGTGGGCCGCGGTGCCTGCAGCCACCATCCTGAGGAAATTCCTCGCGGACACGACCGGTAGCGTTGCCCCGCATACACCCTGGGCACTCTCCTCGGCATCGGGACCCACGAGCCTGCACGGCCCCATGAAGCATATCTTGCAGCACGCACCCGAGTGTCCGATCGGGCAGGGCTTCAGCCTCTCGGCCCTCTCAAAGGCGGTCTCGAGGCCATGCGACTCCACCCACTCGACTATCTCCTCGGCAACCCTGTCGGCACTTTTTATTACCTTTTCAGACATCTCAACCTCCGTTTCTGTTATTGACGACTCTCGACCGAATCCCTGCACGGTCGATCACAACCCCTCAAAGGTCGATCATCATATTATCGATTCCATCTCGAGGGCCGGATGCCCGACCTCCGTCAGGTACTCGACGAGCTTCTCCGAGTCCTCACAGACGGTCTCGTCCGCTATCTTGTCGAGGAGGTCCGGCACTCCCTCGGCCTCGGCGATCTGCTGGAACCTCTCCTTCACCCTCTCCTTGATCGCCTTCGTCATCCAAACGATCCTCTTTATGCCTCCATCGCCGAAGAGGAACTTCTTGCTCGTTATGAAGTTCACGCCGATCCCCATGAAGCCCGGCGTCTGTACGCCTCCGCCCACGGTTCCGGCAAGCGTGGAGAATTTCATGCCTATCGGCGTCATGCCCGTATGTCCGCGCTGGACGATCATCACACCGTTGGCCTCCGGGATGATCGCGACGATACACTCGAAGCACCCGCACGAGGTCATCGGGTTCTCCATTATCGTATAGAGGTTCAGAGTCTCGACCGCGCCGCCCGATGCCTGCTTCAGGTATTCGTCCACACCCGTATAGCGGCCGTACTTCGGGTCGATGAGTTCGCCCTTCGGAACCGGCTGGTTCCCGCCGGTGGGGTCGATCTCGTAGGCGGCCTTTCCGTCGAGCCAGTTGTAGGCACCGCAGAGGCCGAGCCTCTCGGGTGTTATGACGCAGACATGGCTCGGTGCGAAAGACTGGCAGAGGAGGCACGAATAGAAGGTGTCGACCGTCTCGTCCGTGAGGGCCGCGAGCCTCTCGTCACGAATCTTCCAGTCGGTCCTCGCCGCCTCCCTCCACTTGATGACGTCCTCCTCATCGGTGAAGAGTGTGACCTCCACCTTGTCCACAATGGCGCTGAACCTCTTGTGCGTCATCGCATGGTGTATCTTCGCTATGTCCTCGAGGCCGAACCCGGCCTGCTTCGCAGAGTGGCTTATCCTTATCCAGTTGATGTCCCTCTGGCCCATGTGCCATATGCCCTGGCCCTCGTTGATGTTGTGGTGGAGCCTCCGTTCCACTATGGAGAGGAAGTCGGGCTGCATCTTCCTTCCGGCCACCTCGACGAGTATGCCGAGCGGCATCACGCCGCCCTGTTCGTACCTCTCCTTCCAGTTCTCGCCGACGATGTTTATCTTTCCGTCCTCTATCTCGTCGAGTTCCCTGAGCCTCGCCCACTCGAAGGCGGGTGAGCGCGTGCCGCCGAACTCGATGAACGTCTCCTCCTTGCGTATCCTCTCGCCCTCGAAGGCGGAGCCGTAAGCTATCGGAATCGGGGGCTTTTCGACGAGTATCTTGAGTCCCCTCACCTCTATCGCCCTCTGGACGATCTTGTCGTGGTCGAGCTCCTTGTCCACCTCCTCATACGTACACACGCCCGTGGGGTGGATCACAGGCACGTCGGTGTCGCATACAGCCGGGAAGCCCATGTTGATGGCACCGGCACCGGTGGCCCACTTGACGTCGTCGAGCTCTCCGAGGACGAGGGCGAAGGCGAAGACCCTGTCCTTCTGGTACTGGAGATTGCCCTTGAAGTCTCCGGGCTTCATGCCTCCGAAGATCATCGAGGCCCTGATCGCCCAGTCGAGGGCATAGAGCGTATGCTCGGTCTCGGTGCCGAGGGGCACGATGTAGACGTCCCAGCCGAGCTCAACGTTCTTTCTCAGGAGCTGCTTGGTGACACTGTCGCCGTTGGAGCTCCCCGAGAGGAAGACGAGTATGTTCTTCTCCTGCAGCTCCCTCACGATCCTGACCGCCGTATCGTCGTCGGGTGCCGCACCTATGATGGCCGCAAAGCCCGGCATCCTTCCGTCAACGAGCTGGATGCCGAGGTTACGCTGTATGGTGTCGGTAATGAAACCGTTGTAGACGTAGCCGGTCTCGGGGTCCTTCGTCGGCTCCAGGCCCTCGATATACCTCAATGCAAGCCATATCTCCTCGGCGAAGAGGGTGGCCATTCCGGAGTCGAGCGCCTCACCGAGGTAAGGCGTCCATATCTTATCGTCCGGTTCGTCGTGAAGAAGGTCCTGCGTCATCCTGAGCGCGGTCTTCATGTCCTTGAGCGTCTTCACCTCGAATCCGGTTATTCCGTAGATCATCGGCAGGGCGTAGGCGGTGTCCGGAAACTCGAAGTGGTAGTCCTCCCCCTTCTCTGCGACAACCTTCTGGAGCAGTTCCTCCGCCTGCCTGAAGACTTTATGTGACCCCCTGATAGCAGCCGAGGCTATTGTCTTTGACATCCCTTACCTCCTTGGTTTCATCTAAATATCCTCTCCACCCCTCCTGGCGAGAGGGACGGAGAGGACGACTGTAATTTTCACTCACCCAGTGAGCCGAAGGCTCATATGTTTACAACAGTGGACGGCCCTGCCGTCACGCCTCACGCAGCCTGTGCGGAGCGCAGGAAGGCGGGCAGTGCGTTGGCCTCTCTCGGTCCGACCGTCACCTTCCAGCCCTCGAGCTTCTCCTCGATGGCTCCGCTCAGGATCGCTACGTAACCCGGAATTATCAGTTCCCTGTGATTGATCTCGTTCTCTATCCCGCTCTCCTTTATGAAGTTCGCTATCTTCGAGCCCGTGAACTTGCCCGCTGCCCACGCGGTTAGGACCGACAGGCCCTCGCAGTCCATGATGGCGAGGTGCGCGGGCACCTTCGAGTTCTCCACCTCGCCCGAGACGATGAAGTACGTGAGTGAGAAGTTCGTGGTGATGAGAAGGGGGGAGTCCGGCGTGGGATCCCCGATCTTGTATATCTTCTGCTCCACCTGCATGGGCACCTGCGGGTCGGTATAGATATTCTGCCTCAGCGTGAAGAGCGCGAGGTTCTTCCACTTCTCAGCAGAACTGACCACTACGATGGACGCATACTTTGCGATGCCGAGCCCTGCGACGAGGGATTCATGCAGGGCGTCGTCACGCTGAGCGAAGTTTATCACGGGATATCCGAGCGGCTTGAAGTTCTTCTTTATCGCCGCCCTCCTGATGAACGTGTTGTACTCGAGCATCTCCTTTGCAGACCTGGCCCCCGGGTCTATGACCATGTCGTCGACCCCGAGGGACTTCACCTTCTCCGTAAGCGACGAGAGTGCATCGAGGCCGTCGGCCTTCACACCCAGCACGGCCTTGGCGGCCTTGGCGACCTCGGCCATCTTCTCGGCGTTCGCCTCAGTGGCGCCGTAGAGGATCGCGTTCTTTCCGCTGAACGGCTTTATCGCGGCGTCAGCCGCCTCGGGATTCTCCGTACCTATGATCACCGCCGTCTCCGGCGCCTTCTGAGCAACCTTCTCGGCCAGGCTCGCGAGCCTGCCGGCGTCTCCGGAGTCATTGTTCAGGAATACGGCGTCTATCCTGAGCAGCTGCCCCACCCTGTTTATCTCGGAGCCGACCACGTCCTGAATCTTTGCATCAACTGCGTCGTCGCTCTCCGTGTCCTTGATCTCGAGAGCAAGGGCCGGAGGATTCACAAACTTCTTCTCGTGCCTGAAGAGCACGGTCTCCTCGCCCATCTTAACAGCCTTGTCCCCGGCACCGAGAGTCACCGGCCTGACAGGGGGCGCCGAGGCCTCACCCAGCGTGGCCTTTGCCTCCTCGGAGACGTCAGGGCATGCATCCAGCGAGGCCTGTCTCTGCGCGAGCTTCATGGCGAAGGCGAGGCAGGTGGGAAAGCCGCACTTCTTGCAGTTGGTCTTTGGTAGCAGTTTGAATATCTGAACCCCGGTTAATGCCATCTCTTACCTCCGTTGTATCTGTTTATCGTCTGAATAAGGGGCGCTGCGCCTACATGAGCTCGTCTACGAAGAGCTCCACGGCCTCCACGGCCCTCTGATGGCGCATTATCAGCAGCTCCGAGCCTGCCATAAGCAGTGACGATGCGGTCACGGCCTCCCAGGCGATGCCCCTCTCCTCGAGGCTGCCCCACTCGGGAAGCACGTCCTCCGGAGCCTGCGTCTCCTTTATCTTCCATACATACATCCCCACGTCCGCCAGCATCGGAGGCTGCATGACGGCGTCGTTCTGCGACAGCGCGGCGAGCCTTATCCTCTCCATGACCGAGTACGTGTATTCCAGGCCGTAACCGAGTGCCGAGCACATCGGGTCGGTTATGAGCTTCTCCTTGTCGAAGCCCATCTGGGTGAGGAGGATGTTGAGCTGCTTGGAGAGATTGATGTCGAGCTCGCTCATGGCGATGAGCTTGTGCCCGTTCGCCATGGCCGCGGCGGCTATGGTCTTGTAGTTCGCCTCCTGCGCCTTGCCGATCACGCAGTCGTACCCCTTGGCCGCCTCGGCCGCCCTCACCAGGACCTCGGAGTCCTTCTCCACGTGGTTGCTGCCGAGTATGATGAGCGGGACCTTTATTGCACCGAGCACGTCGGTCACGGTCTTGGCCGCATCATCAGCCGAGAGGTCCTTGCTGTCCGGATGCGTGCCGACGAGCCTCAGGGCGACGGCCTTCGCCTTGAGCTCCTCCTCGCAGTACTTGGCCCACTTCACCGGGTCGTCGCTCACCCCGTCATAGAGCCTCCTCACGGTCTCGGGCCAGTCTTCAGGAGGAACGTCCTGTATCTCGTATGCAATCAGGGGCCTGTTCGGAACCTCTCCCTCAAAGGAATGAAACGGAAGGGTGTTCTCACCCCCGAAGGTCTGCTGGACCCCGGTTCCGATCGTCACAGGAAAGACCCTGCCTGCAAAGCTCTCCTTTGGTGGTACAAATGCCATCTTATTCCTCCTCGCTTGTTAACTCGAGATTCAAAGCTCCACGCCCATGAATCAAGAATCGTGATTCAGAAACACCCTCACATCTCCAGGTACGAGTGCGCATACAGCGTCTTGCCCGTTATGACGTCTATAGTCTTGACCGTCTCGATGACCTCGGACGGGTCGGCAATGGCGGCAGTGAGTCCCTCGTACATGAGGAGCGCGAGATAGTACTTGTTGAGGATGTGCCTGACGTCCTTCGGACAACCGTTCGATATGTTGCTGAGACCGACGACGGTCTTCATGGGCGGATCGTTCAGCTCCTGGAACATCTTTATCGTCTTTATCACCTTAACGGCCTGCTCCTGTGTAGTGGCGATCTGCAGCACGAGGGGATCGAGGTAGAGGTTTTCGAGGGGCAGACCGTACTCCATGGTCCTCGCCATGATCTCCGCAGCAATGGCCGACCTCTCCTCCTCGTCGGCTGGAAGCCCTCCCTTGCCGACGGTCAGCCCAATGATCAGGCAGTTGTACTTGGCGGCGAGCTCGAGCATGGGGAAGCGCTCCGGGTCGTTCGAGGTCGAGTTGATCATGGGGGTGCCGTAGTCGTTGTTGTGCACCTTGAGACCGGCCTCAATCGCTGCATGGTTCGTGGTGTCGAGACAGACGGGCAACTGGACCGCCTCCTGGATAGTGGTGACCATCCACTCCATGAGTTCCTCTCCGCCGTCCTCCGCAGGGCCGATGTTGGCATCGATCATGCCCGCACCGGCGTTCTTCTGCGCAACGGCGATCTCCTGGATCGGACCCTTGTCCCGCTTCATCATGGCTTCCCTGACACGTTTTGCGATTATGCTGAGTTTCTCTCCGATAATAAGCATTTCACGACTCCTTCTTCAAGTTTTTGGTCTCCTCTCCGGCGATCCCTCATCCGTAACCGGCATCAGCGCTTCAACTAAAATCCCATCAGGCAGCGGGCTGCTGAACGGATCAGGCGAAATCGTCCACCCCAGCCCTCCCGGGAAGAGGCCGCAGATGGCTCACCCCCGGCCTTCCGCCGGTCATCCCTCAAGGAACCGAAATGGGCTCCTGAGATGAAAAAAAGACCGACACCTGAAACCGTCCCCTTGCCTCCCTTATCAGGAATCTGCGGGTTTCAGGTAGAAAACCAGGGTTGAAAAGGATAACATAAAACAGAGGCCGCGGTAAAGCACTGGAGTATTTAAAATTATTATAATTTTATGAAGTGAGGGCTAAGGGATGTCGAGGCCCTCGAGTATCGAGTAGACCTTGACGAGGGCCGGCGAGTCACCGGGCAGTTCGATCAGGGGTCTGCCCTGGAGGTCGTATTCGTAGATGTTGTCGTCCTGGGGCACGAGCCCCGCGCATTGGAGGCCTGCATCAGAGGCGAGCCTCAAGAGGGTGTCGTCTCCTCCTTCGGGGACCCTGTTGACGATCAGCACGCTCCTTTCGATATCGAGCTTCAGTTCGTCCACGAGGTCCTTGATCCTCCCGGCAGTCTGGATGCCCTTCAGGGTGGGGTCGCTCACAATCAGCAGCAGGTCCACCCTGTGTGTAGTCCTCCGGCTCAGGTGTTCCATGCCCGCCTCGTTGTCGATGACCACGTAGGGGTAGCGCTCGGAGAGTATGTCGGTGTACTTCCTTATGATGTTGTTGGCCGCGCAGTAGCAGCCCGGCCCCTCCGGCCTGCCCATCACGAGCAGGTCGAAGCCCTTCGCCTCTATGAGGGCCTGGTTTATCTGGTACTCGAAGAGCTCCTCCATGCTCATGCCGCCGGGCCTGTCACTGCCCGAGCGTATGGTCTCGAGCGAGGACTCCCGCAGTTGACCGACCGTGGCATGTACCTCTACGCCGAGGGCCTCGTTCAGGCAGGCGTTGCTGTCGGCATCGACCGCGAGCACGGGGCCGCGCCTCCTCTCCATGAGATACCTCACCGTCAGTCCCGCTATGCTCGTCTTCCCCGTACCGCCCTTGCCTGCCAGTGCTATCAAGAATGACATGTCGACACTCCTTCCGACTCTCAGAATTCCACGTAGAGGCTCTTCTCTTTCCAGCCGAAGACGAACCGCTTCCTCTTCACTGTTATCTTTACTCTATCTCCGGGCCTGATGTCAAGGAGGGCGATCTTCACGTCCTGCACATCCTCGACGGCCCTCCCATCCATGGCCGTTATCACGTCGCCCTTCCTGAGCCCGGCCCTCGCGGCCGGGCCTCCCTTCACCACCTTCTCGATGACCACACCTCCGGCCTCGCGCTTCTTGAGGGAGACCATCAGCCGCGCACTCTCGGGGGGTTCGATCCGTTTCGGGAAGAGCACGTAGTCAGCGATCCCGCGGTCGAAGCCCTCACCGCCGTAGTTTAGGACCACGACCGGGCGCTCACCGGTCAGGCGTCTCACCCTGTCCGGGATGCCCCACGAGTACTGCACGTGTCCGTTCCCGGCAAGCACGACCATCTGCGTCTCAGGGTACTGCTTCAGGGTCTCTGCGATGCTGTGGGCCATGGTCTCGTCCCAGAGTATCTGCGACTGGACGAAGTAGTCGAAGTTCTTCTCCTTGTTGTTGTCATGCATGTCGAAGACCTTCCTGAGGTGCTCCCTGTATCTGAGGTTGGTCATGTCCATATCCTGAGGTATCTCGGCGTACTCCTCTTCGGTGAGCGAACCGATCCCTCCCTTCGAGACCTTCTTCAAGATCTCCTTCCTGACGTTCAGCGCCATCACCGGGATGCGGTTGGCGCGCGCGAACTGTAGTATGTCCCTGTAGAGGTTGTAGTCGAAGACCCACCGGTCGAAGTACTCGGTCTTCCTGAGGAACTCAGCCTCTGTGATGCCGCCCTGTACGTACTGGTCGAGATACTCCTGGAAGGGCCTCTGGAACATCTCCATCCCTATGACCAGCCTGCCGCCGTTGTACTCGTAGAGCCTCCTGATGATCTCGTACTGCATCACGTGGTGCTCGTAGGCCGTGTGCATCTCGCCTATGAAGACCACCCTGCTGTCTCTTATCGCCCGCACCACGTCCTCGAGCCCCATGGTGCTCTTCGTCTCGACGGCGTCGAGACGCGGCCTGAGATCGATGTAGATGCCCGATTCGCTGCCAGCGGTCTCGCGCGATATGTTCCTGCCGCCCTCGAAGACGAGGAGCGAGTAGTTTCCGTACCTGAAGACCTTCCTGAAGGCAGCCTGCACCTCCTCCGGGTCTTCGGCATCGAAGACCACGGCCACTCTCTGTGGATCGAGCGGGTTCTTGTAGACCTTCACCACGAACCCTCCGTCAGGCAGGGGCCTGTCCGCAAAGAGGCGCCTGTATATCCTGTTCTTGACCGACATTATCAGTATGGAACTCCCGGCTATCTCCTTGTCGGTGACCTCCCTATCGGTCCTGACCGTGTATCCCTGCTGCCTGAAGAAGTCCGCAGCCGCAGCGTAGGTCTTCCCATCACCTTCGGGCACGACGACCAGCCCGTCCCTCCTCCCCGTGAAGGCCGAGAGCACGGGCGGCACCTCCCTCTCGGCAAGCCTCCTCATGGTATCGTAGTCCTCGTCGAGGAAGACCCTGAGCGGACGGGCCGGAAAGGCCCGCTCATACCGCACGTCGGCCTTGTCCACCCTTATAACGAACTCCTCCTCTCCGCCTCCCTCGGTCTCCACCCGTGCGGGGAGATCGAAGGCGAACTCACCGCCTTTCTGGACGATGTTGAGCCTGAGCAGGTATGAGCCGTCCCTGTAGACCGCCTCGGGTGCCCTCACGTCGAACTCAGGCACTCCCTTTCCGTCGACCCACTGCGTGAAGAAACCCTCCAGGTCGAGCCCGCCTGCAGCAGCCGAGAAGGAGTCCCTCAGGTCGTCCCACGAGGCGGCCCTGTACCTGAACGCCCTGATGAAGTCCCTAAGCCCGCTGAAGAAGGCCTCGTCGCCGAGTCTCCTTCTCAGCATGTGAAAGACCATGGCTGCCTTGCCGTATCCAATGCTCCTCGTGGAGAGGTCCTCGCGGGTGACGAAGTCCCTCAGCGGTATCTCGTCGCCTGCAGAGACGTAGTTCATGTAGTCGAGCATGATCTTCTTCCTGTACGCCGCGCCTTCGCCCCTGAGTTCCCTGTACCAGTGGTCGGCGAGATACGTCGTAAGCCCCTCGGACCAGTTGCCGGATTCGTAATCCACGTAGACGTGGTTGCCGAACCACTGGTGGAGTATCTCGTGACCGAGCGACGTCTCCGGTATGAACGGCAGCCTGATCACACTCGAGCCGAGCAGCGTGTACGTGGGAAACGAATAACCCGTCTGGAAGCGGTTCTCCACTATGGAGAACCTCCCGTAGGGATACTTGCCGAGCATCGACTCGTAGAGCCTCAGGTACCGCTTGGTATTCTCCAAGTAGAGACCGGCAAGTCCCTCGTCGTCCGAGAAGAGGTACGTCCTTATCGAGACCCCCTGAAACCGCTCCTCCCTCACCCGGTATCTCCCGGCAGCGAGTGTTATGCCTTCAAGCGGATGGGGGAAGTCGAACCTCACGGTCTTGACACCGTCTCCGGCAGTGACGGTTTCGGCCTCGGATTCCGACACGGCCTCGAACTCCGCCGGCATCTCCGCGGTCAGGCGGTAGACGAACAACCCTCCGAACACGGGATACCAGTCGTTGACCAGCACGGCGGCAGAGGCACCCACTGCATTGCGCGCCCTGGATTCCATCCCTCCGCCAGCCCCTTCGGGCCTGAATACGGCGGAGTATTCGATCTCGACGACCCTCTCCCCCCTTCCAGATCCGAGGACCTCGAGGGCGTCTCCGCCGAGCCCGTACTCCCTGCCGTTTATTTTCAAGGTCCTTATGTCGAGCCCGTCCGTCCTGAGTGAGGCCCGGCGGCCATCAGGCAGCGTGACCCTCGCCCTGCCCTCCACTGAGCCGCTCCCGGGCAGGACCCTCACCGAGAGCTCGTACAGGCCCGGCGGCCCGGCGGCCTCTGCTCCGCCGGAATGGAGAAAGACCACCACGGACAATACCACGATGACCGTTGAGACTACACGTGCATACGAGTGCATACTTAAACTCCCCGTTAAAGTCAGCCGTAGAGGCAACACAGTTGTATCGGCGATCAGAAAAAGACCGAGAACCGCTCAGACCGCGGCCTGACGCTGGTGGTCCAGGGCTCAGAACAGCCTGCTCGGGACGTCGATCTTCAGGTGCTCGTAGGCCCCGCGCGTGGCGAGCCTGCCTCGCGGCGTGCGCTCGATAAGGCCTTCCTGCAGGAGGAAGGGCTCGTAGACATCCTCGATCGTCTCCTTGTCCTCGCGCACCGAGGCTGCAAGTGTGTCCACGCCCACGGGCCCTCCGCCGTACTTCTCGATAATGGTGAGCAGGAGTTTCCTGTCCATATCGTCCAGCCCCCTCTCGTCCACATCCATCGCCTCGAGCGCGTACCGTGCTATCTCGATCCCTATGGTGCCGTCGCCCTTGACCTGCGCGAAGTCCCTCACCCTCCTCAGGAGCCTGTTCGCTATCCTCGGCGTCCCTCTCGATCGGCGGGCGACCTCGTAGGCGGCCTCATCGGTTATGTGCACTTCGAGTATGGCCGACGAACGCTTGACAACCCTTACGAGCTCTTCAGGCCTGTAGTATTCGAGCCTCACGATCACGCCGAAGCGGTCCCTCAGCGGAAACGTGAGCAGCCCGGTCCGCGTCGTGGCCCCCACGAGCGTGAAGTGCGGCAGGTTCACCTTGAGCGAGCGGGCGTTGGGCCCCTGTCCGATGATGATGTCGAGATGAAAGTCCTCCATCGCGGGGTAGAGGACCTCTTCGACTACCCTCGGCATCCTGTGTATCTCGTCGATAAAGAGGATGTCCTGGTCCGAGAGGTTCGTAAGTATGGCGGCGAGGTCTCCCTGCCTCTCGAGCACCGGGCCCGACGTCGTATTTATGCCCACGCCGAGCTCGTTAGAGATGATGTGCGCGAGCGTGGTCTTCCCCAGCCCGGGCGGGCCGTAGAAGAGCACGTGGTCGAGCGCCTCTCCCCGGTGTCTCGCCGCCTGTATGTAGACCCGAAGGTTCTCCTTGAGCCGCTCCTGGCCGATGAACTCATCAAGGGTCCTCGGCCTCAGGGTCACGTCAAGGAGAAGGTCGTCCTGCGACACGCCCGGGTCGACCCCTCTCTCATCAGCCTCTTTCAGTCCGTCCTCCAGAACTCACCGTATGTCACCCGGATCGGCTGACAGGGAGTCTCCGGAGAGACCCCCCGTCCTCAGCGAATGCCGGCCCCACAGGCTGAACAGCCATAGGCTGAACAGCCACGGGCTGATCTCACCTGTTCAGATATTTTAACGACTCTTTGAGGAGATTCTCAATCTCCCGGATTCCCCGCCGGTACGCCCTCTCGACGGCCTCCTGCGCAAGGGCCTTCTTGTAGCCGAGATTGATCAGCGCCGACAGCGTATCCTCGTAGGCCGCTTCCCTCTTCCCCCCTGCCGCAGGGAGTCTCTCCCTGAGCTCGAGGATTATCCTCTGTGCGGTCTTCTTGCCGACTCCCGGAATCCTCGTCAGCAGCCCAACGTCCTCTGTCTCAACAGCCCTCAGGAAGTCCTCGACAGTCGAGCCTGAGAGGATGTTCAGCGCAAGCCTCGGGCCCACCCCGGAGATGCCGAGCAGCGACCTGAAGGCCCTCCTGCCGTTTTCATCGAGGAAGCCGTACAGGTCTATTGCATCGTCCTTCACGTTAGTGTGGATGAAGAGAAAGACCTCCGCACCCTCATCTGGCAGTTCGGAGAGCACTGAGAGGGGAACGCTCACCTCATAGCCGACCCCACCGGTCTCGATCACTATGCACTCCGGCCGCTTCAGCAAGAGCCTTCCTCTCAGGGTACCTATCATGGCGCGGATCGACCTCCTCCAATCGAAAAACCGGGCCCGTCTCCTGGGCACGGTACGTCTATTATACAACAACCAGCCCGGCAGGCCATCGACCGCACGGCCCGGATTGTTGTATCCCGCCGGTGCGCGTGGACCCGGACACGGAGACGCGGTCGCTGGCGTAAATCAACGGCAGGGTGTGTCAGTTCCCGGTCGTGAAGCTCCTTGCAGCGCTCAAGGCCGCAGCACCCTTGTCGTCCTTTGCAACGACCCTCCAGGTGTATGCAGTCTCCTCGCTCAGGCCGGAGACCGTATGGCTCAAGACCGGCGTGTCTCCGGAGCCGTCAATGCCTGAGACCCCGCTGTCGCCGCAGGAGACGAGCAGGAACGCCGCTGATATCACAACCGCCGCAGGGACGAGCAGCCTCCTGCGCCTCCTGCCGGCCGTGAGGGCCGCCCCGAACAACAGCAGCACCCCGGCGGCACCCGCTCCAAGCCCTGCATAGGGCACGCCGCCGGTCACGCCCGCCGCAGGGTCCGCCGCTTCCTCGGCCACACAGTTCTCCATGGTCCCAGCGTTCTCCTCGCAATAGACGATCTCGTAGGTCACGGGATCATCCTCGGGGTCCGAGACTCCGAGCCACTTGAACGTCACCGTGGTCCCCAGGCCTGATGAGCCGTCCCCGGGCGATAGTGGCTCAGGCCTGCCCGGCGTGTGATTGCCCTCCTTCGGGAGGCACGAACCAGACACCATCTCGAACGCCTCACTGTCCACACCCGAAGGGGCGCTCCAGGGCCACGGTTCACCTGGAGAAGTTCCGCACATGGCCACGACGACCTCGGGTTCGTCAGGGTCGTCCGAGGGTATGCGGAGCACCTTGCCCCACGCTCCGGTCTCGGGTGCGGGATCGCTGAAGAGGATCGTGAGCGTACAGGCACCCCCCGGCGTTATGGTCCTGTTTGAACAGCCGTCCGTTATGACGAAGGGCTCGAACAGCTGTGGCTCGTCCGTCACATAGGGTATCAGGCCTATGTTCAGGTCTGCGTCTCCGGCATTCGTCACGGTCACCGTATGCAGCGTATCCGGCACGTCGCCGAAAGGGACCCTGAGGTCACTGTCCGGGCCCGAGGAGTCCGTGACCGAGATGTCGGGCTCGGGCAGTGCTGAAAGCGTTGCGGTCATTGTAGGGGCGGGCGTGCTGATGAGGGTCACCTTTACATGGCTCTCGGTCCCGTCATACAGGGTGCTGGCAGGAGTGCTGCTGCCTGAGAACGATGTGTTGCCCGTTGAGCCAGGGTAGAGGTCGCCGCCGTCGCCGCTGTTGTTGCGCTGCTCGAGGTCCCACTCTCCGTCGGCCTGCACGAGCGCCACCCTGTAGTGTGCAGCCGAGCAGTCCGAGGGCGGAAAGCACTCGCTGTCGTTGTCCTGACGGCTGTCGTCTATGTGCCATATGGCGAGCCCATCGCCGGGCAGCCCCTCGTCGAACGTACCCGCACTGCGCTGCCGGTTCTCCACCAGAAAGTACTCCGTTCCGCTCAGCAGCCTGTACACGTCGGCCGCCACCCCTGCC
>DRKX01000190.1 GCA_011051565.1 Nitrospirota bacterium | reverse complement strand
GGTCGGGCAGCCGCTGCCGGATTACGTGCGCAGGAAGGTGCGGGGATACCGCCGATCCAGGGTCTTCAGCTCGGCCACCGGTATCTTCAGGTACAGGACCATGGTGACGGTCTATGAGCGCAGGGGCAGGGCGGTTAAGGATTGAATCCATTCGGATTGAATCCATTCGGACTGAGTCCGTTCGGACGGTATGCGGTTTCGATGTGTTGCGACTGTCGTGAACGCGGCCGGGTTGATCAGAGCCTTACGTATTCCCTGAGAAGTGCTGGATACATGGACGGATTGAAGAGTATGTTTATCATGAAGTAGCATTCGTGCGTGCAGAAACAGCCCTTCTCGTTGATCGAACGGACGACTGTCCGTGCCCGCCGGCCCTTCAGCATCTCCTTGATGTCGTAGCCGTCTTCCCTGACGTTGCCGAGCTTCATCTTCGGCGAGAAATACTCGCACGGGTATACGTCGCCGTCCTCAGTTATGACTATGTTCAAGCGTCCGGCATAACAGGGGATTATCTGCCTGTTCTTCACCTGTGTCTCGTAGATGAGCCTGCGCTGTAGGATGTCCTGAGCCGCCTTCAGCCTTGCACCCCTGAACCTGTAGGTGGGTGCCTTCTTGTTCCTGAGGTCAGCGGCCATTCGCTCGATCGTCCTGTTGTACTTCTCCGTGTCGACCTCCTTCAGTGCTCCGTCCGATACGTCCCCCCTTATCAACGAGACGGTGTGGGTCTTTATCTTGTCGAGGCTGCCGACTATCTCCAGGATGTCGTCCATGTAGTCCTGATTTATGGAGCAGAAGACGGAGTTGATGCCGAGCTCGAAGTTGGGATACCTGTCGATCAGCTCGCCGAGCGCCCTGTAGGACTCCATCATCTTCTTGAAACTGCCCTTGACTCCACGGATTGCGTCGTGCACCTCCTCGGGGCCGTCGAGCGAGAGCTTTATGGTGACGACGCTGTTCCTGCAGTACTCGAGTATCTCCTCGGCACGCTTCCTTATGACGTCGGGCATCAGGCCGTTGGTGGGCAGGAGGATTATCGCAGGCTTGTTCTGCTCGTAGAAGACCTTGACTATCTCGAACAGGTCCTTTCTCAGGAAGAGCTCGCCTCCGGACAGGGCCAGCCAGAGGAGGTTGCCCATGGAAGAGGATATCTTCTCAATCTCCGCGAGCGTAAGCTCCGAGGCCTCGGCACTCGCATAGTTGTCTGCCGACAGGTAGAAGCAGAAGGGACACCGCGCATTGCACCGCTTCGTCAGAAATAGGGTGAGGTGTATGGGGTTGTGCTTCCAGAATATGGACCCTACATGTCTGAACGGAGAGTAAGTCATTCAGTATACCTTCTTGTTCGAGAGGTAGTATTTGATCAACCCTGCAATGCCGCCGGTGCCTACGGCGAGTGGATAGAGCAGCATATAGTAGAGCGTCGCCAAGACGGCGAACACCGGGCCCTTCGTCTTGTGGAACGCCCGGATCAGCCGCCTGTTCACGAATATGTTGGCTGCGAATATGAACGGGACGGGGTAGAGCAGCAGGCTCTTCCGCGTGAGGACCCACATGAGCAGGAAGAGGAGGCTCAGGAAGAACGACAGCACATTCACCTTCAGCTCGACCGAGGCCGTGCCCGAGTCGGCGAGGAGGTCCTTGTTGTTGAGCGAGTAAATGGTCCAGTACTTGGATTTCTTGAATGCATTCTTCATGGACCTCGCAAAGGAGTAGTTGAATATGTGCTGTACGAGCAGGTCGGGGTTCATCTTCAGCCTGTAGCCGGCCCTCCGTATCCTGTGGCTGTACTCCACGTCCTCGATTATGGGCATGAAGACCTCTGGAAAACCGCCGCTCTTTTTGAACGCCTCGGCATCTATGGCCATGGCGTGAGTCGCAACGTAGTCCGGGTTCTCGAGATTCTTCGTCTCAGAGTAGTTCACGAACACGGACTGGAAGACGCTGAAGAACCTGTCGTCATAGGGCATCGGGGTATAGGTGCCGCCCACCACGACGTCCGGGCCGTTCTCGGCATACGAGGCTGCAGCCACCGACAGGGCATCCTCCCTCACTATGCAGTCGGAGTCTATGAAGAAGAGGAGCTTGCCGCTGCTGTTGCGCGCCCCCGCGTTCCTCGCCTTCGATGCACCGGAGCGCTCTTTCAGGGCCACGAGCTTGCAGGGAAACCCCTTTATGATCTCTACGGACCTGTCGGAAGAGCAGTCGTCGACGACAACGACCTCGAAGTTGTCGTATCTGGATGAGAAGGCTGCTTCAAGACATTTTCCGATTGTAGACTCCCCGTTGTAGTTGGGGATGACTATAGAGATGAGGTCTGACACGTTATTAGTATAACTTATCAGGGGCGGTTTTGGGTAGTCCCGGCCCGCCGTTCTCCGGCTCGGCCGCACACGCTGCAGGCTCCAGCGTTGTCCGATTTAGAACAGATTCCTACCGGCGGTGTCCCTTTTTGGACAGGGCGGCGTCAAAATACTGTCTCTGGAGTGTCAAAAACAGCGTAAGGATATACTTGTATGGCGGTGTATGTGCGGTGGTGCGTTTTTTGCAGGACAGGAGAACACATAAAATCAAAGAGAGTCTTTGCCGTGATCATTACCGGAAAGGAGGTGGTTCATCAAGAGGGGTTTTTTCTGCAGTCGAGACCTGCGTGGCTTTGAAAACATCTGAAGGAATCCAAAGGAGGAGACCATGAGTTTTGTGAAGAAGACGTTTGTCCTGGCGGCACTGATGTTGTTTGTCTTCAGTTCGTTCGCCTTTGCGCTGAACCAGGAGGTGTATCCGGTCAAGGGAAAGCACAAGGGCGGTGACGTGACACCCAAGGAGGCCTACAAGATGCTCAGGAAAGACCCGAAGAACACCTTCCTCGTCGATGTCAGGACGAGGTACGAGTACCAGGACATAGGCCATCCCGTCGGTGCTTACAACATCCCCTGGAAGTTCTACACCACCAAGGTGGGCAAGAAGGGCTACAAGAAGGTCCTGAACAAGAACTTCTGCAAGGACCTCAGGGCGCGTTTCAATCCAGAGACCGACACCCTGCTGCTGCTGTGCCGGAGCGCGGCGAGGACGATTCCTGCATCCACGGCGGCGGTCGACTGCGGGTTCAAGCCGGACAAGGTCTTCAATGTACTCGGCGGCTTTGAAGGAGACAAGGTGAAGGACAAGAACAGTCCGTTCTACGGGCAGCGCATGATCGGCGGATGGCGCCTCGAGGGCCTGCCGTGGACATACAAGATGGACAAGAACCTCATGTATCAGCCTGATCTGAAGAACTGACCTTAAACAAGTCCGGGTGAGGGGTGCTGGCACGGGTCCCTCACCCGGGCTTCAGAGCCCTGCCTTCTATGGTCTCGATTATGCCGGATAGTTCCACGAGGCTCTCTCTCATCAGGAAGTCCGCATCCTTCAGGGACTCCAGCGGCCTGTAGCCGTAAGCCGCTCCGACGGTGACGACGCCTGCACGCCTTCCCGCCTCGATGTCGAGGTCGCTGTCTCCGACCATGAGCGCGTTCTCAGCGGTCAGCCCTTCTGTCTCGATGACCGTGAGCAGGGGCAGGGGGGAGGGCTTCTTCTCGGGCGTGCTGTCACTGCCGAGGATGTGTGCAAAGTGCGAGTCGAGGCCGAGTTCTGAAAGGAGCCTCCGGGAGAGCTCTTCCCTCTTGTTCGAGATTACGGCCTTCCTGTAGGAGCCGAGCCTCTCGAGGGTCTCCGGCACGCCCGGATAGGGCCTCGTGTGCTCTGTGAGGTGTCCGGCGTAGAACTCGAGAAATCTCCTCAGCACATCCTCTTTCGTCTCCTCGTCGGTGGCGCCCGCGGCCTTCTCTATCAGTCTCGTTATCCCCTCGCCTACGAGCCGCACGGTCTCTTCCACACTCAGGGGCTCGAGCCCGAGGGGCGCGATGGCGTGATTGAGGGCGTTCGTGATGTCCCTCGACGAGTCAACCAGGGTGCCGTCGAGGTCGAAGAGTATGAGCCTTATCCTTCCCATTCCGGATATCAACCCCCGATGCTGTATACTCACCTGCCGGGCCTTCTATTATACCTGAATACACCGATGAAGTGGCGGAGGGTGCCGGGACTCTACAGGTGACTTTTTTATTGGGTCAACGGGTTGTACGGGCATATTGCCGCCGTGTTTGGGGTATAATCTACTTAGCGGTGTTTGTCGATATGCTCGAAGAGACAATCAAGGAGATGATACGGCTGGAGGGAGCCATAACCTTCGAGAGGTTCATGGAGGCGGCCCTCTATATGCCGGAGCACGGATACTACATGTCCGGAAGGGAGGTCATCGGCCCGGGGGGAGACTTTTACACGTCAACACACCTTCACCCCGTCTTCGGTTGGCTGCTGGCGATCCAGATGGACGAGATGAGGAGCCTCCTCGGGGAGCCCCCGGGGTTCACCATAGTCGAGGTCGGTGCAGGCAGGGGGTACTTGTCAGAGGGGATCATCTCGTATGTCCTGAGAGAATTCGACTGGGGAGACGGTTGGCGTTATGTGATCGTCGAGAGGAACCCTCACATGAGGCGGGCCCAGGAAGAGCTGCTCTCAGGCCATGGAGGGCTGGTGCAGTGGGCCTCCTCGCTCGCCGCTGTGGAGCGGTTCTGCGGCTGCGTGGTCTCGAACGAGCTGATCGACGCCCTTCCCGTACACCTGATCCAGAAGGAGGACGTCTTCAGAGAGGTCTACGTGGATGTGACCGGCGACGGTTTCGAGGACCGCCTCGGAGCGCTGAGCACTCCCGAGCTTGCTGAATACATAGACAGATACAGGATACCGGAGATACCGGGTTACAGGACCGAGGTGAACCTCTGTGCGAGGGGGTTTCTCGAGGAGGTGGCCGGTGCCCTTGCCGAGGGATTCGTGATCACCATTGACTACGGCTACCCTTTCCGGGAATACTATGCAGAGGAGAGGAGCCGCGGCACGCTCCTCTGTTATCATAGGCATACGTGCAACGAGGACCCCTACCGGAACGTAGGGGAGCAGGATATCACGGCGCATGTCAACTTCTCCTCCCTCAAGGACTGGGGGGAGGAGATGGGGCTGAGGACGGTCGGATACTGTCCGCAGGGGACGTTCCTCGTCTCGCTCGGCATAGACAGGGTCATCACAGAGATGCTGAGGGCGGATCCCTCGTTCCAGGCCGCTATTCCGAGGATCAAGGGGCTTCTGCTCGGAATGGGAGATACTCACAAGGTGATGGTCCAGTATAAAGGGAGGAGGGAATTGGAAGGGCTGAAAGGGTTTGAACTCAGAAACAGGCTGTATCTTCTGTAGGCCGCGGGCTGCGGGACTGAGGTCATGCCGAGGGTTTCTCTTGTAAAGGGGGACGACAGGAGGGAGAACATAAGAAGGTCCCTCGAACTGGTCTCCGACGAAATCAGGCGGGGGTTGCGATCGCGGCGGGTCGTAATAAAGCCGAATTTCGTCTCCACGTCGGTTCAGCTTGCTTCAAGCCATGCAGACCAGATACGGGGCATACTCGACTTCTTGATGGGGTTTTATACGGGCAGGGTGGTTGTTGCAGAGGCGGCTTGCGGCGATACAATGGAGGCATACGGGAACTTCGGCTTCTTCAGCCTTGTCAGGGAGTACGGTGTTGAGCTGATAGACCTCAACAGAGGACCCTTTGAGTATCTGTCCATAAAAGACAGGCGTGGAAGGACCTTGAGTGTCAGGGTTTCGAGTCTTCTGCTCGACAGTGACAACTATCTGGTCTCTGCTGCGAGGTTGAAGACACACGATACGGTGGTCGTCACCCTCTCCATCAAGAATGCGGTGATGGGCGGCATATATGCTGGAGACAGAGCCCTTGTGCACCAGGGAGTGAGACGCATAAATTTAAATATCTCGGAGATCGCTGGACGCATATGGCCTGACCTTTCGGTAATTGACGGCTTCGAAGGGATGGAAGGCGACGGCCCGGTCCACGGTACACCCGTTTCTACCGGGATCGCCATATCGGGTACCGATCCCCTTGCCGTTGACAGGGTGGCATGTGAGGTCATGGGCGTGGACTTCGCCAGGGTTGGATACCTGCAGTACTGTTTTGAGAAAGGCTTGGGCGAGGGAGACCTGCGGAGGATCGAGATCGTGGGGCAGAGAATCAGCGACTGTGCCAGACCTTTCAGGTTGCACGGATCGGTTGAAGAACAATACAGGTGGAGGGAAGGCCTGCGATGAACGGTTCATTGCTTCATGGTTCCTGGAGAGTGGCGACGATCATGAGGATCCCCATCCGGGTCCATTATTCGTGGCTGATCGTCTTCGGCCTCATCACGTGGTCGCTCTCGACCTTTTACTTTCCACAGGCGGCTCCCGACCTGCCGGCGGCCTCTCACTGGATCAAGGGCACGCTGGCCGCGCTCCTGCTGTTCGCCTCGGTTGCGGCGCACGAGCTCGCACACTCCTACGTGGCGAGGAGATACAGGATACCTATAACCGGCATCACCCTATTCATATTCGGCGGTGTCGCACAGATGAAGGGGGAGCCCCCGACCCCGAGGGCTGAACTCAGGATGGCGATTGCAGGGCCGGTCTCGAGCCTCATTCTGTCCGGCGTCTTCTTCCTGCTGTATGCCGTAGCCGCTGGTGCCGGGGTGAAGGCCCTCTTCTCCTACCTCTCGCAGCTGAACCTCATACTCGGGATATTCAACCTGATACCGGGCTTTCCGATGGACGGCGGAAGGGTGTTGAGGTCGGTCATCTGGAAGAAGACCGGGGACTTCTTCCATGCCACGCGCAAGGCCGCCACCTTCGGACAGCGGATCGCTCTCTTCTTCATCTTCTTCGGCGTATTCTCCGTCTTCATGGGAGTGCCGGGGAGCCTCTGGCTCATACTCATCGGCTGGTTCCTGTATTCGGCCGCACAGACGAGCTACCAGCAGGCGAGCCTACAGGAGACCCTCTCGGGTATCAAGGTCAGGGACGTGATGGTCACAGACATCGTCGCCATCGAACCCGATGCCACGATTGACGAGGCGGTCAACCAGTATTTTCTCAAGTACGCCTTCGGCGGCTTTCCCGTCTTCGACGGCGGGGAGTTCCTCGGATTCATAACCCTCAAGGACATCAAGAAGGTCCCGAGGGAAGAGTGGGGAAGGGTGAAGGTCTCGGACGTAGTGGTCTCGCACAGCAGGCGCTGGGAGGTCTCTCCGGAGACAGACGTCATAAAGGCCCTCGAGCTGATGCTGAGCGAGGACCGTGGAAGGCTCGTCGTCACTGAAGACGGCAGGGTCACGGGCCTGATCACCCGTAACGGCATTGCACGGTACATGCAGCTCATGGGGAGATGACCCCCCTGCTGCAACCGCCGTGCCGAGGCGGACCGGTGTCGCAGTGGAGTTTTCTTACCCTGCCTTGCAGGGCACTCAGGTGCTGAGTGGATCAATGTCTTGGATGTTCAGGGAGGTTGAGAATGGAAAGGTTTGATTACACGGTCGAGACGAACAAGGGTTTCGACGAGGCTGTTGAGGCTGTACTGGAGCGGGCCAAGGAGAAGGGATTCGGAGTGCTCCATGTCCACGACGTCAAGGCGACGCTTGCAGGCAAGGGGTTCGAGAGGGAGCCGCTCAAGATCATCGAGATATGCAATGCAAGGTATGCAAACGAGGTGCTCAAGGCCGACGTCAGGATTGCGCTCATGCTGCCGTGTCCCATAAGCGTCTACGTGGAGGGCGGCAAGACTTACATAAGCGCACTGAGACCGAAGGTGATCGCGGACTTCTACCCCGAGGCCGGGATCAAGGAGACCGCGGAAGAGGTGGACAGGATAGTACTCGAGATCGTGGACGGGGCCAGGTAAAATTTGCCCTTGACATTCGTGTTGAGAACTGTTATCATTAAACAACTGAACACTTGTTCACTTATGATTGGTGTGGATGATGGATAAGACGATTGAAGAGACATGCGAGGTCACCTATGTAGACAGGAAGAAGGTACTCTCCGTGGAGCGGAAGATGAAGGATGAATCGACCGTGCAGCTCCTTGCAGAGACCTTCAGGGCCTTGGGTGACCCCACGAGGGTGAAGATGATATTCGCCCTGTCGCAGGAGGAGCTGTGTGTCTGTGACATAGCGAGCCTCCTCGGTGCAACGGAATCCGCTGTTTCGCACCAGCTCAGGGTGCTCAGGAACATGAGGCTCGTCAAGTACAGGAAGGAGGGAAAGATGGCCTACTACTCCCTTGACGACGTGCACATCAAGAACCTCTTCGACGAATGCCTCAGGCACGTCGAGGAGATGTAGGTAGGGTATTTTTTCAGTGTTTCACCTGAACGGTTGTTCAAATATGCAGTATACGGAGGCTGCAATGCATGGTAGGGCGTGGAGTGACATCGTGTATGATTTCGGGGTGGGCTGCGGATGGCTCGGCCCCTTCCTTACCCTGCTGCTCTGGGCACTCGCTGTTGCAGGGGCCGTATTCATCATACGGTGGCTCATCAGCGGCAGGAGGGCTGATGACGGTGGCCCGCTCGATCTCCTCAAGGCACGTTATGCCAGGGGCGAGATCGACAGGGAGGAGTTCATGAGGAGAAAGGCCGATCTCGGATATTGAGCTCATCGGCCGGCTGTTTTGAAAAGCACCCATAATGGAGGTCTGTCATGGGATTTCTGAAGCATCTGTTCGAAAGAGGGCTCGGCTACGGCCATCACTGGCATCACAACAAGAGGCACGGCTGCAGTGACCGTTACGGTGGCCTGCGGCCCGGTACCGTACGCTGTCGTGGCTGCGGTGCTGTCAACCGAGAGACAAACTCCTACTGCATAGATTGCGGGGAGAGTCTCGCGGCCAGGAGATCGGCATGCAGGGAGTGCAAGACCGATCTGCCGGCAGGTGCCCGCTACTGTCCCTCGTGTGGAGAAAAGGTCTGAAGAGAGGAGGTCTTATGCCGGAGAAGGCGGAGTGTACATGTCAGGGCAGTATTGATGAAGAATTGGATGGCCTCAGGAAGGTCGTCCTCGTGGGGAGTCCGAATGTCGGCAAGAGCGTCGTATTCGGCAACCTGACGGGCAAGTATGTGACTGTATCGAACTATCCAGGGACCACGGTCGAGGTGACCCGGGGCAGGGCGAGGTTCGGTTCCGTGGAGGTCGGGGTGATCGACACCCCGGGGATGTACTCCCTGCTGCCCATAACAGAAGAGGAACGTGTCGCCAGGACCGTTCTCATGGAGGAGACTCCCGACGTGGTCGTCCATGTTGCGGACGCCAAGAACCTGGAGCGCATGCTGCACCTGACGATACAGCTCTTGGAGGCGGGCCTGCCCGTGGTCCTCGATCTCAACCTCATGGACGAGGCCGAGAGACTCGGAATGAGGATCGACCTCGACGTCCTGCGGAGTGAACTGGGCATCCCGGTCGTGGCAACGATTGCAACCGAGAACAAGGGGATGGATCAACTGAGGGAGGCTGTGCTCGGGTGCAGGAGGCACGGCGACGGCGTACCCGTCAGGTATGGCGACTCCATAGAGTCCGCCGTACACTCGATAGGGGAACTGCTGAAGGGCGACTACGGTATCTCCAAGAGGACGGTGGCGCTGCTTCTGCTTCAGGACGACGATATCTTGGAGGTCGTCAGGGAAAAAGAGGCCTCGGACTGCTCGGCAATCGAGGAGATCGTCGAGAGGACGAGGAAGGGATTCAGTGAACCTCTCAACTACATCGTGACCATCGAGAGGCAGCGGTTCATAGGCAGGCTGATGGAGAAGACCGCCACGGTTGATCGATCGAGGGGGACGGACCTGAAGGAGAAGCTGAGCCGACTGATGATGCACCCGGTGACGGGTATTCCCTTCCTCCTGATTGCGATATATGCGCTGTATGAATTCGTCGGTGTCTTCGGCGCGCAGGTCGCCGTGGACTTTCTCGAAAACAGGGTGTTCGGCGAGTACATAAACCCCGCCGCCAACAGGATAGTGGCCGCCGTCGTCCCGTGGAAGGTGCTGCAGGACCTCTTCGTCAACGACTACGGGATCATCACCCTCGGCGTGAGGTATGCGATAGCGATCATCCTGCCCATCGTGGCCACATTCTTCATCGCGTTCTCGATAATAGAGGACACGGGATACCTGCCGAGGCTCGCCATGCTGATCGACAGGGTCTTCAAGAGGATAGGGCTCAACGGCAGGGCCGTGATCCCGGTCGTACTCGGTTTCGGCTGCGACACGATGGCCACCATGGTGACCCGCACGCTCGAGACCAGGCGTGAGAGGGTCATAGCGACACTGCTCCTGGCGCTTGCGATCCCGTGCTCGGCCCAGGTCGGCGTCATACTCGCCCTCCTGTCAGGCAATGTAAAGGCCCTCGGGATATTCGTGCTCGTGATGTCCACGGTCTTCCTTCTCGTCGGTTTCCTGGCGGCAAGGGTGATGCCCGGCGAGCAGCCTCTCTTCTACATGGAGGTGCCGCCGCTCAGGTGGCCGAAGTTCTCGAACGTCTTCACCAAGACTTACACGAGGGTGGAGTGGTATTTCAAGGAGGTCCTGCCGCTCTTCATACTGGCAAGCATTATCATATGGGCCGGGAGGCTCACCGGGCTGTTCGACGTGGTGGTGAACATCCTCTCCTATCCCGCCGGCTGGATCGGCCTCCCTGAAGAGGCGGCGACAGCCTTTCTCTACGGCTTCTTCAGGCGGGATTTCGGTGCGGCCGGCCTCTATGACCTGAAGAACGCGGGCGTACTCAGCGGGGTACCGCTCGTGGTATCCATCGTCACCATTGCCCTCTTCATGCCGTGCATCGCGCAGCTCTCTATGACCATAAAGGAGCGCGGACTGAAGACGGCGCTCGGAATGGCTGCCTTCATCTTTCCGTTTGCATTCCTTGTGGGCTACGTTGTCAACGTCGTCCTTAACGGGTTGGGGGTGATACTATGAGATGCCCGCTTTGCGGAATCGAGGTCACCGGGGGTGCACCCGCCTGCAAGGGCTGTGCTGCCTCCAAAGGGTGCAGTCTCCTCAGGTGTCCCAACTGCGGATACGAGATTCCGAAGGAGCCCGGCTTCATGAAGATATTCAGAAGATGGAAGGAGAAGAGAGATGCGGCTAAGCGACAAGGCTGAGGAGATACTGGAACACCTCTGGATTATGACACAGGAGATGGGCGAGAAGGCCGTGGGCCTGAAGGAACTGAAGACCGGGAAGGATGCCCCCGAGGTTCAGGAACTGCTTTCGTTGAACTACATCGACCTCTCCGCCGACTCGGTGACGCTGAGAGAGGAGGGGATGGAAGAGGCCGAGAGTGCCGTGAGGAGACACAGGCTGGCCGAACGCCTGATGGTTGACGTGCTCGAGCTGGACAGGTCCCTCATGGAGGAGAACGCCTGCCTCTTCGAGCACCTCCTCCGCAGGGAGGTGGAGGAGAGCATCTGTACGCTCCTTGGACATCCGAAATCCTGTCCCCACAACCGTCCCATCCCTTCTGGGAGGTGCTGTCTCGGCTCCGCTACATCGGCGAGGAGTATAGTGTCGAGACTCTCCGACCTCGAAGGAGGCGCCAAGGGGAAGGTGGCATACCTCCATACCAGGGACAACAAGAAACTCCAGAAACTGATGACCATGGGCATACTGCCGGGTGTATCCATAGAGCTGATACAGACGTTCCCCTCTTATGTCTTCAGGCTCGGACATACACAGATAGCCGTGGACAGGGAGATGGCCGGAGACATATTCGTGAGGTGCGGAAACCCGGGCGCTTAGGAACCGACCCTGCAGTGCACGTCCCCGGATGGGGATATCTCCAGGTGCTGCACCGGTGCACCCGGGGGCCGCACCCCTTCACTTCCTTTGCGCAGACGTGCTAAAATAGACAAGCACATGCCTCACGGAAGACATTCCGGGTGTGGATCAAGTGAATCGGGCCGTATGTTGCTTGGGGCATGGTTTCCGGCTTGGCCGTTCCTTACCGTCACGCATAGCGGGTTGATAAAGGAGGTTGCCTGATGTTTAAGAGGCTCGTAGTGATCACCGTACTTCTGGTATTCCTGTTTCAGGGTGTTGCAGCTGCTGCAGGGACCGAGGGGGAGATAGTCTTCAGGGACGCGCTATATGGGGCTGTGGTCGGCGCCCTGCTTGGGAGCGCCATCTACCTTGTTGACCAGGATGACTTTCCGGCCAAGCTCGGCATGGGAGTCGCCGTAGGCACGCTCGGAGGGCTCTTCTTCGGTGTCGCCGAAACAAGGAGTCTCGTCGAGATAAGGGACGACAAGGTGAGGCTCGCCGTGCCCTCGCCCATGATCCGCAAGAGGAATTCCGGCATAATGTATACGACTTCACTCCTGAGGGTCGACTTTTAGGGCCGTTCAGGAACGTGCTGCTTACAGGCGCCTGACCATATGAGATCCCTGCGAATCCCCGCGCGTCACTTGGACAGGCTGATACGGCACGCCCGTGCCGGTGCTCCGGAGGAGGTATGCGGGATACTCGCCGGCTCGGATGACGAGGTCATCGAGGTCTTCGAGATGGTCAACACGGAGCACTCACCGGTCAGCTACTTCATGGACCCCAGAGAGCAGTTTCAGGTCATGAAGGCCATCAGGGAGAAGGGGCTCAAGATGACGGCCATATACCACTCGCACCCGGCGTCGGAGGCTTATCCGTCGGCAAAGGATGTAAGGCTCGCCTTCTATGACGACGTTGCCTACGTTATCATCAGTCTCATGAGCGACGATCCCGAGGTGCGCGCCTTCAGCATAAGGGACGGCAGGGTGGAAGAACTGAAACTCTTGACGGTTTAGACGGAGTCTCCATATTGAAGAAGCCCGGATTCGTTCATGACGACCTCTTTCTGAATCACGTGCCGCCGGGGTGGCACCCTGAGTCGCCGGAGCGCCTCAAGGCGATTCACGACAGGGTGATGGGCTCGGGCATATGGAACTCTCTCGTCAGGTTGAGGCCCCGAAGGGCTGGTCTTGAGGAGATAGGCGCCGTCCACGACCCTGCCTACATCGAAAGAATCAGGCGATTCGGCACGGGTTATCTCGATGCCGACACGTACATGTCCGAGGGATCACTCGAGGCCGCCCTGCATGCCGCCGGTGCCGTGATGGAGGCGGTCGACAAGTGCAGGAGCGGACTCGTAAACAGGGTCTTCTGCGCGGTCCGCCCGCCGGGGCACCATGCAGAGGCGGACAGGGCTATGGGATTCTGCATATTCAACAACGTGGCGGTCGGAGCGAGGTATGCCCAGGGCCTGGGATACGGGAAGGTCTTCATTGTCGACTTCGACGTCCACCACGGTAACGGCACGGAGCACATCTTCTACGAAGACGATACGGTATTCTACTTCAGTACCCACCAGTATCCCCACTACCCGGGCACCGGGAGCAGACAGGAGAGGGGCAGGGGCAGAGGCGAAGGGTTCACGTACAACGTCCCGTTGCCCTCGGGTGCCGGTGATGAAGAGTATGCCGGGATATACACGGAGGTGCTGGGAGAGACCGTCTCCTCCTTCGGCCCTGACATCATGCTCGTGTCCGCCGGTTACGACATTCATGCGAATGATCCGCTTGCCGGCATGCAGGTGACGGATGCCGGCATAAGGAGTATCGTAGGGGGCATCCTGTCGGCTGCAGGGGATACGCCCGTGGTCTTCGCCCTCGAGGGTGGATACGACCTGACTGCGCTTGCAGACTCTGTGCTGGCGACCTTGGAAGAGATGCTCGGCACGTGATTCCTCCGTACGCGATCAGGCTTTCACTTTGATTCGTATTCCGTAATCCGGGGTTGTTTCTTCTGCATTATGTGTGGTATAAATGATAAAAAGGAGGAAGCGGATGGAGAGGCGTGTCCTTTACTTCGAGAAGCCCGGGCGTGACAACACGGACGACTGCCTGAGGGTTGTCCAGGACGTCGTCTCAGCCGGAGGCATACGCGACATAATCGTCGCCTCCACGACGGGTGAGACGGGTATCCGCTTCAGCGCGGCGCTGAAGGGCAAGGGACTGAACGTGGTCGTGGTGACGCACTCACAGGGGTTCAGGGAGCCGAACACCATAGAGATACCCGCCGAGGCGGTGAAGGAGATAGAGGCCAATGGTGCGCGGGTGTATACTGGAACGATGATCACCCACTCCCTCGAGACCGCATTCGCCTCGAAGTTCAGCGGCCTCTACCCGACACTCGTGGTTGCGCAGTCTCTCAGGAGGTTCGGCGAGGGGCCGAAGGTCTGCTGCGAGATGGCGATGATGGCTGTTGACGCTGGCCTCGTCCCAGAAGGCGCAGAGGTCCTGACCGTGGCCGGTACCGGCAGGGGGGCTGACACGGTGATGACGGTCAGGGCGGCTGCATCCAAGAGGTTTCTCGACCTGAGGGTGCTCGAGATACTGGCGAAACCGAGGAGTTGACGGACTGCGGCGTCTTTACAGGGCGTCTGAAGAAGTGAATTCTTGACCGAGGTGTTGAAGATGAGGGTTACGGACTGGATAGACCAGGCAAAAAGGACCATATCGTCGGCGGAGCATTCGATGAGCGGCGGCTACTACGAGGATGCATGCTTCCTCTCGCATCATGCCGCCATGCTCGGCGTCACCGGGCTCCTGACTGCAAGAGGCGTGACATCGACGGGATCATCCGTCTGTTTCCTGCTGGGCAAGGTCGAGACAGCGACGAAGCAGCTCCTGCACAAGGCTCGCCTCCTGGACACCTTTTATGTCCCGTCAAGGTATCCGTACTGTTTCGAGAAGGGTGCGCCGAAGGATTATTTCGACGAGGAGACCGCAAAGGAGGCTATCGAGAGTGCAAAGGCTGTCATGGGATTTGTTGAGACAGAGCTGGGTTGACGAGTTCTTCTTCGAGCCGCTCTCGGACTTCATCCTGCGCCTCCATGAAGACAGGGGGGCCGAAACGCTCGCAGTGGCCGTATTCAGCCCGGAAGGTGAGGACGTGCCTCCGGCCTCACCGCCGGTGGACGTACTCGTGCTCTACAGGAACCCTGTCGACTTCCTCAAGGACAACCTCTTCCTCAGGGAACATGACCCCTCAGGGATGCTGAACTTCTTCAGCTACGGAATCGATTCCTTCAGGCGGATGGTCGATGGGGCCAATCCACTCTCGATCCAGGCCCTGAAGACCGGGCTCATAGTCTTCGAGATCGACAACGCCATGGAAGACTTCGTCTCTTCCGGAGAATCGTGATGCACTGAAGGGTCCGAGGCGTTCAGACGGGGTACAGTAGGGAGGTGCCGATGAATAGACTCACTGCAGCAGTCCTGTTGCCGCTCCTGTTTCATGCATCTGCTTACGCGACGGTCTTCAACGAGGCACAGGTCTATGCCAAGAAGGTAACCGTGATCGCCGGAGACGGGCTCGGCCTTCCCGACATGACCGGCGGACGGCTGGTCTTCACCGAGATCGGACAGAACAGGATAAGGGCACTGAGGAGAATAGACATAGTGGTAGACAGGTATGGACAGACGACCGGTGTGAGACTTGTCTATGAGAACGACGTCTCGGGGCTGAAGAGCCTCTATTTGAACGGGATCGAGGCAGTCCTGATAGAGCAGGACAGGAGGCCCCTCAAGAAGAGGAGCATAACCATAAGGACCATAACCGCTGACGAGCTTGCAAGTCCCTGGTAGCATGCGGGACGGCGCTGGAGGTTGAAACGTGAACACGGAGAGGATGAGGACACTGTGTATCGCCATCGTTGCACTCTTTGCCTGTTCCTGCGTATCGACCACCGCCGATGTCCGGCGGCAGCCGGGCGCTCCCACGGTTCAGCAGGCCGCCGCCTACAGCGGTCCCAAGGCCCGGATAACCGTTGCGCGGATAAAGTGCAAGGCCGCCAGGTGTGCGGGCGCGATAGGTGATGGCTTAAGGGACATGCTCATCAGCGGACTCTTCAAGACCAACAGGTTCGTGGTCCTCGGCGGCAGGGAAGAGCTCAAGGAGCTGAAAGAAGAGATGGACCTCGCCCAGAGCGGCTACGTCAAGGAGGAGGGTGCCCCCGAGGCCGGCGGATGGGAGTCTGCGGATATCATAATACTCGGCTCTGTAACGGCGTTCGAGCCGAGGGCCGGCGGTGTGGGCGTCGGAGCCGGCGGTCTGCTGCCCGGCGTGCTTGCAGGCGTGAGGTTCGGGAAGAACGATGCATACATATCGATGGACCTGAGGATCATAGACATCAGGACGAGAAGGATCATAAACACCACCACTGTCGACGGAAAGGCATCATCTTTCAGGGTGGGAGGGATCGGTGCCGGGTGGGGAGGAGTCGGCATACTCGGTGCAGGCCTGAGCGTTTACAGGAACACTCCCATGGAGAAGGCCGTGAGGGTGATGTTGGATAAGGCCGTCGACTTCATATCGTCCCAGATACCCGACAGTTACTACAGGTATTAGGGCATGTCATGCCGTCCTCTCTTCCTCCTCAGTGGCAGGGCGCACCCTGTATCGAGATCGTGCCTATAACAGGTACTTTGCAAGGTTGAGCCGGTACCTGTTGGGGTCGAGTGTCTTTACTATGCTCTTCAGATATCTCCCTTCAGTATCCCTCTCGGTCAGGTCCGCGATGATCCCCTCGGTCATCCTGCCGTTGCCGTCGACGATGATCATGACCCTCGGCCTGTCGGCGAAGAGGGGGTTGCACTCGTAGACGAGTCCCATCTCGCGAGTATCAAGGAGCACGAGGGAGCCGACCGGGTATACACCGATCATGTTGGTGAAGAACTTGCACAGCACCGGGTCGAGCTCGCTGCCTGAACGTTCCATTATGATACGCAACGCCCTGTCGGGTGCAAGCGGCACTCTGGCATAGACCCTCGATGAGGTCATGGCGTCATACTGGTCCGCGATGGTGATGATCCTCGTGTAGAAGTCGAGCTTCACGGGATTGCGTACCTCGGGATAGCCCGAGTAGTCGTAGTGGAGGTGATGTTCGAATGCTACCACCGCGCTCCGTATGGAGGTCCTGTCGAAACCTTTCAGCTTGAGGAGCACCCTGGCCCCCAGG
Source organism: Nitrospirota bacterium (assembly GCA_011051565.1). Lineage (GTDB taxonomy): Bacteria > Nitrospirota > Thermodesulfovibrionia > Thermodesulfovibrionales > JdFR-85 > BMS3Bbin07. The sequence goes on along the minus strand of DRKX01000190.1, from coordinate 7,175 downwards.
TATGGATGGCGTCTTATGATACTCCACTCCTCCTCGGTGAAGGCCGAGGGCTTGTTAAGTATCTCCTTCGGTATCTCCATCTTGCCGATGTCGTGGAACAGGGCGACAAGGCCCAGCTCTGTGAGCGCCTTGCGGCTCAGCCCTATCTTCTGGCCCATGGCTATCGAGAGTACGCTGACATTGACCGAGTGGTGGTAGGTATACTCGTCGTAGTCCTTGATGGCCGTCATGCCGACGAGCAACTGTTCCTCGGAGAGTATGAGGTCAACCATCGACTCAACCACCCTCTTTGCGACCTTCATGTTCACCTTCTCTCCGGCTTTCACCCTGTTCATCACGCTCTCCGTAAAGGATACGGCATTGAAGTAGGTCTTCTTTACTATCTTCTTCTGATCCATGTCTCCGTCTTCCGTTATCTTCTTCAACCTGTCGATACGGATGTTGGTGCATTCCTCGAGGGAGGCCTCCATCGCCTCGTATGGGGTGCCGGAGTAGGCGGAACTCATGAATACACGCAGGAAGGTCTTGATTTCATCGGTTTCGAGCCTGGCCCCGAAGACGACCGTGCCGAGTTCCCTCCTCTGGAACTCCCGCAGCAGGTAGTCGAAGTTCAGCATGTACTCGAGCGGGTATCTCACGCGAGAGTCGTTTATGTAGAAGAACTCTCCTATGACGTCGATCTTCAGAAGGCCTTCGGCCTCTATCACGGGGTTTACGAGCCTGATGAACTTGTCGACGGCGTCCATGACGGCAACGTTGTCGATGTCGTGAATCTGGCCGGTCCTAAGCACGACGCCCAGCTGGTTTATTATCGTCTTGCCAGCGAGCCTCAGGTCAACTTCTCTTCTCTCTCTCACCGGTTATCCTCTTTATGGCCGCCTGGACGTTGTCGCGCAGGAGGCGGTTCTTCGCGTTCTTCAGCTTCATGAGCGGCTCAAGCGCGTCAGCCGAGCCGGTCATGCCGAGCCCGTGAGCCGCCGCCGCCCTTGTTTCGGTGTTCTTGGCCCGCTTGAAGATCGTTCTCCTCTTGAGGGCCCTGATCATCAGCGCGACCACGTCGTCATCCCTCCACCTCGACAGGACCTCGAAGAACTCCCTCTTCTCGTTGAACGTCTTGTCCCTGAAGCCCCTGTCGGCCACCCTGTCGAGGAGAATCTTCTTGGAGAGAGGCGTTCCTATGAGTCCTACGGCCCTCACAGCGGTCAGCCTGACAAGTTCGTCCTCGTCGGAGATGCATTCGTTCAGAACATGGAGGACGTCGGCCGTTCCCATGACACCGAGAGTTCGTATGGCCTCTTTCTTGACCCTCTTGTCCGGGTGCCTGACGGCGCGCACGAGATGCTCGACTGCGGTTGCGTCACCGATCTGCCGCAGGATGCAGATGATGTTGCGCACCACGTACCACCTCCTGTCCTGGAGGCCCCTGGCCACCGACTGTATGTCTTTCCTGCCGAGTTCCGACAGTATGCTTATCACGGCCCTACGCGCCTGTGCGCTCCTCAACTCTCCAAGGACATGGATGAAGGAGGGGATCGCGTCACTGTCCAGCAGGGATGCGAACCTCTGCAGCAGTGCTTCGTCGAACTCGGTCCCCTCGTCGAGCACCTCGGCGATGCCGCTTACGAAGTCCTCCGAGCACATGAACCTCTTCAGGTCTTCCAGGCGGGCACGGACCTCGTTTTCGCAGTCGTCGCCGGCGGTCTCCTCGTCTATCCTCTCCAGCGTATATACCGCGGCATCGAGGTTTCCATGCCGCACTGCAAAATCGAGGGCCGAGCCTATGAAGCCCGCCAGTTCCCCGTATTCGGCGGTATCGCCGACCTGTGAGAGCATCTCGAAGAGGAGGTGTATGAGCTTTATACTCTTGTCGTCGGTATCCTCTTCGATCTCTCGGATCATGTGATCGAGATCGGCGTCCGTGATGGGAATGACGTGTGTCACCGGTCCCGCCTCGATGCTGGAGGCCTCTCTGTATGCCTGCAGTATTCCCTCGTTGTCTTGCGACGCCTTCTTGGCCTCCTCCACGGCCCTCTCTTCATAGGTCTCGTCTTCCAGCAGTATGGAGTCGTCCACCATGTAGTGGATGAACCTGAAGTCCTTTTCCCACATGAGGGTTACGATGTCGTCGTCGAGGGCCTCCCGGTCGAAGTCCACGGCGAGTATACCGAGAAAGTCCTCCATTTCGTTCCTCGGCAGCCCCTTGTTGAATGTCAGCTCCCTGACGCCGTCCTTGAAGAAGAAGAGCGCAAGGTTCTCCTCCTTTCCGTCGCCGTGATACACGCTCTCGCCGTCGAAGAAAATGTCGTGCTGCCTGATCTTGAGGGATAGTTCTCCGGTGTATTCTAAGACGGACGTAATCCTCGAGTGGATGTCGTCGACGATCCTGGCATAGACCGGATTGTTTTCCGGGTAGATCCTGAGATTCTTCTTCGCCTTGACGAGCGCCTGGATGATCTCTTTTACTTCCTGAGCGTGGGTCATGTGTATCAGGTGAAGAGCTGTTTGCGCTCTTTGAGGAAGTTCCTGATGATCATGTGGGCGCTGTTGAGCCTCTGCAGCCGCATGTTCCGCCGCCTTATCGCCTGGATGTCATTGAACGGGAACTTTTCGCCGCGTATCTCCGTCTGCATCTGCTGGATCTCCTGATAGAGCTCCTTTATCACTTCCATATCGAGAGGTTTGAGAAATATCGGGTTCACGGTGACATAGCCTTCGGCTATGTCCCAAGTGATGGCCTTTATGCTCTTACCCCTGATTCCCTTCATCTGAAGCCCCCTTTTTCGAAAATATCTTGGATATTATTATACCCGTCTCGTAAAGAAGAATGATCGGCACGGCCATGAGGGTCTGGTTGAATGCATCCGGCGTGGGGGTCAGTATGGCTGCCAGTACGAAGGCGATCAGGACCGCGTACTTCCTGTTCTTTGCAAGCGACTTGGGGGTCACGACCCCGGCCCTTGTGAGAAAGAGTATGACTATGGGCAACTCGAATATGGCGCCGAACGAGAGGAGGAACTTGAGGCAGAAGTCGACATAGCTGCCGACGGAGATCATCGGGGTGAGCGAAGCGGTCTTGTATGTGAGGAGAAAACCCATTGCAAAGGGAAGTATGACGGCGAAACAGAAGGCGTCCCCTATGAGGAAGAGCACGGTCCCCGACAGTACGAACGGCCCCACGTACTTCTTCTCCGAGGGCATCAACCCCGGGGCTATGAACTTCCAGAACTGGTATAGGACCACGGGGAGTGCCAGGATGACGCCGGCGACCATCGAGACCTTTATGTGCATCCAGAACGCCTCTGCAGGCGCGAGGAAGACGAGTTTCTGCAGGGGAGTTTCCTTGGGAACGAACTCTATGTACGGGGAGACGGTCGTCAGGCGCAGGTCCGCCCTGAGCGGCAGCGTGAGGAAGCTGAAGAGCTTCTCGGAGAAGTAGAAGGATATGCCGAAGCCGACGACAACGGCTATGAGGGATTTTATCAGCCGCTCTCTCAGCTCTGAAAGGTGCTCGGTAAAGGGGAGCTTGTCTTCGGTCATCTACTCCGACTTCCTCCCCGCCTCCGCACCGTCATCCGTCCCCTCTCCACTGGGGGCCTCGTTGACGGCCTTGCCCTTCAGGGGTTGCAGATCGCTCTCGGATATCTTGGACGTGAAGTCGACCCTCTCGAAGGTCTCCGCCAGCCCTTCGTGTAAAGGGTCTCGGACCTCTTTCACCTCTGAATCTATCTGATCCTTGACGCCCTGGAGGGCCTTCTTCAGTTCAGCGACCCCCTTGCCGAGCGAGCGGGCGAGCTCAGGGAGCTTCTGCGGTCCGAAGACGATCAGCACGACCGCGAAGATCACGATGAGTTCCTGCATTCCGAGGTCAAACATCCCCTACTCCAGCCTTATGCTTACGTATATGTAGCCCTTGTTCCTCTTCATGAGTAACAGGACGGTATCCCCGGTGTCGAGCCCCTTGAGGACGGAGGCCATCTCCTCGGTTGAAGTGACCCTTTTGCGGTTGACCTCGATAATGACGTCACCCTTCCGGATATTCTGTCTCTGTGCCGGACTGTTCTCGGCCACGCCGAGCACGAGCACGGCACCGCCGTCCCTTATTCCGAACTGTTCGGCGATGGCTGGATGCATGGTCTTGGTCCTCAGGCCGAGGACCTTCTCGATCACGAGCTCGGGCGTCTCTATCCCTTCGCCCAGCTTCTCTATGACGACGTTCACTTCCAGTTCCCTGCCCTCACGGAAAATCTTCAGGGTGACGGGGGTGCCGACAGGGGTCGAGGCCACGAGCCTCGGGAGCTCGTGCATCTGCTCTATGGTCTTGCCGTTGTATCCTATTATTATGTCACCCCGCTGTATTCCGGCCTTGTCAGCGGGTGAATTCCTCGTGACGTCGGTGACGAGGGCGCCGCGCCTGTCCTTCAGGCCGAAGCTCTCTGCGATCTCGGGTGTCACCTTCTGGATCGTGACGCCTAGCCAGCCCCTCTCGACGAAGCCCTTCTCCTTCAGGGAGGCGAGGATGTCCTTTGCGAGGTTTATGGGGATCGCAAAGCCGATCCCTATGTTGCCGCCGGATGTCGAGAATATCGCGGTGCTGATGCCCACGACCTCGCCGTTGAGGTTGAAGAGTGGGCCGCCGGAGTTGCCGGGGTTTATGGCTGCGTCGGTCTGGATGAAGTCGTCATATGGGCCGGAGCCCAGAACCCTCCCCTTTGCGCTCACTATACCGGCGGTCACGGTGTGGCCGAGGCCGAAGGGGTTTCCTATGGCGATGATCCAGTCGCCCACCTCGATGGCGTCAGAATCCCCGAGCGGCGCCACCGGCAGCGGCCTGTCGGCCTCGACCTTGATGAGGGCTATGTCGGTCTTCCGGTCCCTTCCCACAACGGTCGCCTTGTACTCGGTCTCGTCCCAGAGCCTCACCCTGATGTCCTCGGCCTTGTCTATGACATGGTTGTTGGTCAGTATGTAGCCCTCCTCGTCGATTATGAACCCCGACCCGAGGGACTGGCGCCTGAGCTTCTTCTCCTCGTCCCTGTAGGGCATGTCGGGCAGGAACGGAAACGGCTTGACCTTCTCCTTGATCACCTGGGTGGTGCTTATGTTCACCACGCTCTTCGCCCTCAGCTTCACGATGCCGGAGAAGGTCTCCGGGACCGCAGACGCATGGAGTGCACCGTGGGTGTACAGCAGTATCGCGACCGATGCCAGAAACAGACGCAGCACCCGGCTCATGATCCTTCCTCTTCGTAGACCCGCTTCACCTTGACCTGATCCAGCGGAAACAGGCTGAGCGTCAAGAATATCCTGAGCTCTGGATTCCTGTTCTTGAAGTCGTAACCCACGCCCAAGGCGGCGTAGGAGTTTGAAGACAGCTTGACCCTGTAACCCATCTTGCCCTCCACGAGGTCTATGCGTTCGGAAAAGTGACTCTTCTTCACTATCAGCTCACTCAATATGTTAAAACTATGGGCCGCTGCGAGGTCAAGCCCGAGCCTCAGTTCCACCTCGTCCTCGAGGTCCGAGCTGGTGGACTTGAAGTAGAAGAGATTGCCGTGTCCCCTGAACGGCCCCAGGCGCTTGCTCACGAGCAGAGCGCCGCCGACGCGTCCGCGCGTCGAGAAGGTCTCGTCGCCGGGGATCGAGAACCCCATCAGGTAGGAGATCGAGGGTCCGAGGCGCTTCTCGGACACGATGTTGTACTTGTAGCCGATGCTCGTGTCTCCGATCCCACCCGTGTTGCGGTACTCGAATATGAAGGGAATGCTCGTCAGCAGCTCGATCTTCTCCGTCAGTCCGTATGATGCGTTGATGAAGAGCCTGTAGAAGTTGGGCTCGATCGACCTCTCGAGGGAGAACATGATGCCGGGCTTGTCCTTCTCGATCGTATATGCACTCAGGGTCGAGAACGTGCCGTAGGGCTGCACGGGCTGGAATCCTTTCGTCTCGAAGGCAGCCGAAGAGTTTGCGACCGTTACGACCGAGAGAAGGATGATCAGGGGGGTTATCTTCTTCATTACTAAAAATAGCAGAAACCCCGGAAGCCTGTCAACGAGACGGCGCCCCCTCTGTTCTCGTAGCACCGGCCTTTATGATATTATATTGACTACTCGAAATTCAGGGAGGATGGAGTTGAAAAAGTACGAACCTGCTGAGATCGAACTGAAGTGGCAGTCCTACTGGGAGGATAAGGACGCCTTCCTCTCTTCCGCCGGCACAGGTGGAGAGAAGTTCTACTGTCTCGAGATGTTCCCGTATCCCTCGGGCAGGATCCACATGGGCCATGTCAGGAACTACGCGATCGGCGACGTGATCGCCCGCTACAAGCGCATGAACGGGTTCAACGTGCTCCATCCCATGGGATGGGACGCCTTCGGCCTGCCTGCCGAAAACGCAGCCATCACGCACGGCGTTCACCCCGCGAAGTGGACGTATGAGAACATAGAGTACATGAAGGCGCAGATCAAGAGGATGGGGTTCAGCTACGACTGGTCCCGCGAACTGGCCACCTGCAGCCCCGAGTACTACAGGTGGAACCAGTGGTTCTTCTTGAAGATGTTCGAGCGCGGGCTCGCCTACAGGAAGGCCTCCTTCGTCAACTGGTGTCCTTCGTGTGCCACGGTGCTCGCAAACGAGCAGGTCATCGACGACCGGTGCTGGAGGTGCGACTGCGAGGTGGTTCAGAAGGAACTCGAGCAGTGGTTCCTGAAGATCACCGCCTATGCTGAGGAACTGCTCGAGGGCTGCGACAGGCTCGTCGATGGATGGCCCGAGCATGTCCTGGCCATGCAGCGTAACTGGATAGGGAGGAGCGAAGGGGTGGAGATGGACTTTCCCCTTGCCGGCGCCGACGGTGCCGTGAGGATATACACCACGAGGCCGGACACCCTCTGGGGTGCGACGTTCGTATGCCTATCCCCTACGCATCCACTTGCCGAAACGCTCGCCGGCGACGGCGAAGGACTCGACTTCATACGGTCGAAATACGGCGTCATGGAGGAGAAGCACGGTCTGTTCACGGGCCGATACGCCGTCAACCCGGTGAACGGAGAGAGGATACCGATCTATATCGCCAACTTCGTGCTCATGGAGTACGGTACGGGTGCCATAATGTCCGTGCCTGCACACGATCAGAGGGACTTCGAGTTCGCGCGCCGCTACGGGCTTCCCGTCAGGGT
>DRKX01000189.1 GCA_011051565.1 Nitrospirota bacterium | reverse complement strand
CCTTCCCGTCGAGGGTCTGGAAGAACACCGGCATGCCCGGGCGCATGGGAGGACGGAGGGTGACGGTGAGGAACCTCTCGGTTGTCGACGTCAAGCCGGATCAGAACCTGATACTCATAATGGGTGCGCTCCCCGGTCCTGTCGGCGGATATGTCGAGATCAGGAAGGAAGATTGAGAATGCCCGAGATAGAGATAAGAGACAGGAACAACAGCATAGTCGAGAAGGTGACGGTTTCCGAGGATGTCTTCGGCCGCGAGGTGAGGGCGGACCTCCTGCACGAGGCCGTGGTCAACTACCTCGCCAACCAGAGGCAGGGGACCCATGCCGTGAAGACGCGCGGCATGGTGCGCGGCGGCGGAAAGAAGCCGTGGAAGCAGAAGCACACCGGCAGGGCGAGGCACGGCAGCATCAGGTCTCCCCTCTGGAAGGGCGGAGGCGTCGTCTTCGGCCCGCAGCCGAGGGATTACGGCTACAAGATGACCAAGAAGCAGAGGAGGCTGGCGCTCAAGACGGCTCTCAGCGCAAAGCTCAGGGACGGAGAGCTCCTCGTGGTCGATTCGATGGAGTTTGACAGGCCGCGGACGAAGGATATGATCGCACTGCTCAAGGGCCTGGGTATAGATAACGGTTCGGTCCTGGTGGTGGTCCCCGAGAAGGATGACAACGTCTACCTCTCGGCGAGGAACATCCCGAGGGTCGACGTCGTGAGGGCGGCCGACCTGAACACGTACGACCTGCTCGTGCATAACCGCGTGCTGATGACGAGGGAGGCGCTCATGAAGGTGCAGGAGGTTGGAGGATGAGGGACGCTCACGATGTTCTGAAGAGGCCGATCTTCACTGAGAAGGCCACTTACCTGAAGGAGACCGGCGGCAAGCTGATAGTCGAGGTGGACAGGAAGGCCAACAAGATCGAGATCAAGAAGGCGTTCGAGGAGGTCTTCAAGGTCAAGGTTGACAAGGTGGCGACCATAAACGTCAGGGGAAAGAAGAAGAGGTGGGGTCGTTCGATAGGACGGACCGCAGCCATGAAGAAGGCGATCATAACACTGAAGAAGGGCGAGAAGCTCGACTTCATAGAAGGGGTTTAGCGCGCGCGAGAGCCGGATGGTGAGGCACGGCCTCGGGGTAACCGCATGAGATCAGGAGAATAAGGAGCAGAGATGGGAATCAGGATATACAAACCGACATCACCTGGCAGGAGATTCATGTCGGTCGCCGACTACAGCGACCTGACGACCGACAAGCCGTATATGCCCCTGTGTGTCTCGATCAGGAAACGCGGCGGGCGGAACAACCAGGGCAGGGTGACCGCCTGGCAGCGCGGAGGCGGCAACAAGAGGCTCTACCGGATGATAGACTTCAAGAGGGACAAGTTCGGGGTGCCGGCAACGGTGGAGACGATCGAGTACGATCCGAACAGGACGGCGAGGATCGCGCTGCTGAAGTACGCCGACGGCGAGCGGCGCTACATACTCGCACCCCATGGGATCAAGGTCGGCGACCAGGTCATGTCGGGTGCGGAGGCCGAGATAAAGGTCGGAAACGCCCTGCCGCTCAGGAACATGCCGCTCGGCACCTTCATCCATAACATCGAACTGAGGCACGGTCAGGGCGGCAAGCTCGTAAGGAGTGCGGGGACCCAGGCCCAGCTCGTTGCAAAGGACAAGAAGTATGCCCAGATAAAGCTCGGCTCCGGCGAGGTGCGACTGGTGCCGATAGACTGCATGGCGACGGTCGGCCAGGTGAGCAACGTCGATCACGAGAACGTCAACTATGGAAAGGCCGGCAGGAGGCGCTGGGCCGGCAGGCGCCCGAGCGTGAGGGGCGTGGCAATGAATCCGATCGACCATCCGCTCGGCGGCGGTGAGGGCAGGAGCTCCGGCGGCAGGCCCGCGTGCTCGCCGTGGGGCAAGCCCGAGGGCGTCAAGACGAGAAAGAACCGCAAGACGGACAGGTTGATCGTAAAGAGGAGAAAGTAGGAATGCAGGGTCTTGCCGGAACGGCAGGCGAATATTACACGGACGGCCGCATTGCAGGCCGGTCTCATGTAAAGGAGGCGTAAGTGCCAAGGTCTCTCAAGAAAGGTCCATACGTGGATCCGAAGCTCATGAAGAAGGTTCAGGCGATGATCGATACAGGAGAGAAGAGGATAATCAAGACCTGGTCCCGCAGGTCGACCATAGTGCCCGAGTTCGTGGGCTTCACGTTCGCGGTGCACAACGGGATGAAGTTCATTCCCGTATACGTTTCCGAGAACATGGTTGGTCACAAGCTCGGCGAGTTTTCGCGCACGAGGACCTTCAAGGGGCATGCAGGGAGTGAAAAGACTACAAGGGTGAAGGGTTGATGGCTATGGAATCGAAGGCTGTGTTGAGATATGCGAGGATCACGCCGCGGAAGGCGCGGAGGGTGATCGACCTCGTCCGGGGCCGGAAGGCGGGCGAGGCGATGGTCGCCCTGAGGTTCATGCCGTACCGGGGTGCACGCTTCGTCGAGAAGCTGCTGCGTTCCGCGATGGCGAATGCAGAGCAGAAGGACGTCACCGTGCCCGAGGACATGAGGATCGTGAAGGCCTACGTGGACGAGGGACCGGTGATGAAGAGGCTCTTTCCGCGGGCGATGGGCAGGGCGAACATAAAGAAGAAGAAGTCGAGCCACATAACCATAGTGCTTGCAGAGGAGGAATGATTTTGAAAGTCAAGGCTTTTAATCCGGATGTCAAGTCAGCCCCGTCGGCAGGTCCGTCACTCGTCATCCGTAACTCAACTTCAAATGCGGGGGTGTATTTTGGGACATAAGACTCATCCCATCGGCAACAGGATAGGGATAATAAGGACTTGGGACTCGAGGTGGTTTCTGAAGCAGGGATACGCGGAGCAGCTCCATGAGGACCTCCAGATAAGAAAACACATCAAGGACAAGCTGTATCACGCAGGAGTGTCCAAGATCGAGATAGAGAGGGTCGGAGAGAGAGAGGGCCAGAGGGTCAGGATAGCCATCCACACGGCGAGGCCGGGGATCATCATCGGCAAGAAGGGTGTGGAGGTGGAGAAGCTGAAGAAGGAACTCGAGGCGATGATAGACAAGCAGGTCGCCATAGACATAAAAGAGGTGAGAAAACCGGAACTCGACGCCCAGCTGGTGGCCGAGAACATAGCCATGCAGCTCGAAAAGAGGGTTGCATACAGGAGGGCGATGAAGAAGGCGGTCGGTTCTGCCATGAGGTTCGGCTCGCAAGGCATAAGGGTGCAGTGTGCGGGCCGGCTCGCAGGGGCCGAGATCGCCAGGCGGGAGTGGTACAGGGACGGACGCGTCCCGCTCCATACGTTCCGTGCCGACATAGATTACGGTTTTGCCGAGGCGAGGACCACGTACGGAGTGATCGGCGTGAAGGTCTGGATGTACAAGGGAGAGGTACTCGGAGCCGGACGATAGCCGCCGGAGGCTGGTTGTGCAGCCGCGGCACACGAAATACAAGGAGTCATAAGCCATGTTGATGCCGAAGAAAGTTAAGTTCCGCAAGACCCAGAAGGGCAACATGAAAGGAAAGGCCTACAGGGGCTCTGAGGTCTCCTTCGGGAAGTACGGACTCAAGGCGACCGAGCCCGGCTGGATAACGAGCAGGCAGATAGAGGCTGCAAGGGTCGCCATCACGAGGCACGTGAAGAGGGGCAGCAAGCTCTGGATAAGGATATTTCCGGACAAGCCCATAACCAAGAAGCCCGCCGAGACGAGGATGGGCAAGGGCAAGGGCAACCTCGAGTACTGGGTGGCGGTGGTCAAGCCCGGCCGGATACTGTACGAGATGTCGGGAGTTCCTGAGGATGTGGCGAGGGAGGCCCTGAGGCTGGCGTCGCACAAGCTGCCCGTGGCCACCAAGTTCGTGAAGAGAGAGGAGGCCGTGCTTTGAAACCCTCTGAACTCAGAAACATGACGGTGGATGAACTCCTCCAGAAGGAGAAGGAGCTGCGCAAGGAGCTCTTCAATCTCAGGTTCCAGCAGGCGACCGGCGAGATCCAGAACCCGAAGAGGATCAGGGCTGTCAGGAAGGATATCGCGCGGATACTGACCGTGATCTCCGAGAAGGGGAGAGGGAAGGCCGCCTGAACCCTGCGGCGGCGGCTTACAAACAAGAGCAGAAGAGGTAGACATGCCGAAAAAAGTCTTTGTTGGTAAAGTGGTGAGCGACAAGATGGACAAGACCGTGACCGTGGCGGTCACCCAGCAGTACAAGCATCCGCTTTATAAGAAGTTTATAAAGAGAGTATCCAAGTTCAAGGCCCATGACGAGGAGAACCGTTGCAAGGCGGGCGATACGGTCAGGATACTCGAGTCCAGGCCCCTGAGCAAGACCAAGCGGTGGATCGTCGTGGACGTCCTTAAGAAGGGTGCATGAGGGGCTGAACACGGGAGCGTCGCGGCCTCTCCGCCGACTATGTCATAAAATTCGAAAGCCGGGAGTGAGACGGAGATGATACAGGTACAGAGCATTCTTGAAGTAGCGGACAATTCGGGAGCCAAAAAGGTGATGTGCATAAGGGTGCTTGGCGGCTCGAGAAGGAGATATGCCAGGGTGGGCGACGTGATCGTCGTGAGTGTCAAGGAGGCCGTACCGAACAGCAACGTGAAGAAGGGCTCGAAGGCAAGGGCCGTGGTTGTCAGGACCCGGAAGGAGTCGAGAAGGCCGGACGGCACCTATATAAGGTTCGACCAGAATGCATGTGTGCTGATAAACGCGCAGGGCGAGCCGATCGGTACGAGGGTCTTCGGCCCTGTTGCAAGAGAGCTCAGGTGGAAGGAGTTTACGAAGATAGTCTCGCTGGCGCCGGAGGTGCTGTAAGCCGCGAACGGTCTGCCGGAGGAGAATGAGATGGAGGAGAGATGGGACTCAAGATAAAGAAGGACGACAGGGTGGTCGTATTGGCTGGCAAGGAGAAGGGTAAGCAGGGCAGGGTCCTGTCTGTGATACCGAAGAAGAACCGCGTGATCGTCGAGCGCGTGAACATAATAAAGAGGCATATGAAGCCGTCGAGGCAGTACACGCAGGGCGGCATCATAGAGAAGGAAGGCGCTCTGCACATATCCAACGTCATGCTCGTGTGCCCGAGGTGCCAAAAGCCCACCCGGATCAGCAACCACATATTGGAGAGCGGGCGCAAGGTGAGGCTCTGTAAGCGATGCAAGGAGGTAATAGACCAGTAATGGCTGAGAAGAGATATACTCCCGGTTTGAAAGAGAAGTATTTCAAGGAGGTCGTTCCTCTGTTGATGAAGGAGCTCTCATACAGCAACGTGATGCAGGTGCCGAGGCTCGAGAAGATAGTCCTCAACGTCGGTCTCGGCGAGGCGATGCAGAACATAAAGCTCCTCGATGCCGCACAGAGAGAGCTGACCGCGATCTCGGGACAGAAGGCGGTCATAACGAAGGCGAAGAAGTCGATCGCGGGATTCAAGCTGCGCAAGGGCATGCCCATAGGCTGCAAGGTGACTCTGAGGGGCGACCGGATGTACGACTTCCTCGACAAGCTGATCAGGATCGCCATCCCCCAGATCAGGGACTTCAGGGGGCTCACGTCGAGGTCCTTCGACGGCAGGGGGAACTACGCGATGGGTGTCAAGGAGCAGTATATATTTTCCGAGATCGACTACGAAAAGGTTGATATGGTTCATGGTTTGGACATTATAATATGTACTACTGCTGAGACGGACGGCGAGGGGAAGGCCCTGCTGAGGCACCTCGGGATGCCGTTCAAGGACTGAGTAAGGCCCACACTGCAGTATACAGGTAAGGAGTGATCGAGATATGGCCAAGAAGTGTTTGATCGAGAAGCGGAAGAGGCCCCCGAGATTCAAGGTGAGGGCGTACAATCGATGCCTCATATGCGGGCGGCCGAGAGGATATCTGAGGCGTTTCGCCATGTGCCGGATATGCTTCAGGACACTGGCGCATCAGGGACTGATCCCTGGCGTAACAAAATCAAGTTGGTAGGAGAGAGGCATGTTAACTGACCCGGTTGCTGATATGCTGACAAGGATCAGGAATGCCACCATGATCAGGGCTGAGAAGGTGGACATTCCCGCGTCACGCATGAAGTTGGAGATAGCCAAGATACTGAAGGAAGAAGGGTTCATCAGGGCTTACAAGATCATCAAGGACAAAAAGCAGGGGATCCTCAGGATCTCGTTGAAATATGTTGACGGACAGAGTATCATCACGGGCCTCAAGAGGGTCAGCAAACCCGGCAGGAGGGTCTACGTAGGATACAGGGACGTACCGGTCGTCATGGGAGGAGTCGGTCTGGCGATACTCTCGACACCGAAGGGGATCAAGAGCGACAAGGCCTGCAAGTGGGACAAGATAGGCGGGGAACTCCTCTGCTATGTCTGGTGATGCAGGGCCTTGGACGCGTTTTGAGTCGATGTCAATGTGACAAACACTTGCAAGCGAGGAGAATCGAGGGATGTCAAGGATAGGAAGAAGACCTGTAGAGATACCGAACAACGTGGACGTGAAGGTGGAAGGGACCCTGATAAGGGTGAAGGGCCCCAAGGGAGAGCTCAGCTGGGACTTCCCCTCCTCCATGAGCCTGAACATAGAGAATCAGAGCATACTCGTCTCAAGGCCTGACGACACCAAGCAGAAGAAGGCCCTGCACGGCCTGACGAGGAGCCTCATAGCCAACATGGTCAAGGGGGTGAGCGAGGGCTTCAGGAAGGAGCTCGAGATCGTCGGCGTGGGCTACAAGGTGGACTCGAAGGGCGACAAGCTGGTATTCTCACTCGGGTACTCGCATCCTGTGGAGTTTGCGCTGCCCGAGGGCGTCACCGCCGAGGTCGACCACAAGGCGAGGCCGATGAAGGTCACGCTGATGAGCCATGACAAGCAGCTCGTCGGACAGGTGGCGGCGAACATCAGGGCGCTGAGGCCGCCGGACTCATACAAGGGCAAGGGGATACGCTACGCGGGCGAGAGGCTGAAGCTCAAGCCCGGCAAGGCCGGCAAGAAATAACGTGCGGAAACCATGGTTGACGCGCCTAAATAAACGTGGAGGTTTTCTGAGTTGAGAAGGACGAGAAGAGAGGCAAGGGAGAGAAGGCGCAGGAGGGTGAGAAAGAAGGTCTTCGGCATGCCCGAGAGGCCGAGACTCGCCGTCTACGGGTCGCTCAATCATATATATGCGCAGATCATAGATGATGTCGAGGGCAGGACCCTGGCGGCCGCATCCACGCTCGACAGGGAGATGAAGGACCTCTCCACCCACGGCGGAAATGTCGAGGCGGCGAAGAAGGTGGGCGTTCTGCTGGCCAAGAGGGCCGTGGAGAAGGGCATAAAGAGGGTCGTCTTCGACAGGGGCGGCTTCAAGTTTCACGGCAGGATCAAGGCGCTGGCGGACGCTGCAAGGGAAGGCGGCCTGGAGTTTTAGACGCATTGACGATTGAACGCCGGTATCCGGAGCGGCCGTCCGTGAATCCGGAGCTCACCGGGTGTCGACCTTCAGTCGTTGATAAGCAAAGAGCAAACCGAAAAGGAGGAATGGTGCAGAGGATTGATCCGACAGAACTGGAGATACAGGAGAAGGTGATCTTCATAAATAGAGTCTCCAAGGTGGTCAAGGGCGGACGGAGGTTCTCCTTCACGGCGCTGGTCGCCATAGGAGACGGCAACGGAACGGTCGGTCTCGGCAAGGGCAAGGCCTCCGAGGTCCCGGAGGCGATAAGGAAGGCGATAGAGCAGGCAAAGAAGACGCTCATAAGGTTTCCCCTCAAGAACGGCACAATACCGCATGACATCATCGGGAGGTTCAGTGCAGGGGAGGTCCTGATAAAGCCCGCGCCGAAAGGCACCGGTGTGATCGCCGGCGGGGCCGTGAGGGCCGTGCTCGAGGTCTCCGGCATAGAGAATATCGTCGCGAAGTCCATCAGGAGCCACAATCCGTTCAATGAGGCGAAGGCAACGATCGACGGGCTGATGAGGCTCAAGGACCCTGAGGTCGTGAGGAGGCTGAGGGGGAAGTCGTCCGAGGAAGAGAGCGGGGAGGCGGTGAAGAATGCTTAAGATAAGGCTCAAGAGGAGTTACATAGGAAATCCCGAGAAGCTGAGAAGGGTGCTCAGGAGCCTCGGGCTGAGAAAGATAGGGCAGACGGTCGTAAAGCCCGATGTTCCCTCCATAAGGGGAATGGTCAACAAGGTTCCCCATCTCGTGGAAGTGGAGGAGGTCAGGGGGGAATGAGGACCGGATGCCGCAGATCGATTACGACGGAGGTATCATGCAATGAGGATAGATGAACTCAAGCCCGCCGCCGGCAGCAGGAAGAGGCGCAAGCGGGTCGGCAGGGGGCCGGGCTCAGGACACGGAAAGACCTCGTGCAAGGGGCACAAGGGACAGAAGTCACGCTCCGGCGGCACCAAGGGTCCGGGCTTCGAGGGCGGTCAGATGCCGCTTCAGAGGAGGCTGCCGAAGAGGGGCTTCAGCAACCATCCCTTCAGGAAGGTATACGCGATAACGAACCTGAAGGTGCTATCAAGGATCGAGGACGTTGACACCGTAACTCCCGAGCTCCTGGTGGAACGAGGCATACTCAAGGACGTGAAGGACGGACTGAAGGTCCTCGGCGACGGTGAGCTGTCGAGGCCGCTGACCGTCAGGGCACATGCGTTCAGCTCTTCCGCCGCCGAGAAGATAAGCGCATCCGGCGGAAAGGCCGAGGTGATATAGTTGGGAGTTCTCTCTTCTTTCCAGAACATATTCAAGATCGAGGAACTCAAGAACAGGATCCTCTTCACCATCGCCCTGCTCGCCGTCTACAGGATAGGCGCACACATCCCCACCCCGGGAATCAACGGGGAGGAACTGAGCAAGTTCCTGACCGAGAGGGGCGGGGCGATCATGGATTTCTTCGATATCTTCTCCGGTGGAGCTCTCTCGAGGGTGACCATATTCGCCCTCGGCATAATGCCTTACATAAGCGCGTCCATTATCCTTCAGCTCCTGACCGTCGTCATCCCGGCCATCGGCAAGCTCGCCAAGGAGGGTGAAGAAGGCAGGAAGAAGATAGTCAAGTACACGAGGTACGGTACGGTCCTCATCAGTATCGTCCAGTCGTTCGGCATAGCGGTCGGACTCGAGAGCATGGCCCAGGGCGCCTTCATCCAGAACCCGGGCTGGGGCTTCAGGCTGATGACCATGATCACGCTTACCGCCGGCACGGCCTTCATAATGTGGCTTGGAGAGCAGATAACGGAGCGCGGGATCGGGAACGGCATATCCTTGATAATCTTCGCCGGCATCGTGGCTCAGCTGCCCAACGCCATCGTGAGCACGATGAGGCTCGTGAGGGCGGGAGAACTGTCCATCATGCTGCTTTTGGCACTTCTGGTCATGATGGTCTTCGTCATCGGGGCCATAATATACATCGAGAAGGGGCAGAGGAAGATACCGGTGCAGTACGCGAAGCGGGTCGTCGGGAGGAAGGTCTACGGCGGCCAGTCGACACACCTTCCTCTCAAGGTCAACACCGCCGGGGTCATTCCGCCGATATTCGCCTCTTCGATAATCATGTTTCCGGCGACCATTGCAGGCTTCATCTCGGTCCCGTGGGTCCAGGCCTTTGCGAGGCAGCTCACGCCCGGGACCATACCCTATACGATCCTATTCGTCAGCATGATCATTTTCTTCAGTTACTTCTATACAGCCATAGTGTTCAACCCTGTCGACGTGGCCGACAACCTGAAGAAGTACGGGGGGTTCATCCCCGGCATCAGGCCGGGTCAGAAGACGGCAGAATACCTCTACAGGGTGCTTTCAAGACTGACCTTTATCGGAGCGATATACCTCTCCATAGTCTGTGTCCTTCCGACGATACTGATAAAAGAGTTCAACGTGCCGTTCTATTTCGGTGGAACCTCGCTCCTGATCGTCGTGGGCGTGGCCCTCGATACGGTCTCCCAGATAGAGTCTCACCTGATAACACGCTCGTATGAAGGGTTCCTCAGGAAGGGCCGCGTCAGGGGGAGGAGGGGGTAGTGCAGAGTAGCAGGGCGTGATTATAATAAAATCAAGGGACGAGATAAAGAAGATGGCCAAGGCCTCTGAGATAGTTGCGGAAGCACTGACGGTCATCAGGAGCGTTGTGGCTCCGGACGTTACGACGAAGGAACTCGAGCGGATCGCCGAGGAAGTCATCAGGAGCCGCGGGGGCAGGCCGGCCTTCAAGGGCTACAGGGGGTATCCCGCGAGCATCTGTACCTCTGTCAACAGCGAGATCGTACACGGTATACCCTCGGACGAGGTCTTGCTTCACGAGGGAGACATCGTGAGTGTAGACCTCGGGGTGATATACAAGGGATACATCGGCGATGCAGCGGTCACCCTGCCAGTGGGCAGGATATCCGAGGAGACGGGGAGGCTGCTCGATATAACGGAGCAGGCCCTGTACGAGGGCATCGGGAAGGCGGTTCCTGGAAACCGCGTCTCCGACATATCGAACGCCATACAGAGGTTCGTTGAATCCAACGGCTACTCGGTTGTGAGGGCATTCGTGGGTCACGGCGTCGGCAGGTCGCTCCACGAGGAGCCGCAGATTCCCAACTTCGGCCCGCCCGGCAAGGGGCCGGTGCTGAAGGAGGGTATGACGCTCGCCATAGAGCCGATGGTGAACGAGGGGAGCTACCGCGTGACCATACTCGCGGACGGCTGGACCGCGAAGACCGCGGACGGGAAACTCTCGGCGCACTTCGAACATACCGTGCTCGTGACCAAAGACAAGCCCAGGATATTGACTAAGTGGGCATGAAAGGGGTATAATTCAAGTTTAAATGCCAAAGGAAGACAACATAGAAGTCCACGGTACGGTGGTGGAGGCGCTTCCGAACGCCACTTTCAGGGTGGAGCTCGACAACGGCCAGACCATACTTGCCTATATCTCGGGCAAGATGCGGATACACTACATAAAGATACTGCCCGGCGACAAGGTGCTCGTGGAGCTGTCTCCATACGACCTCACCAAGGGCAGGATCACGTACAGGTACAAATAAGGTCGCAGGTGCAGTCACGCGTGACTGCATCTGCAAAACGATACCCGGGAGGAGAGATGAAAGTCAGGGCTTCAGTAAAACCGATATGTGCCAAGTGCAAGGTGATAAAGAGAAAAGGCGTCGTCAGGATAATCTGCGAGAATCCTAAGCACAAGCAGAGACAGGGATAAGGAGGAGAGATGGCAAGGATTGCCGGGGTTGACTTACCCAAGAACGAGAGAGTCGAGATAGGCCTGACACGGATATTCGGCATCGGGAGGTCGCTGTCCAGAAAGATACTCGACGAGACCGGGATTAACCCGGACACGCGTGTCCGTGCCCTTCGCGACGACGAGATTGTGAAGATACGTTCCGTCATTGACAGGGACTACAAGGTTGAGGGAGAACTCAGGAAGGAGATCTCCATGAATATAAAGCGGCTGATGGACATAGGTTGTTACCGCGGGATCAGGCACAGGATGGGACTGCCGGTAAGGGGTCAGCGGACCAAGACGAACGCCCGCACGAGAAAGGGACCCAAGAAGACCGTGGTCGGCAAAAAGAAGGGAGGTAAGTAAGAATGGCAAAGCGTAAGAGGGGCCCGAGAAAGGAAAAGAAGCACGTGCCCTATGGTGTGGCTCATGTCCAGACTACATTCAACAACACGATAGTCACCATTACTGATAAAAACGGCAATGTCGTATCGTGGGCGACCGCCGGCAGCATAGGTTTCAAGGGGTCGAGGAAGGGCACTCCGTATGCCGCACAGATAGCTGCGGAGAATGCATCGAGGAGGGCCATCGACATGGGGATGAAACAGATAGATGTCTACATAAAGGGTCCTGGTGCCGGAAGGGAGTCCGCCATCAGGGCGATCCAGGCGACGGGACTTGAGATCAACATAATTAAGGACGTTACCCCGGTTCCCCACAACGGATGCAGGCCTCCGAAGAGGAGGAGGGTGTAACGATGGCAAGGTATACGGATTCGCTGTGTCGTCTATGCAGAAGGGAGGGGGAGAAGCTCTTTCTCAAGGGTGACAGGTGCTACGCGGACAAGTGCTCCTTCGAGAGGAGAAAGTACGTTCCGGGGCAGCACGGCACGAGGAGGACGAAGATAAGCGATTACGGGCTCCAGCTGAGAGAAAAGCAGAAGGTCAAGAGGATGTACGGGGTGCTGGAGAGGCAGTTCAGAAAGTACTTCCACGAGGCCCAGAAGAAGAGGGGTGTCACCGGAGAGCTGCTGCTTCAGTTTCTCGAACTGAGACTCGACAATATAGTATACCGGCTCGGTTTCGCCTCGAACAGGCGGCAGGCCAGGCAGATAGTCAATCACAGGCACATCCTCGTAAACGGGAGGGTCGTCGACATCCCCTCGTTCCGGGTGAAGGTCGGTGACGTCATCGAGGTCAAGGAATCCAAGCGCAACATGCCGTTGATCGAGGAGAGCCTTTCAAAGGTCGAGCACAGGGGGCTGCCCGAGTGGCTGGAACTCGATGCCGAGAAGTTCAGGGGCAAGCTGCTCAGGGTGCCGTCGAGAGAGGAGATGGCCCTCGACGTGAAAGAGAACCTGATCGTGGAGTTGTATTCGAAGTAGGTCCTCGACCTATTTGTGATGAACAGAGATACCAATAACAACGATGATCAAAACTCGAAAATACGGGAACACGTTTATATCACAGCATAACGTACAACGTATAACGAAAAGGGAGGCCCAATGAGCTTGAAGATAAGAGGCTTTCAGTTTCCTGATAAGATAGCCTTCGAAGAAGAGAGCCTTACCAACACCTACGGCAAGCTTATCGCCGAGCCGCTGGAGCGCGGCTACGGCACCACACTCGGTAACTCGCTGCGCAGGGTGCTCCTCTCCTCGATCGAGGGGGCGGCGATCACGCAGGTGAGGATACCGGGCGTATTGCACGAGTTTTCCACGATAAAGGGCGTCAAGGAAGACATGGTGGACGTAATCCTCAACCTCAAGAAGATAAGGTTCAAGATGTACGGTGACGGCAAGAAGGTGGCGAGGATAGACGTCACGGGGCCGAAGGAGGTGACGGGAGCCGACATCCAGTGCGAGGCAAACCTCGAGGTCCTGACCACCGACCTCCCTGTTGCAACAGTCGACAGGGACGCGGAGTTCCAGGCCGAACTCTACGTCTCCAGGGGAAAGGGCTATGTGCCTTCGGAGATGAACAAGGAGAAGGATCAGCCCGTTGACGTCATTGCCATAGACAGCGTCTACACACCCATAAGAAAGGTGAACTTCCACGTGGAGAAGGCGAGGGTCGGCAGGTCCACGGATTATGACAGGCTGGTGCTCGAGGTCTGGACGGACGGCAGTCTCACGCCCAAGAATGCGGTTACCAAGGCTGCAAGCATTCTCATCGACCACCTCGACCTCTTCATCTTCGATGAATCCGAGGAGTCGTCCGAAGACACGTTGCACGACAGCGGCGACGTCTACGACGTGAGCGCTTCCGACTTCAACAAGAACCTGCTGAGACCGGTGGACGAACTCGAACTCTCCGTCAGGTCCTACAATTGTCTGAAGAACGCCAACATAAAGACAATAGCCGATCTCGTTCAGAAGACGGACCTCGAGATGCTGAAGACGAAGAATTTCGGCAGGAAATCGCTCAACGAAATCAAGGAGATACTCAAGACCATGGGACTCAACTTCGGGATGAAGATCGACCCGGAAGTGCTCGAAAAGTATCAGACAGAGGGAGGTACGGTTAAAGATGCGTCATAGGGTTCGCAAGAAGAACTTCGGAAGAAATACAAACCAGAGGAAGGCGCTCTTCAGAAACCTGATGGTCGACCTCTTCATGCACGAGCGCATAGAGACCACGGTAACGAAGGCGAAGGTGGTGAAGTCTCTCGCGGAGAAGGTGGTAACGCTCGGCAAGAAAGGAGACCTCCATTCAAAGAGGATGGCCTTGTCGTACGTGCCGAACAGGGCCGCGATCGCAAAGCTCTTCGGAGAGATAGCGCCGAGGTTCAGCAAGAGGAACGGCGGCTACCTGAGGGTGGTCAAGACGAGGACCAGGCTGAAGGACCAGGCACCGCTTGCAGTGCTCGAATTCGTGGACTACGAAGAGAGGCGGTCGGAGACGAAGGCCTCTAAAGAAGGCGCAAAGAAGTGAGCGACCTCCTCCTGACCATCGGGTTCGTTGCCGCACTCTGGTTCATCTTTCAGGCCGTGCTGCCGAAACTCGGAGTGCCTACTTGAGCTCCAGACGGCAAGGAGGCGTGTTCTCCTACACACAGGCATGAAGAGGATGGCAAGGATTGAGAGAAGCCCCGCTCTCTTAAGCTGTGATCCGCCAGCTTCATCTCCTCCTCTTCAGACCGTATTTCTGGGTGATCTTCAGCAGAAAACTCTCCGGTGATCCGAAGAGCGATCTCCTGCCCTTTTCGGTCTTGAGCATCCCCTCAAGAGCCCTCTCGTTCGATGGTGATATCTCGAGTGCCCTCTTGAACGTGTTCTGCGCCCTTGCCTTGAACCCGAGTTTGAGGAAGACGTGGCCGAGCTCGGCGATGTAGTCGGCTTTGCGGGGATTGAGCCTTACGGCCTCGTTGAGGGCCTTTGCCGCCTCCTTGAAATCGTTCATCCTGCTCAGGGCAAGGCCGTGATAGTAGTGATAGCTTGCCGTGGAGTCGTCGAAGTAGATCGCCTGGGCAAACATGGTTGCCGCTTCCGAGTAACTCTTCATCATCAGGAGCGCCCTTCCCTGATTGAACCTCTCCCTCGCCAGCTCGGCCTTTGAAGGAGGCCTTGCCGTCCCGGCCGAGAGGGACTTGTCGTATCTCCTCCTCTTCGTCTCGTCGGAGAGGGTCTCGTAGGCCTCGGTGGCGTATGAGAATATAGCGTTTATCTTCTCCTTGATCTCGGCCGACTGCAGGGAGAAATACTTGTCAGGGTGGAATTCCTTCGCCACCCTGTAGTAAGCCTCCCTTATCTCGTCTTCCGAGGCCTCTTCGCTCAGGCCGAGGATTCCATAGTAGCCGCGGTCCTTGTAGCTGTCGTGCATCTCCTCGATCTTTTCGAGAATCTCGCTGTCTACCTCCGCCCCTGTTTCGTCCGTGCCGGTGGAGGGCTCCTCGGCCAACTCGACGGCCCCTATGTTCAGGAGTGCGTATATGGTCTTCATCACTTCGATCTCGCTGGCATTGGCGAGTGAGGGTAGATCCTTCAATCGGTGCCTGCCATTCAGGCACGATATGATCCTCCTGTCCGTGTCGTTCATGGAGAGACTCTTTGTGAGCTCTTCAGGGTCACTGCAGAGGCTGAGCTCGATATCGAGCGGCGGGCACTCCTCTTTCAAGTACAGGAGGTCATTGACCTTCTTGTATCCATGGTAGAGGAGGTTGGCTGAGTTTATCCTGAGCGGGATCGACTCGTCGGCATCGAGAGGGCCTTCCTGGAACTCGAAATAGGCGTCCGAGGCACTGAACGTTCTCAGGATTATCATCTCGACCTGGCTCTTCAGGGCCCATATGTACTCCTGGGGTGAAAGACAGCCGATCTCAGACAGTACCATTGCCTGGTTCTTTCCGGTACGCTCGGATACCTCTACCGCCTTCCTGTACTGCTCGGGCGTGATCCTGCCAGCCCTCAAGAGGACCTTTGCTATGCTCTCGTCCGCCTCGTTCGACGAGGCGAATATCAGGTTCCCGTCCTTGATGTATATCTTCTTCTGTACGGCGTCTTTGTGTATCTCGAGGGTTCCGGTACTCGTGGTCTTCTGCAGCCCCTTGAGGATGTCGGGGAGCTTGAAATCCTTCAGATAGCCCCTGAGATTGTCGACCCTCCTGATGCCGACCTGCAGGTCAGGGATTACCTTCTTCGACCATACTACTTCACCAAGGAACTCTATGCCGAGCTCGCGGCTCTTGATGTTTACCATCGAGCCTGAGACGATTGAGTTGGTGCCCCTGACGACCGCCCGGACCCCGTCCGAGTAATCGATGATCCTTCCCTCGTAGGCCCCGCCCGAGGACTTCAGTATCAGCTCGGCCTCTCTCTTGTACCGTTTGAAGTTTCTTTTGTCCTTGCTCTCCTTCAATTATGCGGTCTCCACCTTCAGTGCTGTAACCCGAGCTCGACAGGCTGTCCTCAAAGGGAACTCCGCCGCCGTCAGCAAAGTCATATAATTAATTATATTATAAATTATAAGCGGAAATTATACAAGAATGCCGGTCCTTGCCTCCGGTTACTTTTTCAGATGAGCCGGCGGGTGTAAGCGGCGGTTCAGGATGTGGAGGGGCCTGGGGGATGCTTGTGGTTGTCGTTGCTCACCGGCGGTGCGCCCGTGATCCTTCCGATGCGCCTGATCTTCCTGTATCTCTCTTCGATGAGCTTTTCGATGCTTTTGCCCCTGAGTTCCTTGATTGCGTCGAGGACGACCTCCTTCAGCTTCTCTGCAGCGGCCTTCGGGTCTCTGTGGACGCCCCCGAGGGGTTCAGGGATGATATCGTCGACGATCTTGAATCTCAGGAGGTCCTGGGCGGTCAGTTTCAGGGCTTCGGCGGCCCTCGAGAAGTCTGCAGAGCCGAGATCTCCGTTCTTCTTCCAGAGAATCGCGGCACAGCCTTCAGGGGATATCACCGAGTAGACGGAGTGTTCGAACATGTAGAGTCTGTCCGCCACGGAGATCGCCAGGGCACCGCCGCTTCCGCCTTCGCCTATTACTATGGATATCACGGGGATTTTCAGCCTTGACATCTCCATGAGGTTGACGGCGATCGCCTCGGCCTGGCCGCGCTCCTCGGCCCCGATGCCCGGGAAGGCTCCGGGGGTGTCGACGAAGGTCAACAAGGGCTTGTTGAAGCGCTCCGCGAGCTTCATCAGCCTGAGGGCCTTCCTGTAGCCCTCGGGGTGAGGCTGGCCGAAGTTCCTGTTGATCCTCTCCTTTGTACCCCTGCCTTTCTGGTGCCCTATGATCACCACGTTTGTCCCGCTGATGCTGCCGATGCCGCCGACGATGGCCGGGTCGTCCGAGTACCTTCTGTCGCCGTGGAGCTCGATGAAGTCGTCAGTGAGCATCTTTATGTAATCGAGGGTGTAGGGCCTGTCAGGGTGTCGAGCAATCTGTGTCTTCTGCCAGGGTGTGAGCCTCGAGAATATCTCGTACCTCATCTCCGCGGCCTTCTGCTCGAGCTTGTCGAGTTCGGCGCTTATGTTCAGGTCCTGCCCGCTGTTGAGGCGCTTGAGCTCTTCGATCTTCAGCTCGAGCTCCTGGATGGGTTTTTCAAAGTCGAGGTAGTACCTTATCATCCGGAGGCCCTCCTGTACGTGTGGCGGTTGTTTGCGGCGTGCCGCCCGTCATTGTGCCCGTTAAGCCTGAGGAGTCTCACGTTTCCATCACCGGCGAGGGCCTCGAGGGAGTCGATGAAATCGATGCCAGGCCTTATGTTGTGCTCGGTCAGTATCGTGGTCTCGTAATCACCGTCACGAAGCTTGACATATACGGGACAGTCGCCGCTGTGCTCCCGGAGCAGGTCCTTGATCCTCCTCAGCAAGCCCTCATCGAGGGCCGCATCTGCGAGCTTCAGCTCGATCTTGAAGTCCTGGTTCAGAAATGCGTCCTCCGGGGTCGTGATCTCCCTGGTGAGCACCTTGATCCCCTTTTCGCTCTTGTCTAAGGTTCCCCTGACCATAACGAGGTTGTTCTTCACTATCAGGTCCGAATATTTCCTGTATATCTCCGGAAACGCGATGCACTCGACCGTCCCCTCGTCGTCCTCGACAACGTAGACGGCCATCTGCTCCGACTTGCCCTTCGTGAGGGTCTTCTTGAGGGTATTTATTATACCTGAAACCGTCACCTCGGTGGTATCGCCGAGTTCTTCGAGCCTCGAGGTCTTCAGTACGCCCATGATGCCGAGGATTCTCCTGTACTTGTTTATGGGGTGTCCGGTGACGTAGAACCCGAGGGCCTCTTTTTCGGCGTTGAGGAGTTCGTCGTCGCTCCACGGTTGTACCGCCTCGGTCTCGTCGCCGCCGAAGAAGCTCTGCTGGCCGAAGAGAGAGAGATTGTTCCTGCCGTCCATCAGTCTCACCATCTTGTCCATGGCCGCGGCCCGTACGTGGTTGATTCCGCTTCCGGATCGCGGTTCGTGCTCGTGCCGTGAGACGAGACTGTCGAGTGCCCCGGCCTTTACGAGGCTCTCCATCACCTTCCGGTTGACCTTTCTCGTGGTGACACGCCTTATCAGGTCCTCGATCGATTCGAAGGGACCGTCCCTCCTTGCCTGCAGTATCTGTTCCACAGCAGCCTCGCCGACTCCCTTGACGGCGTCGAGGCCGAACCTTATCGAGTTGCCGACCACGGTGAAGCGGCTCTCGCTCAGGTTTATGTCAGGCGGCAGGATATCGATGCCCATGGCCCTGCACTCGTTTATGAGGCGCACTATCTTGTCGGTCGAGTCCTCCTGAGAGAGGTTGGCGGCCATGAACTCCACGGGAAAGTGTGCCTTGAGATAGGCGGTCTGGTAAGACAGGTAGGCGTAGGCCGCGGAGTGGGACTTGTTGAAGCCGTACTCTGCGAAGAAGGCCATGAGGTCGAATATCCTCCGTGCCTTCGCCTCTTCTATGCCGTTTGCCGTGGCCCCCTTGACGAACTCCTCGAGGAGTTTCTTCATCTTGTCCCTGTCCTTCTTGCCCATCGCCTTTCTCAGCACGTCCGCCTGGCCCATGGTGAAGCCGGCCAGCTTGTTGGCGATGCGCATGACCTGCTCCTGATAGAGTATCACTCCGTAAGTCTCGTCGAGTATCTCCTTGAGCTGCGGCAGTTCATACTCGGTCTTGGTAAGCCCCTTCTTCCTGCTGATGAAGTCGTCTATCATACCGCTGCCTATGGGGCCGGGCCTGTACAGGGCGACAAGCGCTATCAGGTCCTCGAACCTGCCGGGCTGCATCTTCACCAGTATATCCTTCATCCCGGAGCTCTCGAGCTGGAACACGCCGGTCGTGTGGCCAGCGGATAAGAGCTCGTAGGTCTTGCGGTCGTCGAAGGGTATGGACTTGATGTCCACGGCCTTGTCCGTTCCCTCGAGGTACCTCAGCGTCTCCTGTATCACCGTCAGGGTCTTGAGCCCGAGGAAGTCGAACTTGAGCAGGCCGATGGCCTCGATCGACTTCATGTCGAACTGTGTGGTGACGGACTCGTCGGAGGGGCTCTTGTACAGAGGGGTGTAGTCGGTCAGCGGCGAGGGAGATATGACCACGCCCGCGGCATGAGTGGAGGCGTGGCGCGAAAGCCCCTCGAGCCTCTTTGCGATCTCTATAAGTTCCTTTATCTCCGGGCTCGCCTTGCACGCCTCCTTGAGCTTCGGTTCCGTGGCCATTGCGGCATCTATGGTGACGTTGGGACCGCCGGGGACGAGCTTTGCAATCCTGTCGACCTCTGCATAGGGGATGTCGAGCGCCCTGCCCACATCCCTGATGACCGCCCGTGCAGCCATGGAGCCGAAGGTTATTATCTGTGCCACGTGTTCCGAGCCGTACTTGGCGGCGACATAGTTTATCACCTCGGGTCTCCGGTCCTTGCAGAAGTCCACGTCAATGTCCGGCATGCTGATGCGGTCCGGGTTCAGAAAGCGTTCGAACAGGAGGTTGTACCTTATCGGGTCGATCTCGGTTATGTCGAGACAGAAGGCGACGAGGCTTCCCGCTGCAGAGCCCCTGCCCGGGCCTACCGGGATGCCCCTGTTGCGGGCGAAGTTTATGAAGTCCCAGACTATGAGGAAGTAGGAGGCGAAACCCATCTTCTTTATGGTGTCGAGCTCGTAGTCGAGCCTCCTGAGATAGGTCTCGGGCGGGGCTTCACCGACCTTCCTCTTGAGTCCCTCCCTCGATAGCCTCTCGAGGTAATCCTCGGGTGTCTCTCCGCTCTCGACCTCGAACTTCGGCAGGAGGAAGGTGTCGAGCTTGAACTCGAGATTGCACCGTTCGGCTATCTCCCTCGTGTTGAGCACGGCCTCCGGTATCTCGCTGAAGGCCGCCTTCATCTCTTCGGGACTCTTGAAGTAGAGCTGGTCGGTCTCGAACCTGAGCCTTTCGCGGGCGTTTATGGTCTTTCCCGTCTGTATGCATAGCAGTATGTCGTGGGCCCTCGAGTCCTCCTTCCTGAGATAGTGGCAGTCGTTTGTGGCTGCCAGGCCTATGTGGAGGTCCCTTGATAGTTCGACGAGCCGCCTGTTCACCTCGTTCTGTAGCTCGAGGCCGTTGTCCTGGACCTCGAGGTAGAAGTTTCCGGGCCCGAGGATGTTCTTGTACCTGATCGCGATCTCCCTCGCCTCGTCCACCATGCCCTGAGAGAGGTGATAGGGTATCTCGCCGTGGAGGCAGGAGCTGAGCGCAATGAGGCCCCCGCTGTACTGTTCCAAGAGGTCCATGTCGATTCTCGGCTTGTAGTAGAAGCCCTCGAGGTATGCCTTGCTGACGAGCATGACGAGGTTCCTGTAGCCGTCCATGTTCCTTGCAAGCAGTATCAGGTGGAATGCGTTCTCTCCGGAGGGCGAGGACTTCCTGTTGAACCTGCCGTCTGGGGCGACATAGACCTCGCAGCCTATTATCGGCTTCAGGCCGGCCTTTTTGGCGGCCCTGTAGAACTCTATGGCGCCGAAGATGTTGCCGTGGTCGGTAATGGCCACGGCAGGCATCTTGTAGGCGGATGCCGTCTTTATCAGTTCGTTTATCTTTATGGCTCCGTCGAGGAGGCTGTACTCCGTGTGCACATGGAGGGGGACGTAATCTGAATTTTGCATGAATAAATATTAACCCTATGGATGATTCCAAGTCAAACGGTGCCGCCGCGCCCTATTGCCCTCAGGAGGGGCGCCGCCTCTGCCGTCTCCGCATCAGGCATGCCCATGCCCTCGGTGGTTCCGGGAGTCTCGAGTCGAATCGTGTGCTCTTCAGCAGTAGTATCTCGAACCACGGCTCCACCGCCGAGACGATCTCGATCGCTGTGCGTCTCGGCGGACCCTCCTCCCGTTCCGGTCCGTCGGCGCTTCCCATGAGACTGAACCAGTGTCCTCCGGGAGCGAGGCGCCTCCAGACGATCTCTACGAGGCGCGACCTCTCCTCCGGAAGCTCGAACGTGTGGAAGCACCCGCGGTCGAACACGAAGTCGAAAGGCCCTGGAGGCAGCTCGTCCCTGAGTAGGTCGGCGACCAGGAAATCGACCTCCACGCCGGCGGCTTCAGCCTTCTGCCTGGCCATTTCGACCGCTGTCGGCGACAGGTCGAGCGCAGTCACCCTGAAGCCCCTCCGGGCCAGCCATATCGCGTCTGTGCCGGTACCGGCACCGAGTTCGAGCGCGGTGCACGGAGGTATCCGGTATTCCCGTATCACGCCCTCGAGATTGCTGTCGTGCCTTCCTGTATCCCAGGGCAGGTCACCCGCCCTGTACCGCTTGTCGAAGTCCCTCGTCCGCTGCATCGTTCCTCCATAAGCGCGGCCCGGGCCGAACCGTCCTCGCCGGGCAGCGGAATTTTAGTGTTGCGACCTCATCCCCCTGCTGCTCTTTATGATATCGAGGGTCTCGTTGAGCCTCTGGGTCAGTTCCCTCGCCTTATCCTGTAATTCCTCGCTCAGGTGGCTCACCTTGTCCGGATGACACTTCGATATCTTCTCCTTGTATGCCTTCTTCACCTCTTCCCATGAGGCACCGGGTGATACTCCCAGTGTCCTGTACGCCTCTTCAAGGCTGAGGGGCT
>DRKX01000188.1 GCA_011051565.1 Nitrospirota bacterium | reverse complement strand
CCACCGTCGGGCATTGCGTCCTTTGCATTGATTATCAGGTTCATCAAGACCTGCTCTATCTGGCTCACGTCGCCCTCGACAGGAGGGAGGGCCGGGTCGAGATCCTTACTGATAGTGATGTTCTTGGGAACGAGCCTTGAGACCATGCTCAGTGTGTCTTCGATGACGGAGTTTACGGCGAACGGGACAGATTCAACGCTTCCCCTCCGCGCGAAGCTGAGCAGCTTGGAGACCATCTGCGAGGCCTGCCTCGCTGATGTCTCGATGACCCTCACCTTGTTGGATATCTCGGGAGGTATCTTGTCGTTCAGCAGGATGAGGTCCGCGTAGCCGAGTATTGCGGTCAGTATGTTGTTGAAGTCATGCGCTATGCCGCCGGCAAGCGTGCCTATGGACTCCATCTTCTGGGAGTGCAGCAGTTGAGACTGGAGCCGTTTCTTCTCGGTGAGGTCCCTGTGGATCGTCTGTATCAACAACCTGCCGTCTATGCGGACGGCCTTCGCGCTTATCTCTATGGATACCTTGCCGCCGTTGTTTCCGTGGTGTTCGGTCTCGAACAGGAGGGGCTCTCCGTTCAGGAGGCGTTCGAGGCGTTCGCGCCAGAGTATCCTGTTCTTGTCCGTGTCGGGACCGAGACGTTCTATCTCGGTGCCGATGAAGTCCTCCTTCTCCATGCCGTACATCTCGCAGGCCCGCTGATTCACGTCCACCACGACCCCTCTGTCATCGATGATAACTATGCCGTCGTTGGCGTTCTCAAAGAGTGTCTTGAGCATCGCCTCGGACTGCCTCAGGTCACGTGTCCGCTCCTCGACCACTTCTTCAAGGTGCTGAGAATACTTTTTCAGCTTGTTTTTCTCGTTGTCGAGGTCGTATTGTAGACCGAGCTCGTTTATGAGGCTCTTCTGGCTTAGGTATCTCCAGACTAATGCAGTAATGAACACGGAGATCATAAAGGCATTGGATGTAAAGAATGTTTGAAAATCTATTGTCTCTTCAGTAAGCAGTATAGGGAACAGATATATGGAATAGATCAGTAGTATTGATGTCAGGGAAAAAAAGACGCTGAGAGGAATGAAGCCCAGAACACAAATACTAAGCAAGATCATTCCAACGTAATAAGATGATTTGTAGCCACCAAACTGCAGTATCATAAGCTCTATCGTGACGGCAGATGATACAACAACGGCGTACAATAGTACAGACTGAAGAGACTGGAAATGTCTGCTTTCTAATTTTTTCGCTAAGAGGGCTATGGTGAAGAGTATTGAGGCAATGATGATTCTATATTGGATGAATGTCTTGAAATTTTCCGGCGTGCTGACATAGTCCAATACTCCTAAAATGATAAAGAGTACGGTGCCCATGGCACATGCTCTATAAAGCCAGACCTGTGTTAGCTGCTGTATGCTTTTTTCTATATACTCTTTTTTCCCCATCTTGAAAGATACCAAGCAGTAAAAATCACTTTTTGTAAGTTCTTTCTTTTTTCAATATCAGCTTTGCCGCATCACAGCCTAAATATGCAACTCCTGGTATCCCCTGTGTGTGAGTTGTCCAGTGTCCCGTTAAGAATAATCCTTTTATCGGAGTCGTCATCTTCAACTCAGGTGTAAACAACTGTGATGGAAAGGTCGCCCATCCATAAGCAGCTCCCTTGTAGTTAAGGGTATACCTGTATAAAGTATATGGTGTTGCTGCATCCTTGTAAACGACTCTTGTTGATAAGCCTGGAACCAAGGTTGTTTCGATCTTTCTAATGAAAGTATCAATGAATTTCAGTTTCTTGTCGTACCAGAACTTCCTGTCTCTGAAAGGTGCATTTGCAAACGCTAAAATTGTTTTCTTGTCTGGTGAAAAACGCATCATGAAGTACTCGATGTCGTCTGTCATGTTCTTTGCTGAGAGGTACAGATCTTCGAGATTATAATTGGGTAAAAACCATACATTGGTTCCGGCTTTGGGTAAGGTTGCAGGAGGTCTGTCAATTCCGAGATATAGAGTGAAAATGGATAGAGAGGGAACCATGCCATCAATTTTATGTAGAATGTCTTTTTCTACCACGTTGCTTCCTAAGAGTTCGAAAAATGTCTGCCTTGCGTCAGCATTAGAAACGACATATTTGGCTGAAACATTGTTTCCCTTTTCCAAGACTACGCCTTCTACCTCATTGTCTCTAACTTTGATTTTCTTGACCAAACAGGATGTTTTCAGTGTTCCTCCGAGTTCCTTGAATCGCTCGGCTAATGCATCTGGCAGTGCCTGCATGCACTCTCCAGCGTAATATCCCCCATCGAGCAGAAACTCGGTAAAGATTTTAGATCCTGTAAAAGCGGATATCAATGATGGAGGCAGGGCTCCATTACCTAAAATAGGAATTGAAATGATAGCCTTCAACCTGTCGTTTTGAAAATACCGATCCAAAAAATCCTTGAAAGTCTTTCTACGAAGTACAGCAAAGTCTATCGGCTTGGCGGTTGTGAGATGTCTGATAAAGTTGCGGATGCTTTCGGATTCTTCAGGAAAGGCCTGCTGTAATTCTTCGACCGTCCTGTCAGTGTCCGCCCAGAATGTTATCTTATAGTCAGGTGAGATAATGATATCCGAAGGATCATAACGCTTGATTTCTATCCGTTTGTCCAGGTCCAACGCATCGAGAACGCGCCTCATGTTACCGCCTTCCCTGTAACTCCCGAAAGAGTGGGCGGCGGCATCGAAGGTGAAGCCGTTCCGCTTGAAGGAGGTGCAGTAGCCGCCGGGTTTATGGTGCTGTTCGACTATAAGCACCTTCATCCCTGCCTTTGCAAGGTAACAACCGCAGACGAGCCCCCCTATACCAGCGCCGATTATTATTACATCGTAGTCTTTATTGGCTGTGTTGCTCATCTCTGTCACCCATGTGAAATCAGTCTTTTTGTAAGGTCTATTATCTGCCCGACGGTGTTGATCTCGGGTATGTCGGAATCTCGGATCGAAATCTTGTACCTCTTCTCGAGAGCTACCGTGAGCTCGATCGCCTTGATCGAGTCGATCTCGAGATCATCGGGCAGACTCGTCTCAGGAGTTATCTCCCCGGGGTCGAACCCGGAAATATCGGAGATTATCGATATGACTTCACTCTCGATGTTTCCGTTCGTCATACGGATCCTCCTTATTCTGTGAATTTTTTCAGGACCAGGGAGGCGTTGTTGCCCCCAAATGCGTAAGAGTTGTTCAAAGCGATGTTTACGGCCTGCTTCCTCGCCCGGTTGGGCACGCAGTCGATATCGCATTCAGGGTCCGGTGTCTCGAAGTTTATGGTCGGCGGGATGATGTCGTGCTTCACAGTGAGTGTGCAGGCGATCGCCTCTAGTGCCGAGGCGGCACCCATGGTGTGGCCGAGCATGGACTTGATGGAACTCACCGGGATGTTCTCTGTGAGCCGTCCGAAGACCGCCTTGATCGCCGCGCTCTCGTTCTTGTCGTTCGCCCTCGTGCCTGTTCCGTGTGCACTTATGTAGTCTACGTCCTCGATCGTGATCCCTGCCTCTCTCAGGGCCTTCCGCATGCACTCGGCTATGCCTTCCACCGAGGGTGTCGTCATGTGGCGGGCGTCGCAACTGAGGCCGTATCCGAGTATTTCGGCATAGATATCAGCGCACCTCCTTTCGGCGTTCTCCAGTGATTCCAGTACGAGTATGCCGGCACCCTCGGCAAGCATCATGCCTTTCCTGTCTTTGTCGAATGGCTGGCAAATCTCCGGAGCAACCGCTTTGAACTGGTTGAACCCTGTATATTCGAGCCTCGACATCGGATCAGACGCGCCGGCAATCACCACGTCGGCCCTGCCGAGCCTGAGCAGGTCATAAGCGTAGGCAATGGCATAGTTGCCGGCTGCACATGCAGTGGAAAACATGAAGCAGGGGCCTGTGAACCCGAACTCTCGTGATATCATCGATGATGCTGCGTGTGTCGGCATCTGGTAGAAGAGTTCATACCCTATCTCCTCGCCGGCGAGCAACAGGTCGTTGACCTTCTCGGCGGTGGTGACTGTCCCGAGTGTCGTGCCGTGGGATACGGCGGTCCTGGCGCCGGACAGCACATCCGGTGTCAGGGCTGAGTCCTCCATTGCGAGGCCTGTGGCCGCCAATGCCATCTGCGTGGCGCGGTTCATGAGCTTGAGCCGTTCCTTCGGGATGAACTCCTCAGGCCTGAACAGCTTTACCTCGCCGCCCATGTGCGTGAAGTGACCGGAGGTATCAAAGGATTCCACGGGGCTTATGCCGGACTTCCCTTCCAGGAGGCTGTTCCAGAACGCATCCTTCCCTATTCCGATGGAGGATACAACGCCGATGCCTGTTATGACCACCCTGCTCTTCATGTGACGACGCTGCATATGGGCGCTGACCTACGCGAAAGAAGACTTTCCGTCCGCCTCCGTTTGCGTTGAATTACCGCCGTGTCTTCTCGATCACGACCGCAGTATTGCTGCCGTAAGGATCGGATGATATAACGAGCGCCTTCCTGATCTCTTTCTGCCTCGCCTCGTTTGGCACATAATCGAGATCACACCCGGGGGCTCTCTCCGAATAGTTTACCGTGGGGGGCAGGAAGCCGTTGTTGAGGGCGCCGACTGCAGCAGAGAGTGACAGGGCGCCTGAGGCGGAGAATGTCTCGCCCACCATAGACTTTATTGAACTGACGGGTATGGTATATGCGTCTCT
>DRKX01000187.1 GCA_011051565.1 Nitrospirota bacterium | reverse complement strand
TACCAGCGCACCGGCGACGGTTACAGGCTCTTCAGCTCGGGGCCGGATGGAAAACCGGACACCTCTGATGATATACTATGATGCGGATCAGCCCAAGGCCATCCTGAAGTACGGACTTTCTCGGACAGACAATGAAAAAGGCGGTCATACTTCTGAGCGGGGGGATCGACTCCTCCACGACCCTCGCGGTCGCGAGGTCCGAGGGTTACGAGTGCTACGCCCTCACGTTCGACTACAACCAGAGGCACGGCAGGGAGCTCGAGTCCGCCGCGAAGGTGGCGAAAGCCCTCGGCGCGAGTAGGCATCTCGTAATCCGCTTCGACCTCAGGGAGATCGGCGGTTCTGCCCTCACCTCCGAGATGGATGTGCCGAAAGGGGGTGTGCCTCCCGCGGACGGCGGCCGGTCGCAGATACCCGTCACATACGTGCCGGCCCGCAACACCATATTCCTCTCGTTCGCCCTGAGCTGGGCCGAGGTGCTCGGTGCGTGGGAGATATTCATCGGTGCCAATGCCGTCGACTACAGCGGGTATCCTGACTGCAGGCCAGAGTACCTCCGGGCCTTCGAGAACATGGCGAACCTCGCGACCAGGGCGTCGGTCGAGAGCGGTAGGGGGTTCCGCGTCATCGCTCCGCTGCTCTATCTGCGCAAGGGTGAGATAATCAGGAAGGGGGAGGGGCTCGGTCTCGACTACTCCCTCACGTGGAGCTGTTATGATCCAGCGCCTGATGGCAGGCCGTGCCGTACGTGTGACAGCTGCAGGTTCAGGGAGAAGGGCTTTGCCGAGGCCGGGCTCGAAGATCCCCTTCTCCTTGAGACATCGCGAGAGAGCCGGCCATGATGAACTACCTCATAGTCGGAGCCGGCGGTTTCCTCGGGGCCATCGCGAGGTTTGCAATAAGCGCGTGGATAGGCCAGAGATGGGGGAGGAGCTTTCCTCTCGGCACGTTTTTCGTGAACGTGACCGGGTGCTTTCTCATCGGGCTGATAATGTCCCTCCTCACAGAGAGGTTCATGGTGAACCTCCAGTGGAGGCTCTTTCTCACAATCGGGTTCCTCGGCGCGTACACGACGTTTTCGACCTTCGAGTACGAGACCGGGTACCTGTTGAGGGACAGCGAGTGGGTCCTCGCTGCACTGAACGTCTTCTTCAGCATATTTGCCGGGTTTGCAGCGCTCAAACTCGGAGAGCTGCTTTCGAGGACCATATGAGTGAGCCCGGCAGGGCGTCATCCTGCGTGTTTCAACCGGTACGTAAGGGGGTTCATCCCCTTGGTCCTCTTGATCTCGCGCGAGAAGTGGGCATAGTCTGAAAATCCGAGCATGAAGCCGATCTCTGTCAGCGAGAAGTCACTCTCGATGAGCAGCTTTTCAGCCCTCCTGACCCGGAGCCTGTTCAGTATGCCCCTGAAGGAGCATCTCTCCCTCTGGAGCCGTCTCTGGAGCGTGCGCGGCGACATGCACAGCCTTGCGGCTATCTCCTGCAAGGTCCACTTGCGCGACAGGTCCTGGCGGATTATCGATTCGACGATCTCGCTCATCGCGTCCGCCGAGGGCCTCGGATACAGCGGTCTGACCGATTGCAGGACGAAGGCGTCCAGGCCCTCTATGAGGTCCGGCCTCTTGAATTCCTCGTACGAGAAACGCCACTGGCTGTAAGGCGCGGCCTCTGCATGCCTCTTGCCGCGGCGGTCCATGTAGTGGAACGCCCTCGGGTCGCTCACCTTCTGCCACCTGTATGTCAGGCGGCGGCAACCGGCAAGCTTCAGGAGGCTCATCAACATTCCGCATACCAAAAAGTCCTCTGCAGTGGAGATCGGCTGCTTTCCGGCGGAGACGTGCCTTATCAGCAGGTGGTTTTGTCCCTCGCCGACGAGCTGTACCCGCTTGGACGAGTGACAGTACTGGTGATACTTCTCCAACTTCCTGATCAGTACTGCGGGCGAACCTGCGTTCATCAGTACGTAGAGGAGCGGAAACTCCCTGCCGTGCTCGAGGCCTTCCGCAAGCCCGAGCAGTACGCCGGGGCCGTCGGCTCTCAGCACGTTTCCGAGCAGTTCCGCCTTCTTCTCCGCAGGAAAGAACTCCGGGTTGTCTTCTGCAAGTGACTCGATCTCGTTCTTCATCGCGTCGGCACTTGCAGACCGCCCGGAGAGCCCCCTCATGATTATCTTGACGATCCCTGTGTGGACGTATTCCTGCACCGGTTCCTCGCTCCCCGCTTGTCCCATCCGTGTCTTCCGCCTCCGGATGGCTGCCCGCAACCGAGAGTCGTGCTTGCCGGGCTTCGGAGAACTGAGTATAACATCACTGCAGGCTGACCGGAAGGGTGCCTTACCTTGACAGGGAGGCCCGGATTAGAGTATTATCGTCTCCCATCTCCGTTTACGCGCATACTCCATCAGCCGCCTGTCGCCGATCACAGCCGAAGGGCGGCCGACGCATTCGAGCATTTTGACGTCGGAGACATGGTCTGAGTAGGCATGGCTCTTCGACAGCTCGATCGAGTGTTGCAGGGCGAACGACTCTATAGCCGCAGCCTTTCCCCTGCCGACGAGGGGCTCCCTGTTCAGTATCCGCCCGGTGAATATCCCGCTTGAGGTCTCGACCTCGGTCGCGATCACGTGGTCGATGCAGAGGTGTTCAGCGATGGGCCTGATCAGCGGTGCGTGAGAGCCTGAGACGAGGACCACGACATGCCCTTGTGCCTGGTGCGCGCGCAGCCGCTCGATGACCTTGCGGTTGAATATGGAGCCTCTGTCGAGACTCTTGAACCACGTGTCTGCCAGGCGGCAGTAGTCGCTCTCGTGCAGGCCTCTCAG
>DRKX01000186.1 GCA_011051565.1 Nitrospirota bacterium | reverse complement strand
TTATCCTGTAATTCCTCGCTCAGGTGGCTCACCTTGTCCGGATGACACTTCGATATCTTCTCCTTGTATGCCTTCTTCACCTCTTCCCATGAGGCACCGGGTGATACTCCCAGTGTCCTGTACGCCTCTTCAAGGCTGAGGGGCTCTCTGCCCGTGCTGCTTTGTGAGCGGGAGCCTTGCCTCCTCGGCGTCGCCTTCCTGTAAGCGAGGTAGTACAGGAACGCAACGGCGATGATGTCGTCGATGAAGCCCGGGAAGAGGTCGAGAGGACTGATGATGTAAAGGAGCAGCAGTATCACCCATATGTAGTATGCGGCATTGCCCACGTGTTCGTCCTCTCTCGATGCGTCTCCGGTCCGTGTAGACTTATGTATTATAAAACATCAGGTCCGGACGAGACATCCCGGCGCGTTGAAGTGGAGGACCCGGCAGCGGCCGCGGCGGGCTGACAGTGGGATGACGCAGGCAGGCGGGGTCAGTCGCAAGGGAGGGAAAAGCTGAAGACGGTTCCATCCTGCTCGGATGTCGTGAAGCTCACCCTTCCGCCGAGAATCTGCTCTCCGAACAGCTTCATCGAATAGGTACCGATCCCTCTGCCCACGCCCTCCTTTGTGGAGAAGTTGCGCTGAAATATCCTCAGGGCGATACCGTTGGGGATGGGGCGACGGTTCCAGACATGGAAGGTGACGGTGTCACCGCTGTGCTGAATCCATACCCTGACAGCGCCGTTCTCCTCCGTGGCCTCGAGGGCGTTTATGATCATGTTGCAAAGGACGCGCAAGAGCAGCGATATGTCCGTATTCAAGTGGATATCGGGTTTATGAGGCGAGAAGAGCAGGTTCTTGTTCCGGGCGGCAGGATGGTTGATGAAAGAGGCACGCAGTTCTTCCATTATCTGTCCTGTAGTCACCCTGTGTATCAAGGGATGGTAGGTATAGCTCTCACTCTGCGAGAGGCTCCTCTGTATCTCCACCTCTTTCTTGAGGCGTAATGCCGACTGGTGGATCATCCTTGCAAGGTCCGACCGGTCGTTCTCGACCATGAGCATCTCGCTTGCCCCTACGAGAGCGCACAGCATGTTGTTTATGTCGTGGAAGAAAGACCTCTCGAGGGCAGCCCGCTGCTGTTGTATGCTTATGTCCTGGAGGAAGAGCAGGAGGAACCTCTTGCCCGAAACCTCAATGGGATGCGCCCTGACCAGGAGGGCGATGTCGACCTGCCGGCCCATCCTCTCGGCGGTAAGTGCACAGAGCCTCTCGACGGGCATGTTCTGGCCGAGGGCAGCGACCGTGGCGACCGCTGTCCCACAGGTGGAGCAGTACTTGGTGGTACCGCAGCCTGCGGGCTCCTCGTCTGCATGGATGCACTGGAGCGCTTCTCCTATGCGGAGCCCCAGTACCTCCGAGGGGTTGCTGAAACCGACCATCCTCAGGAAAGAGTCGTTCATCGCAACGATCTGGCGGCGTGCATCGAGGACGACTACCAATCCGCTGATCGACTGGAGGAGGCCCGAGACCACGGGATTGTCGTTTACCATCCCGATCTCTTCGAGAAGTTCCCCCCTTGCTGTACGCTCTGCCGGAGCGAAGTATGAATCCATCGCACAACTCCTGTCTTTCTGTCACGTCTCAGCCGAGGCAAGCGTTTGGTGGGACCCTCCCTCCCTGGCGGCGTCTCTTGGATTTCCCCCTCAGCAGCATCTCCCCCTCAGCCCGGCCGTGGTCTTCGGCATACAGGCGGCACGGTGCCCTGACCACGACCTAATCCTACCATAGCACAGGAGGAGGCAAAAGACAAGTACTGTTCCGCAACAGGCGCCAGACGGGGCTCGATCCTTCCAGAGCTCAAAGGCCTGCTCTCCCGTGCCGTTGGTTGTTTGCAAATAAGTCAACGCCGGGAGTATTATATGATCGTCCTCCGAGGGCCTGCACTACGCGGGCGGGCCTGAGTCCAGCCCGCGGGTCGTGATGGTTCGTTGCTCACGGACGACCGGGCTGAGAGTACGAGGTGTATGATGGGGCCTCTGAATATCGTCGCAATATGCCGGGTGCCTGAACGCCGAGAGGATGCCGCCGCGACCCTCGCCGGGATCACGGGCCTTTCGACCTATGAGGCGGCCGCTCGCCTGCGCGCTGGTGCGAGGCTGCCGGTCGTCGTCGCTGTCAGCCGTGATCCCGAGACTGCAGAGGTGACCGCCGGAAGGCTGACCGCCGAAGGCTTTCAAGCGCTGGTTCTCCATCACGACGAGATCGTGCCGGAAGATGGAAGCTTTGCAGTCCGGCGGTTCTTCTTCGAAGAAGGGGGCCTGCGCGTCCGCTCTGCAAACGGAGACACGCTCTCGGTCGACTACAGGGACTTCAAGGTCATGGTGCGTGGTACATGCATCACCCGGACGTCGAAGACGACGGTAGAGAAGGGCAGGAGGTTCAGCTTGAGCCGTGCAGTCATATCCGGCGGCCTCGTGATGAGCAGGTCCACCAAGAGGCGCCGTGCCGAGACCACCGAAAGCCGCGAAGGGTTTTTCCTCTTGTATGCCCCAAGGTACAATACGCTGATCTTCAGGGAGACGGAACTCGTCTATACATCTCTCGGTCCCCTGCTCAGGCCCGCACGACCGGAGAATTTCGCGACCGTGGTCAACGAGCTGAGGCGCCGCTGTCCGGACCTCCTCTTCGATGAATCCCTCGTGGCGAGATCGGCACAGGCACAACTGCTCGGTCCCCTCTTCGATCCCGAGGAGGACCTGGATATCGCGACTTCTCTGCTGATAAGGTGTCTCTCGATGAGACAGGTGTAATCGACAGACCGGCAAGACAGCCTGTACCTGTCAGTGGCTGCCTTGCCGGTCAACAGATCGCGAGCGGGACGACCCCCTTGACGCACCGGCATGTGATCTCAGTCTCAACAAGTAGTTCTCTGACCCCCTATCCACAAGTTGGTTATGTAAAGCGGCCTACCTACCAGTGATAGCCAAGCAGCAGGCCGTAATGGACTCCCCCGGCCTCGACATCCGTGTTGAACAGGGTGACACTCGCCTTCGAGTACCTGAGCTCGGCTCCGATGTTGAATGAGCCCGACACGGTGAGATAAGCGCCTCCGCTGAGCCAGAAGCCGATGCCGGAGTCATCGTCGGATACCTTGATGCCGAGGGCCGCTGCCTCCATCTCTGCACTGACGAGCGCGAGTCCCCCGCCTACGAAAGGCCTCAGCTGGGGAGACGTATCCCATATCTTGCGGACGCCGACGTAGAGCTCGGACGTCTTACCCTCGATATCGATACCCATTTCAGAGTCGTCGTCAGAGCTGCGCAGGTAGCCGACGGTGGCGCTGACAGGCCAGCCGTCCTGCTTGAAGTCGACGCCTATGCCGAGCTCGGTCTGTTTGTCCAGAGGGTCCCAGTCGTCTTCGTCGAGATTCTTGTAGCCGGCAAAGATGTTGACGTTTCCCGTCCATGCGCTTGAGTTCTGTGCGTAGGCACTGGTGACCGGCATGGCGAGGAACAATGCGATGAATAGAACCACAGAGTAACGGCTTACCGGAACCGAAAACCTGATCCCTTTCATGGCTCTCCTCCTTCTTGCTCGTTTCTTTTTTGTTTCAAGGGGGTCTATTTTTATA
Organism: Nitrospirota bacterium; assembly: GCA_011051565.1. Lineage (GTDB taxonomy): Bacteria > Nitrospirota > Thermodesulfovibrionia > Thermodesulfovibrionales > JdFR-85 > BMS3Bbin07. Next base: position 3,054 of record DRKX01000186.1, on the reverse strand, counting down.
TGGTATTAACGCGGGGGCGGAAAGTCAAGGGCTCTCAGCAGTCCTTTTACATTCCTGTTTAGTCGACGGAAACGTTCATGGCTTCGAAGCCGATTCACTGCCGGCTCGGAGCTTGAAGCAGGAGATGCGGATTGTGTAGTACGCCGGTTCGCGCTTCACTTTCCGATGCAGAACCGGCTGAATATCATGTTAAGGACATCCTCTCTGGTGGTCTCGCCGGCAACCTCGCCGAGCCTGTCGAGGGCCTCTCTCAGTTCGAGGGCCGTTATCTCATAGGGCATTCCCTCCTGGATGGCGCGTGACGCCCTTGCGAGTGCCTCTGCCGATGCGTCGAGGGCGAGCTTGTGCCTGAGGTTCGTGATCACAAGCCCCTCGGTTGGCGGTCCGCCCTTGAAGACCCTGGCCTCGATCGCCCTCTTCAGGGAGTCCATACCGAGGCCCGTCTTTGCCGAAACCCTGACAATGGGAAGCCCGTCCGGAAAGGGCCCTTCGTCGACCGCTTGAGGGAGGTCCGACTTGTTCAGGACTGCGATGCTCTCCCTGTCCCGGACTTTTTCGATCACGACGAGGTCTTCCTCCTTCATCTGGATGCTCGTGTCGAAGACCGCCAGGATCAAGTCCGCACCGTCTATCGCCTCGAGGCTCCTCCTGACCCCTTCGCTCTCGGCAAGGTTGTGGGTCTCCCTGATGCCCGCCGTATCCATGATCCTCAACGGCAGGCCGTTGATGTTCAGATACTCCTCTATGACGTCCCTCGTCGTGCCCGGCAGCTCGGTCACGATCGCACGCTCCCTCTCAATGAGGGCATTCAGCAGGGAGGACTTCCCGACGTTCGGCCTCCCGACGATTGCAACGGAGAGACCTTCACGGAAGAATCTCGCCTCTTCATACGTCGAGGAGAGCTCCCTGAGCCGTTCTGCGAGTGCCTCTGTCGTGCTGCTGAGTTCCTCCCTCGTCTTCAGGTCGAGTTCTTCTTCAGGGAAGTCGATGTAGGCCTCGATATGCGCACATGTCTCAACGAGGGTCTTCTTGGCTGAGCTTATCTTCTCGGAGAGCGCTCCTGAGAGCTGCTCCACGGCGAGCCTGCCCGCCTTTTCAGTCCTCGCCCTTATCAGGTCGATCGTGGCCTCCGCCTGAGCGAGATCGATCCTCCCGTTCATGAACGCCCTGAACGTGAACTCTCCCGGCCCGGCAAGCCTTGCGCCTTCCTTCACGGTTATCTCGAGCACACGCCTCAGCGGCAGCATTCCGCCGTGACAGTTGATCTCCACCACGTCCTCCCTCGTGTAGGAGCTCGGAGCCCTCATGACCGACACGAGCACTTCGTCGACGAGCGTGTTGTCACCGGGGTCGATGATGTGACCGTAGTGCAGGGTGTGAGAGCGTGCCTCGCGTAAGCTCACGCCACCGTGCGGGCGGAAGATCCTCGAGGCGATACTTATCGCCTCCTGTCCGCTCAACCTGACGATGCCTATGCCGCCTTCGCCTGAAGGGGTGGAGATGGCCGCTATGGTCTCCTCAAGGTTCATGCGTGTGGGTTCAGACTGAACGGTTTGACGTTAACCGGCATCCTGTGCCGCCTGATGCCTCGGCGCCGATCTGGTATGGGATGATGATGGGGTGAGCGATGGGACTCGAACCCACAACCACTGGAGCCACAGTCCAGTGCTCTAACCATTGAGCTACGCTCACCATTATAAAACGTCCGCCGGCCTTGAAAGGGCATGCTTAAGGGATTTGTGATGTCCCTTTCCCCTTTGGATAGAGGCGTATAATATTTTATCAGAAACAGCCCCTGTTATGCTAATCTTCAACTGGCGCGCCTGGGAGGATTCGAACCCCCGACCCACTGATTAGAAGTCAGTTGCTCTGTCCTGCTGAGCTACAGGCGCATCCGTGTCGTCGATCCCGTCCACTCTGGTCGGGGCGAGTGGATTCGAACCACCGACCCCCTGCTCCCAAGGCAGGTGCGCTGACCAGGCTGCGCTACGCCCCGAACATATTAACTTACTAAAAGGTCTCGTGCAATGTCAAATCTCAGGCGGGCTCGTCCCGGGGTGCTGCATGTCGGAGGTTGGAAGCCGGCATGGTGAATCCGGTATAATAAATTAAAGAATTCCCTTTAACTTCCGATATATACAATATCAGGAGGTTATGACGATGAACCGGGTTGCAGAGAGAATAGACCCTGAGAGATTCTTCAAGTACTACATCGTCAAGGTATGCGAGGAGGCAGGTGTAGATGTCAACGAGAAGTTCCTCCAGATAGAGTATCTATCGAAGATGCTGACGGGCTTCGTCGATCCTGAGAAATACTTCGACGATCCCGGCGATCTCGTGAGGGTGATAGACGTGCTGAAAGAAGAGGTCGAGAAGACCCAGATATCCATCAACGCTTACAAGAAGGCTGCAGACAAGATACTCTTCTACCAGAGCTTCTACCCCGAGGCCTTCAAGAGACGCCTTCTGAGTCTGAGCTTCTACTCCGGCGCTGCAAAGATGTTCTACAGGATCGTCGGCAACTACAGGATTCCGGTCTGCGGTCTCATCTCCATGGAGTACTCACTCTGGAACTTCATACTCAGGTCCACTCATCACCGCTACTTCTTCTGATCGTGCCTCGCTCAGGTCTTTTTCCTGCGGAAGTCCACCTTGACGACTTTCGACTCTCCGGGCCCACTGCTTTCCACCTCCTCAGGGGGCGGTTCGGCGGTCCTCTCCTCCGGGGGGCTCTCGGTGAGGCACAGGAACTGTGAATTGAGCTCCGGGCTGTAGACACCTATTACGTGCTCGGCCGGTATGATGCAGTGCTCGGGGGTCGTCCCGAAGACAAGCCTGGCGTCGATCCCCTGTTCGTCCCATGTGAACTTCATCCTCGAGTTGAAGACGAGGACGAGGCCCTTCTCCTCTTCCTCAGGGAGAAAGCCACGGTTGCCGATGACGACGCCTTCGGCCTTCCTGACCACGACGAAGACCCTTCCGGCGATGTCGAGGAGTTCGTAAAAGACGTGCCTCTTCAGTTCGTTGAGCCTTGCCCCTGCCTCTGCTCTGTCA
>DRKX01000185.1 GCA_011051565.1 Nitrospirota bacterium | reverse complement strand
CCTACTTCACCACCAGCACCGCACAGGAGGCGTGCCCTATGACCCGCTCTGCCACGCTCCCCATGAGCAGCCTCCTGAGGCCGGTCCTGCCGTGGCTTCCGAGGACGATGAGGTCTGCGTTCTCACTCTCGGCGACCTCGATGATCTTCTCGTAGGCGGCACCGGCCGGTGTCACTGCAGAGACCCTCTCTATGCCCCTCTTCTCGGCCGCCTCACGCGCGCTCTTCACCAGGGCCTCGGCATCCTTGACCTCGGGTGCTCCGGCAGCGACCGAGACGATCACCACCTCGCTGCCGTATGCCGCGGCGATGTCTATGGCGTTGCCTACAGCCTTCTCGCTGTATTCAGAGCCGTCCGTGGCGATCAGTATCTTCCTGCACTCGAAGACCGCTGCCCTCGGCACGACGAGGACGTTGCACCCGGCGTGTCCGATGACCCGCGCGGTGACGCTGCCCATCATCAGCCTGCTGATGCCGGTCCTGCCGCGCCTGCCCATGACTATAGTGCCGGCATTGATCCTCTCGGCCTCCTCGACGATGTACCTGTAGGGTTCCTCCCCCTCGTGGACGATCGTCTCGCACCTGAGGCCCTCCCCTTCGGCCCTCGCCTTCACACCCTCGAGGTGTTCTCTCGTCTCCTTCTCGGCCTTCTCGATAAGTGCAGGTGCGTGTGCCTCGAACTCGGGGTTTACTTCCACCACGGAGACGACATAGAGCGTGCTGTTACACCTCTTGGCGATCCTCACTGCCTCCCTGACCGCTCCTTCGCTGAACTCCGAGCCGTCGGTGCACAGCAGGAGTGTATCGAGTCTCATGGCCGGACATTCGTTCGGTGTGTTCATTTTCAGTGCCCCCCTGTGACGAATCCGCTTGCTGCGAGCAAGAGGATGAGTATCTGGATGATCACGATGATCACGAACGGCGTGTCCTTCTTGCGCGCGAAGGCCGGCAGTACCACGGCGAAGCAGACGACCGTGCCTGCTGCCAGCAGGATTATCCCGAGGAAGCTCAGTATGTCTCCGCGCGTGAGGTACGGAATCCAGTTCCATCCCACGGGCATGCCCGTCTTCTCGATGAACTCGTCCACCCTCAGCCCCCAGTATTCCGGGATCTTGCTGACCGGCACTATGGGCGGCAGGAGGCCGCTCACGTAGACGATGAACCCTATGATCAGCAGGCCGAGCCCGCCGAGCGATATCTTCTGCAGGACAGAAGCATACAGCAGCTGTTCTTCAGACGGTTTTGTCTTGTTGCTCATGGCTTATCACCCCCATATTCCGAGACCTTTCAAGAGTGCCCTGAACCCGGCAAGGAAGAGAAAGCTTATGACAATCCATTTTACAGCCTTCGGCTTCGCCTTTGCCAGTATCCTGACACCTATCCTCGTTCCAAGCATCATGCCCGCGACCGAAGGCGCGGCGATCAAAGGCAGTATCGCACCCTTGTTGACATATACCCAGGCCGCCGCCGTGTCGGTTATCGAGAGCAGGAAGACGCTGGTCGCAACCGATATCTTCAGCGGAGCCCCGAGCAGGAGATTCAGGACCGGGACGTTCGCCCACCCTGCGCCGAGGCCGAACATGCCGGCCATGAACCCGATGAGCACGAAGAGCGCGAGGCCGAGCGGTGTCCTGTGTATCTGCCAGTTTATCTCCTTTCCCGCCGACTCCTCGTAGTATATGCCGGATATCCTCAGGACCGTCGACAGCGTGTCCGCCTTCTCCACCTTGGGGAAGTCCGACCTCTTTGCCGTGGCCATGATTATGACGATCATGATTATTGTCGCCCCGAGCGCGGTCTGGATAACGTTCGTCGGCAGGGCGAGGCCGACCATTGCTCCGAATATCGAACAAGTCGAGGCTATGAGCGCCATCGGCAGGGCGAGCCTCAGGTTTGCAAGCCCCCGCTTGAGCAATCCCGGGCCTGCAGAGAGTGCGCCGGTGAGGGCCACGAGGAGCCCGGCTCCCCTCACGAAGTCGAGGTTGAACGGGAAGAAACTGCTCACGATCGGCACGAAGAGCACCCCGCCGCCGACCCCCGCAACGACTGCAAGGATTCCGAGGAGAAAGGTGAAGACAAACAGGATGATCGGCCACATCCACCACACGATGCTGCTCCCCTTCTGTACAACCTCCACCGCCTCCTCTTCACCCAGTGCAACGCCGTAAAAACCCACGACCAAGGCCGCTACTGCGATAAGGAAGAAAAGCCTTCGCCAAGTGCGTGACATCGTATCCGCCTCCTTCGTCTATTCTGTTCAATCCTGCGCTGTTGATTATTGTAACAACGATATTGCAATTCGCAATTGCAACGATATGATAATCCCATGCCCGGTGATATGTCAAGAAAATGGCGATTTTTTATTTTAATAGGAGGGTAAGGTGAAGTTATAGGAGGTGTCGCGGCCGCCGGAGACCCGGCTGTCGTCGGCCGGGCTCATATCTTCAGCACGTAGTATCTGAGCCAGACGTAGACTGTGGACAGGAGCACGGTCAGTATCATGACCGGCATCCCGTAGGCCATGAACCGTATGAAGGTTATCTTCCGTCCGGCGCGTTCGGCCAGGCCGACGACGATCACGTTCGCCGAAGCACCGATGGCCGTACCGTTGCCCCCGAGGCATGCGCCGAGAGCGAGGGACCACCACAGGGGCATCAGTTCCGGGTTGTGCAGGAGCTTTATACCCTGCAGGTGAGGCCATATCTGGTTGGCCATGTCTATGATGAGGGGGTTCATGGTCGCGACGTAGGGTATGTTGTCCACGAATGCGGATGCAAAGGCCGAGAACCACATGATCAGCATGCTCGTGGCGAACATGTTGCCGTGGGTGAGGGCGAGCACCTCGATCGACATCCACTTGATCAGGCCGACCTTTACGACTCCCCCGATTATGATGAAGAGCCCCATGAAGAAGAATATGGTGGGCCATTCGACCTCTGCAAGCACGTGGTGAGGCTCGTGCGTGCCCGACAGCAGCAGCAGGAGGCCGGCGCCGAAGAGTGCCACGGTTGCAGGCTCGTAGCCCAACATGCCGTGCAGCACGAAACCGGTTATGACTATGGCGAGGACGAACAGGGACTTTTTCAGCATGAGCGGGTCCTTTATGGCTTCCCTCTCGTCCATCTCGAGTATCCTCTGCCTCAGTTCCGGCTTGACGCGGAGTCTCTTGCCGAATATCAGCTTCAGGACGAACAGGAACGCGGCCATTATCACGATTATGGCCGGTGTCAGGTTGTATATGAACGAGATGAAGTCGAGCTTCGCCTTCGACGCGATCATGATGTTCGGCGGGTCTCCTATGAGCGTGGCGGTGCCGCCTATGTTGGATGCGAGTGCCTCGGCGATCAGAAACGGCACGGGGTCGACCTCGAGCGCATCGGCTATGAGCAGGGTGACCGGTGCGAGCAGGAGCACGGTGGTGACGTTGTCGAGCAGGGCGCTGAGCACTGCGGTGACGAGAGCGAATATCGTCATTATCCTCATCGGCTCACCCTTTCCCAGCTTTGCGCTCTTTATGGCTATGTATTCGAAGAATCCCGTCGGCTTCATCAGGTTTATTATCACCATCATCGATATCAGGAGGAAGATAACGTTCCAGTCGACACCGAACTCCTCGACGTGAAATGCCTCCTTCTGCTCCAGTATCTTGAGCACGAGCATCAGGGCCGCGCCGAAGAGCGCGACCACGGTCTTGTGGACCTTCTCCGATACGATCAGGGCGTAGGCGAGGAGGAATATGACGGTGGCGGTCCAGAAGCTTGCATTCATTACAAAGGGCTGGGTTGCTGCGGCTGCCTCGTTCGTCATCACTCCCCCTCCTTATCGAGGAGTGCCTGCACGATCGCCTGGTAGAGGTCGCGGATGTACACCATGCCGACCACCCTCTTGTCCTTGTCCAGCACGGGCAGCCTCTGAAGGCTGTGCTTCACCATCAGGTCGGCACACTCCATCAGGGGGGCGTCCTCGGAGACCGTTATCACGTCCCTTGTCATCACCTCACCGACCTTCTTTCCAGCCACCTTCTTGGTCATCTCCTCGAGCATGCCGTCCCAGGTGAACTCGCCGAGTTCGGTCAGCCTCATGTACGATGGGATGATCGCCCTTAGGATGTCCTTTATCGATACGATGCCGGCGAGCTTTCCGTCGTCGAGGACTATCATGCCCTTGACCCCGGTCCAGCCCTCCCCCCGCCTCGCGACCTTCATCCTGTTCACCGCCTCCTTCAGCGTCGTCTCGGGAGACAGGGTTTCGGTTATGGGCTCCATTACGTCCTTGGCTTTCATTCGGCCCTCCCTTCGCGTTATCGGCTGCAACAATCCGCATTGCATTACGCAACTACGGTGATATCTTAATGCCGGGGTGTTTTCTTAGTCAAGCAAAAGGGATTTTTTATTCTTATAGGCAGTTAAGCTGGAGTTATAGGAGGGCTGTGCGTGTCTGCACCCGCGGGTGGATGGGGCGGCGGCCCCCTCTCGGGGGGCCGGAGGGTGTCAGAACTTCAGCACGTAGTATCTCAGCCAGACGTAGATCATCGATATGAAGACGGTGAGCAGCATTATGGGGAAGCCGTAGGCGACGAACCGCATGAACGATATCTTCTTGCCTGCGCGCTCGGCCATGCCGACCACGATCACGTTGGCCGACGCACCGATCGGAGAGCCGTTGCCGCCCAGGCATGCCCCGAGTGCGAGCGACCACCAGACGGGCATCAGGTCCGGATGTCTAAGGAGCGCCAGTCCAGCCTCCTGAGGCCACATCTGTTTTGCCATGTCTATGATGAGGGGGTTCATGGTCGCGACGTAGGGTATGTTGTCCACGATCGCGGATGCTATGGCGGAGAACCACATCACGATCATGCTCGTTGCAAAGAGGTTCCCCTGTGTCAGGTCGAGCATCTTCATCGACATCAGCTTTATGAGCCCGACCTTCACTACTCCGCCGACGAGGATGAAGAGCCCTATGAAGAAGAATATGGTGGGCCATTCCACCTCGGCGAGGTAGTGGTGGGGGTCGTGTGTGCCCGACAGCAGCAGCAGCAGGCCGGCGCCGAAGAGCGCGACCGTGGCGGGCTGCAGGTGCAGTGTTCCGTGGAAGACGAACCCGACGAGCACGAGTCCGAGCACGAAGAGGGACTTCTTGAGCATCAGCGGGTCCTTTATCGCCTCTTTCTCGTTCATCTGCATTATCCTTTCTTTGAGCTCCTCCCTCGTCTTGAGCTTTTTGCCGAAGACGATCTTGACGACGACGAGCAGCACCACCATCAGTACGATGACGACCGGCGTCAGGTTGTATATGAAGTCCATGAAGTCGAGCTTGGCCTTCGACGCGATCATGATGTTCGGCGGGTCTCCTATGAGCGTGGCGGTGCCGCCTATGTTGGATGCGAGTGCCTCTACGATGAGAAACGGCACGGGGTCGACCTCGAGCGCATCGGCTATGAGCAGGGTGACCGGTGCGAGCAGGAGCACGGTGGTGACGTTGTCGAGCAGGGCGCTGAGCACTGCGGTGACGAGAGCGAATATCGTCATTATCCTCATCGGGTCGCCTTTTCCGGCCTTTGCGCTCTTTATGGCTATGTACTCGAAGAAACCCGTGGGGCGCATGAGGTTTATGATGGTCATCATGCCGATCAGGAGGAATATGACGTTCCAGTCTACGCCCAACTCCTCGACGTGAAAGGCCTCGTACTGCTCCAGTATCTTGAGCACGAGCATCAGGGCCGCGCCGAAGAGCGCGACCACGGTCTTGTGGACCTTCTCCGATACTATGACGGCGTATGCGAGCACGAATATGGTCGTGGCGGTCCAGAAGACCGTATCCATTACAAAGGGCTGTGACGCCGCTGCCGCTTCTTGAGTCACTTGAGTCATATGTTCTCCACCTCCTTGTCGTTCAGAAGAACCTTAACGATGGCGTTGTATAGATCCCGCACGTAGATGATACCGACCACCCTCTTCTCCCTGTCCACCACCGGGACCCGCTGGAGGTTGTGCTTGACGATAAAATCGGCACACTCCATCAAGGGGGCGTCCTCGGGAACGGTTATGACGTCCTTTACCATGATCTCCTCGACCTTCTTGTCGGCCACCTTCTTCGTCATCTCCGAAAGCATGCCCTCCCACGTGAACTCCCCGAGCTCGGTCATCGTCATGTAGAAGGGGATTATCGCCTTCAGTATGTCCTTGACCGAGACCATTCCGACGAGATTGCCCTCTCGGTCGAGCACTATCATGCCCTTGACGCCGACTATGCCGTCGTCCCGCTTGACGACCCGCATCTTGTTCACCGCGTCTCTGATGGTGTCGTCCGGCGAGAGATGATCCTTCACCTGCTCCATTATGTCCTTTGCCTTCACGGAAACCTCCAAGAGAACGTTCTTATGTGCAACGAGGTCATTGCATTGTTCAACAGTGCAGGTATAATACTTGTTCGGCCGGGAAAAAAGCAAAAGGGTGGCCCTGCGGTGCCGCGCGCACGCGGAGGTATGGAGGCGGACAGCGGGTGGCCGGTGCGGCCGGAAGGCGGGCGTCCCGCTGGGGCCGGTGCGGCCCCAGCGGGTGAACTCTTTCAGTCGCCGGGGTTTTCTTTACCGCCGCCGGTCTCTTCTTTCTCCTCGATCAGCTCGATGAGCCGGTCGGCCTTTATCGCGCCGCTTAGGACCTTGCCGCTCTGCAGCACTATGGTCGGAGTGCCGGTGATGCCGAGCTTTCCGGCGAGCTCGATATTCCTGTCGATGACGTCGGTTTTGCACTCAGGGTCGGGGATATCCTTCTTTGCAAAGGCGTCCTCGAGCATCTCCATCGACTTCTTGCACTGTATGGCGACGGACTTGCGGTATGCGTCCTTGTGCATCTTCAGGGGGAAGAGCTTGATGAAGAACGCTATGTCCTTTCTCTGCTTTATGATCTTCTTCAGCTCACGGTGGAGTTTCGCACAGTACGGGCAGTCCGGGTCAGCGAACACTACGACCTTGTAGGAGGCATCCGGTGCCCCGAGGACGAGGGCGTCGTCGAGGGGTATCCGCGCGAAGTCCACGGTGTTGAGCTCTACGAGCCGGCTCCTCGTGAGGTTCTTCTTCGTCTTAATCTTGACTATCTGGCCTATGATGACGTTCTCCTTTGAGAAGTCCATGTACGCGATGCCCTTCTTGCCGCGCGTCTGGAGGGATATCTCCCACAGCCCCCTTGCCGGAGACATCCTCACGTCAATGACCTGGATGTCGGGTATCAGCTGTTTCAGTGCCTGCTGTGCCTCTCCTGAGGAGAGGGCGTGGCACTTTCCGCAGTCCTGCTCGCAGCCTCCGAAGGCCGAAGCCTCGGTCCTCATCACAAACAGGAGCGACAGGCCGACAAAGACGGTCAAAAGCTTGATGACGGTTGTTTTCATGGTGACCTCGTTACCTGGTTTCGGTTACTGTTTTTCCAGCACTATACGGTGCCTCAGGAGAGATATCTCCTTTATCTTCCCTTCAAACTCCTTCTGTTCTCCGAAGAGGTTGCGCATGAATACCTTCTCGCCCTCGGGTCTCAGGATATCCACGTTCTCGAGGTAGAGGGTCTCTTCACCGTCTTCGTACACGTATGCATTCGCCTCACACATTCCGGATATCACCTCCCGGTTACCACAGGTTTCAGGTTCTCCACCACCTTCTCGATGAGGTGGGGAAGCGGCTCCTTCTGGAATCCAGCGATCTCCACGCCCTCCTGGTTGATGGGTATGAGTATCTTCTTCGCGGCCGAGGAGGCTATGGCCGCCGCCATGCCCGGCGTGAGCTCGCCGAGCATCCCGTTTGCAAGCACTATGCTGAGGGGGCCCACGATGATGTCCACCCTCGCGGTGTTGCGGATTATCGCGTTCTCTCCTGTTGCGCCCTTGTTGGCTCGTGCCTTCATCATCGCCGAGGTGGCGGCCGAATTCGTGCCGAGCGCCAGTATCTCGATGCGGGGTCCGAACTCCTCCCTCAGCCTCTTTACGACAGTGCTCCCGATACCGCCGCCCTGACCGTCTACGACCGCGATCCGCACCATGGATTACTTTATCAGTAAATCGATTCAAAACTCAAGTGCGCGCGGCCCGGAAGGGGCCGGTTTTCTGCTATAATGTCCGCATGAAGGTCTCGGAACTCTTCGTCAGGTCGCTTGAGGCGGAAGGAGTGAGGCATGTCTTCGGCATCCCGGGCGAGGAGAACCTCGAGTTCATGAACAGTCTCTCTTCCTCGGGCATAGAGTTCATACTGACGAGGGACGAGCGCGGAGCGGCCTTCATGGCGAACGTCTACGGCAGGCTGAGCGGCCGTCCGGGGGTGTGCCTTAGCACGCTCGGCCCCGGGGCCACGAACCTGATCACCGGTGTCGCCGACGCAGCCCTCGACTTCGCCCCCATGGTGGCGGTCACGGCACAGGTGGCGCTGTCGAGGATACACAAGGAGTCCCACCAGTACATAGACGTGCTCTCCCTCTTCAGGCCCGTAACCAAGTGGAGCACCAGGGTCGTCATCCCCGCTACAGTGCCCGAGATCGTGAGGAAGGCGTTCAAGGTGTCGGCCACGGAGAAGAAGGGGCCAGTACACATCGAGCTCCCCGAGGACATCGCCCTGATGCATACGGACGCACGGCCGCTTCAGCCGCAGGAGTCGGCCCCTCCGGCGCCTCCGGCCGCAGTGCTCGATGAGGCCGCGAGGCTCATAAACGAGGCCGAGTCGCCCATCATCATCGCCGGCAACGGGGTCGTGAGGTCAGGGGCCTCGGCAGCGCTGAGGAGGTTCGTGCAGAGGTCGCTCATCGGGGTGACGACGACCTTCATGGGGATGGGGGTCGTGGATTCCCGGGACGAGTGCTTCATCTCGACGGTGGGACTTCAGAGCCGCGACTACATATCCTGCGGGTTCGAGCGGTCGGACCTGATAATCACCGTCGGTTACGATCCCGTGGAGTTCCACCCCGAGTACTGGAACCCCGGCGGCGGGAAGCGGATCATCCACATCAACACCACGGGTGCAGAGGTCGACTCCAGCTACTGCGGGCTCGAGATCATCGGCGACATCGCCGGCTCGCTCGACTACCTGGCGGAGAACCTGGCCGCCCCGAAAGACCCCTCCTACTACGGCACTCTCAGGGAACTCGTCATATGCGAAGAGGATTTTCCCGAGGACGGATATCCGCTGAAGCCGATCAGGATAGTGAAAGCCCTGAGGAACCTGCTCGCCGAGGACGACATCGTCGTCTCCGACGTGGGGGCGCACAAGATATGGCTTGCGAGGTTCCTGAGGCCGTCGATGGAGAACACCGTGATAATCTCCAACGGTCTGGCGTCGATGGGCATATCGATCCCGGGCGCGGTTGCGGCCAAGCTCCTCTACCCCGGCAGGAACGTGATCGCGGTTGCAGGCGACGGCGGGCTGATGATGAGCCTCGGTGAGCTCGAGACCGCAAAGCGGCTCGGGCTCGACATCGTCGTCCTTGTCTTCAACGACGGCGGCCTCGGTCTCATAGAGTGGAAGGAACGGATGAGCTACAACCGGGAGTTCTTCACCCGGTTCGGAAGCCCCGACTGGGTCAGGCTCGCCGAGGGGTTCGGCTTCAGGGGGTACAGGGTCGGCAGTGACGACCGCCTGGAGGCCGTTATCGGGGAGGCCCTGAGTGCTGGAGGTCCGGCGCTGATCGACTGCCCGGTCGACTACAGCGAAAACCTCAGGCTGACCGGGGTGCTCGGCAGGCTGATCTGTCCGATGTAGGATGATCCTCACGCAGGGGACGTTGTGTCGCCCCGATTCGGCGCCTCGACGG
>DRKX01000184.1 GCA_011051565.1 Nitrospirota bacterium | reverse complement strand
GTGTTGGCTATCCCCATCTCTCCGGTGGCGAAGGCCCTGAAGCCGCGGCCTGCATACTCACGGGCGAGTTCCGCGCCGGTCTCGATGCATCTGATCGCCTCCTCCCTCGTCATTGCAGGCCCCTTCGCCATGTTCTTGGTCCCGTAGACGACCTTCTTCCTGACGAGGCCGTCGCAGTCATCGAAGTCGTGGGCCACGCCTATGTCGACCACCACGACCTCGGCGCCGGCATGCCTTGCCAGCACATTGATTCCAGCACCGCCGCTGAGGAAGTTGTATACCATCTGCCTGGTCACCTCCGAGGGATAGGCGGAGACGCCTTCCTCGGCCACACCATGGTCGCCTGCAAAGGTGAAGACGACCTTCTTCGGCATATCCGGCATCTCGGTCCCGTAGATGGCCACGAGGCGCCTGGCGAACTCCTCGAGCCTTCCGAGGCTGCCGGGCGGCTTGGTAAGGTTGTCAAGCCGCCTCTGGGCCGCTGAATACAGGTCCTTGTTCACGGGTTTGATACTGGAGAGTCTCTCTTCGATGCTCATGGTCTCTCAACCTCCCTTTGTGGCTTTCCGTACCCGGCCGGGTTGCGGATCGTCATCCCTTCACCTTGAGCGGTATGCCGCTCACCACCAGGTAGACCTCGTCTGCAACCCCGGCCACCTCCTGGTTCAACCGTCCGGCCATGTCCCTGAATACCCTTGCAAGCCGGTTCTCAGGCACTATCCCCATGCCCACCTCGTTGGAGACGAGGTAGAGAGACGGACAGCCCGGCGAGCCCCTCAGTTCCTTGAGCACCCGGACCAGGCCCTCGATCTCCCGCTCGACTCCCGCTCGGTCCACGATGTAGATGTTGGACAGCCAGAGCGTGAGGCAGTCCACGAGGAGCACGCTGTAGCGGTCCTTGACGCTCCGCAGGAGTGCGGCCAGCTCCACCGGCTCTTCCAGCGTGTCCCACCCGCTGCCCCGCTCCTCCCTGTGCCTCCTTATCCGCTCAGCCATCTCCCCGTCGAGCGGCTCCGCCGTGGCAATGTACGCCTTCGGCCCCGGCATGCTCGACGCCTCGTTCAGGGCGAAGGAGCTCTTTCCGCTCCTTGCCCCTCCGGTGACGAATACCAGCTTCGGCTGCGGTGTTTCGCTCATTTCTGTTTCCGGGGCTTCAGGGACATAACATATTACTGTAGCAGGTGGATGTGTTAAAAGATAGCAGACGGGGTTTTCAATAGTCAAACACCACACCGGTGATCACCCGTCTTTTCAAAAGCCGGCTCAGGCAGGATATGCATGCAGGTGGCTCTGCCTCGAAAATTTGTTTTTTATCACGACCGGGTTGGGTTATTTCTTGATTCGGTATCTGTCCTTTTGACTAAACAGTGTTACGTCTCTGTATCCCGCCTTTATTTTTGCACTGTGCGGAATGTCTTTAGGGATGAAATACGTATCACCTTTTCCGTATACTTCCTTTTCACCATTTATTGTCAATTCCATCTCTCCATCTAAAACCACTCCCCATTGGGCCTCATGTGAATGTTCTGGTATCTCGACATCCCTTTCAAAACTCATGAATATAACCTGATGATCAGCGCATTGAAGAAGGTGTGAAGTTAGCCCCTCAATGGGGATATCTGCCTGTGGAAGACTTGTGATTATATCCGGAAAGAAGTACTTGTTATGCATTTGTATGACTAACGCGAATAGATTAATCAGCTAAGTGTATCGCCACGTAGATGCGGAAAAGATTATCTATCGGATTTCCGTTTACGGCCCTTCTTGTCCTTGACATGAGGAGACCTTATAAGTGTTATGCCATTACTGATGCGCTACCGGACGGAGCTCGTAAATTCGCCCGTATTTCGCCGCCGACTCCAAATCACCCTGGCGAATGGCATCCCTTACATCATCCAGTTTATAGGCATCCTCAACACTGAGATAAGGCGACCAACCAGTGTCGTCTTCTAGTAATTCAACTTCCACCTCCGCCACATAGCGGCCTTCATGTACATACTTAATTTTCTTTCTCTGTTTCATAGCTACCGCCTCCTCATAAATGACTCATCCCACCGCTCCGGATCAGGTCGATAGGCTGTGACTAGAACCGCTGGTTTATCATGTCCTTTTGGGATACCCCACACAACATGAATCGGCGACCCGGATTTATCCTTTTGCAACAATAGAACACATGGTCCCTTCGGATAGTTCGGATACTCTTCAACAACCGCTGCATCCACAATTCCACCGAGCACCTCTCTAGCAGTCAAACTATCCTCGGCCAACTCATCGTATCCGTGCTCAGATATTCGGACCTCACCAGCGCTTACCAATACGCGCACTTTCTCAACGAATTCACTCAAACCCTATTCTCCATGTCATATAGCATGTCTCTCAGGGCATAACGATCGAATTCAGCGGCGGCGTTTACGCCGTCCGCTGGAATGAGTGGTTAGCCTATTTGAGATATTATTTTATCATACTCTGAATGAGTTCCAATCCAGAACCACAATATTCCTTCTTTTATCCCGATTCCAAGAGCACGATATTTCATACCAATTCTTACAGAATAATATCTTTTGACTTTCTTAAGATGTAATGATGGGAGAGAGGGATTAGTTTTTAGGAGTTTGAAATTCTTGTTGGCTATATTACGGATATTCTCAGGTAATCTTTCATAACATTCCCAGTATGAAGGACTTGCGAAGTGTCTTATAGTTCTTTGCACTTCCCAACTCTATAGTCTGCAATGGCCTTTGAGGCAAGTTTATCCAATTTGCCAGCAGCAACATCTTCCTCAAACTGCTTATCCCATACCTCTGCATCAAATTCCTCAAACCATTTCCTGAATGCCGCCAATTCATTCTTTGTAAGTTTCTCAACTGCATGCTCTATTTCTTTGACCGAAGTCATCTCTATCCATCCTCCTTTTCCTTTATTTTGATATATTTTAACAGATTGCTTCCAATTCTGTAAGCCTGTTTAAGATGTTCTGGTTTGCTCAGCACTGCTCCTTTCTCCATAATACCAGCAAAGAAAGCCATATCTACAATCCTGACTCCAAGACATTTGAAAAGCCGTCTGTAAAACTCTACTATATGGTTCTGATTCAACACCTATATCTTTCTGATTCATTGGCGTTACAATTATTACCTGTTTCCCGGCAATCAAAGTCCTGTTCTTTGAGTGATAGTAAAAGAAAAGCCTGTCAAGAAATGTTTTCATCAACCCGGTAACACCACACCAGTATAGAGGTGAGGCAAGTATCATCACTTCTGTCTCATTAATATATTTGCGAATATACGTCATATCATCATCAAATGAGCATGTGGATTCCCTCAGGCATTGATAGCATCCTATGCAGTTTGCAATCTTCTTCTCTCGCAGGTTGATAAATTTTACATTTACTCCATTATTTTTGGCACCTTCGATAATCTTCTCAATAATAATGTCTGTGTTTCCATTAACCCGGGTGGCTCCGTTTATGATTAAAACAGTATCAGGCATTTGTTGTAAGTTTTATTTCTGGCTAACATTCTCTTTTAAGTTTATTCTATGGTTACATAAAAGCCTACCATGAAGTGCGGAGGATGTCAAGCAAAATAGAAAGAATCAGAGATTTTGGATGAATTTGCATATAATCGTTCAGTAGTTTCACTGTTACCAAGGAATACATGTAATACAAAAATCGGTTATCGAGGGTGAACCGAGCGCAGAGGCATGCGGTCGATACTGCGGCGGCAGGAGAGGGGCTGGGGTTGGACCATGTGTATGACTAACCTTCTTTACTAACAGATTCCAGGTATTCGTTAATGGCATCAATGGGGCGTTTGCCCCGGTTGCGATAGCCCCGGTGGGGGCGTTCTTCGTTATAATGTTTGAGCCACCGGTCCAGGTCTTCCTGGAGTGCTTC
>DRKX01000183.1 GCA_011051565.1 Nitrospirota bacterium | reverse complement strand
ACGGTATTCTTTTCCTTGCTTGTCGTGTTTCTGTCCGGCGAACTCGTCCTGCGCTACAAGATCAAGGCTTGGCCGTTCGAGGCGCCTCTATACAGGCCGGACTATCTGACCGCGCGCGACAGGCCTTTGCGCTGGAGGTTCTCTCCCACGGACGGAAGAAACAGCCTCGGACTGCGGAACCGAGAGATAGGGCCCAAGAAGCGCGGGGTCTGCAGGATACTCTTCATCGGCGACTCGCTGATCTGGTCCGGTGAGACCACATCCGGAAAGCTCTTTACCGAGGTTCTCGAAGACAGGTTGAACGCCGCTTACTCGACGGGGAAAAGGACCTTCGAGGTCATAAATGCAGGTGTCCCTGGGTACACTACGTACCAGGAACTCGAGTTCCTGAAGATTTACGGTCTCGACATGAAGCCCGACGTTGTCGTGCTCGGCTTTGTCTTCAACGACCTCTACTACAAGTATCTCCACCGGCCTACCGACAGCAGGCTCTTCGGCGCTGATCCAACATCACGCTTGCACTACTTCAATACTGACACGTTCCCAGGGATCATATTTGCGCGCAGCCAGCTCGCACACGAAATCGTGAGGAGGAGCATCGTCCTCTGGAAGAAACTTTCCGGCCGGCCTATCTACCCGTTTGAGCGGAGGCGTGACTTCTATCTGGCCTGGAAGGATTACGGGTGGTCACGCACACGGGAACTCATCGGAACAATGCAGGGGCTGCTCAAGGAGAGGGGAATACCTTTCGAGATCATGGTATACCCTGTCAGCGACCAGGTGAACGATCAGTATAGGCGTATCGACAAGCGGTATGTCCTGTATCCTCAAAGAATGATCAGGAGGATCTGTGACACTTACGGCATCCCGGAGCTTGACCTGACGGAGGCACTCTATGAGAACGGCGGGACGAGCCTTTTCAGGGACTATCTCCACTTGAACGAAAAAGGGAACGATGTCGTTACCGACAAGGTCGAAAGCTTCCTGGTGAAAGAGCTGAAGATCGCTGCACCGGTACTCGACGGACAGGGACGGAAAGCCGGCAGTCCGAAGGGCTAAGCCCTTGTTTTTATCGGGTGTCGTATGCACGGATGTGGAAAGGGCGGAATTGTTATGTGATGCCGGAGGGTTGGATGCAGGGGCAATACCGGCGGCAGGCCGATGGTTTATGCCGTCCTAATTTGTAAAAAGAACAACCTTGACTCAGACGGCGTTTTGACAACACGATCGCTGGGCTCGGAATCATCAAGGCAAGAAAGTCTTCTTCGTACGCCCTATGAAGTGCTGGAGTTGATGCTTCAGCGGAGTGCTGCTTTGCATTCCAAGGCCCGGGTACGGGTGCTGAATGGAGGAACCTACGGATGAGAGAGAATGGTGTGGAGTCCATCGCGGGAATTATGCGTGCGTGTCAACGAGCTGAACTTGTATTACGTTACATTGAGAAAGCAGGCAGGTTTTTGATAAACTTTTGTTGATCGTCATGACGCTCTGGTGTCGGTTCGAGCTTCCACACTGACAGCAGTGATAAGTAAAGAGTTTAGGCCTTGTAGGGATGTTCTGCCTTGACGTGTGCCTTTGTTTTTTCTCGGCAGGACGAGCATGAGGATGCCGCCGGAGGCCGTGTCCGATGGTTTGATTGAAACGGCTTTGGTGTGCGACGTCCAGTATGTGTTCTGAAGTTGGGCGTGTGGATATTTCAAGCCGTTCCATTGCCGTAATCTGCCGCCTCAAGAGTGCCGTGGAGGTCTCCTTGAGTCCGCCTCAATCTCGAACTGATTCAAGCCCGATCGGCACAAGGAGTGGATGCCGGGTGTTTTTTGCAATGCGATCTGACTTCTGCTATACTATGACTGCTGTCCGGTGTGAGGGTATTTCCATCGGCTTGTAACCGTCTGTTGTCGAGAGAAGTTTTTGGACGGAGAATTCAGACGGCAATGGCTCCGGGGCTAAGGACCCTACCCTTGAAGAATATGGGGTGCTTTGCTCCTGTTTCAGGTTGCCGACTGAAGGGGTCTTCTGCCTTGGTTGTCTCGGTAGGGGCTTCCGGACGGGTTGAGCAAAGGCCTGATGTTCAGGTCTGTGGTGATCAGGTGTCGTGTCGGGGGAGTGTGTTTCGTTATATCCTTAAGTTATGAATCCTGCATTGTGCGCGGGAGAGGGGGTAAGTTTTCCAGGCTGACACTCGACGCTTTTTTTTCATGCATGAAAGGTGCGGACGTTTCTTGACTTGCTTCCGCCGATGGATAGTCGCCGGGATATGCCTGCTTGGGCTGTTCTGCCTTGTACAGGCCTGCTATGCTGACGGAATTGTACTGAACCGGTTTAGAGTCAGCCCTTCGGTAAGTGTCTCGGAGAACTACAGTGATAACATATTTCTGACTTCCTCAGATGAAGACGGAGAGTTGATAACGGCCATTTCACCGGAGGTCTCTTTGGATTTTGCTCTTGCGGTAAGAAACATAGTCAACCTTACCTACAAGATGAACTATCTCATTCACAGTAGGTTTCAAAACTTCAAGAAGGACACCCACAACCTTTCGCTGTCCTACAGATATCGGACGCTAAAGGGCTCGAAGGTGAGCTTGGGGACTGATGTTGACTTCGATTCCATCCAGCCTTACTCCGCGAGTGACGGGCACAAGGACTTCAGAAAGAATACCTTCTATATCGATGCTCTTGCTCTTCTTTCGTCTGCTACGGAATCCGGACTGAGGATATCCCACCAGTCAAGGAGGTACGAGGATAGTCGGTACGAGATAGACGAGTATGACAGGTCTACTGTCACTGTGAGCGCTGGACACAGAATGTCGCCGGTCACAACCGTTTTCCTTGAGTATGCCTACTATTACCAAGAAAACCACGTGCCTTCCGGTTTTCCTTCGACTGATATGAATACGAACACGGTGTTTTTAGGCGCGAAGTGGGCTGCTACACAAAAGGTTTCAGGCGTTCTCAAGGCGGGCTATACAAGTACGGACTTCAAGGAGGTCAGTGACTTCAGCGGAGTGGTTGCGGATACTGATGTTACATACAGGCTCTCGGATTTTACAAGGTTCGAGTTGACGGTGTTCAGAACACTTGTAAAAAGCACCGTGACGGCAAGAGAGTCCGGTACTTACTATATATCCGAGGGAGGAGGCTTTGTTGCTGCATATGCAGGATGGTATCCACTTGTAATAAGAGCAGGCCTGTTATATAGAAGAAACGACTACAGTGATGGACTTGACAGAAAGGACAGACTCTTCTCGTCAGCACTTAAGGCAGTCTATGGATACAGAGGGTGGCTTGACTGCTTGATTTCTTACGAGTACAGGAGGAACGATTCAAACGTTGATGGAGAGACATATGGAGAAAACCGGATAGCCTTTATGATGAAGTTCTCTATCTGAAGGTTGAGGTTGCTTTACCTTTCGTTCAAAGAGCTTTGCATATGGTGAAGGCTGGACCGGCAATATAAATGAGCACGCGGAACCGACTCTGAAGGGCTCGCAGCCTCGGGTCGGCGCTGTCAGAGTTTGTGAGTTTGTGAGAAGGAGTGGAGTTGAGGCATGAAGCAGCTGAATATCTTGGTGTTTTTAACCGTGTTGGTTTTCACTTGGAGCGGCACATCTTTTGCACAGGTTGCACAACCGGATAAGAATTACGTGTTGGGTCCCGAGGATGTAATCGAGATCAGGGTGTGGGGCAACGATGATCTCAACCGTACGGTTGAGATATCGAAAGAGGGCTCCTTTACTTTTCCGCTGATCGGACGGGTTAAGGCGAACGGTTATACTGTTTTCGAGGTCGAGAGGCTCTTGACGGAGAAGCTTTCCGACGGGTACCTTGTCGCTCCGCAGGTTAATGTGAGTATTGTACAGTACAGAAGTCAAAAAGTGTTTGTTCTTGGAGAGGTCAGAAAGCCGGGAAGATACATGATCAAGGGCAAGACCAACGTCCTTGAGCTCATATCCGAAGCCGGCGGACCGACCGAGATGGCTGCCGACACCATCACCATTATGAGGTCCGGGAGCAACATTGCGCCTGGTGGTTCTGGTCTTCTTCAGGACGACGGCAAGAATGAAGTCATCACGCTGAAGTTCGATGACGTGGCCTCTTCCAAGGGGGTTGCTTTTTATGTGGAAAGTGGTGATACCGTTTATATTGCAAGGGCACCAAGGTTTTTTGTCACTGGAGAAGTCGTAAGACCCGGAGAATTCAGGTGGGAAGAGGGTATCACCGTCAGGGGGGCGATCTCCATGGCGGGTGGACCTACAGATAGGGGTGCTGTCAACAGGGCAAAGATCATCAGGTCGACGAATGGTGAGGAAAGGCAGATAAGACCCGAGATGAACGACCCTGTCATGCCCGATGATGTCGTTAAGGTCCCGGAGAGTTACTTCTGAGCAGGAAACTAAGGGGAAGGTGAGGTGGAGGAAAGGACGGACACAGAAGAGGAGTTGCATCTGATTGATTACATCGATATCCTGAAGAAGAGGAGATCGGTTGTTATCGTTACGTTTGTCGTCGTTGTGGCAACCGCCGCGTTCTTCTCCTTGAGGGCCACCCCTGTATACATGGCAACTACGCAGATACTCATTGAGAACAATACGCGTCCCGTCATAAATGTCGGAGAGTCTCTCGGTATCCAGTCCCTGGGCCCGGATTATTACAAGACGCAGTACAACCTGCTCATGAGCCGCTCCCTTGCAAGGCAGGTCATCGACCGGCTTGGACTCAGGGACGTCTATTACCGCAAGGCCGGACAGGATTCCCCGGGACTTTTGTCGGGTATTGCAGCATTCGTCGGCGCAGTTTTTAGGGAGGACTCTTCTCTGGAGGGGGAACGTCTTCCAGACGGAACAGGTCCGGCGGATGACAATGCTGTCGTTGACTGGTATGTTGGAAACTTGAGTATAAAGCCGGTGAAGGGAAGTCAGCTTGTAGACATATCTTTTCTCAGTTCTTCGCCGGAACTTTCGTCAAAAGTAGTCAATGCACATGCCGAGGCATATATCAAGAATGCAATTCAGGCCAGCCACGCTTCATATACCAGTGCCCTCGAGTGGCTGCGCAAGGAACTCAAACGGCAGAAGTCGAAACTCGAGGAGTCGCGTAAGGCGGTGTATGAGTACAAGAGGAACAACGATATCGTGACGCTACAGGATCGGGAGGATATCCTTTCACAGGGGCTGGTCGAGCTCAACTCGGTCCTGACCAGAACAAAGGCTGAGAGGGTCGCGAAACAGACGGTGTACAACCAGTTGCTGAACTTTTCGGTCAGTGATGAGTCCATATTTTCATTGCCTGAAGTCTCCACGGATCCGGTCATCCAGAACCTCAGGAGCCAGCTGCTTTCACTTAAAGCCAAGAGGCTGGAGATGGGGACCAACTTCGGTCCGAGGCATCCAAAGATGAGGGAGGTCTCAAAAAGCATAGGTCAACTGGAACAGGAACTGAAGAGGGAAGTGATGCGGCTGAGTCTCGGGATAAAGGCAGACCTCGACAGGGCGCTCTCTCTGGAGAAGTCGCTTCAATCGAGTCTTGACGAGCAGAAGATGAAAGTGCTTTCGCTAAATAAGAAGGCGATCCCTTACGAGGTGCTGTTGAAGGATGTGGAGGTCAATCAGAGCCTCTATGACTTGTTGCTGAAACAGTACAGCGAAATCAGTTTGAAGAATGCCATGGAGAGTTCAAACATCAAGATCGTGGACAGGGCCGAGGTGCCGCTGCTGCCCGTAAAACCCAAGTTGTTCCAGAATATCCTGCTTGCAGTCGTGCTCGGCATTTTCTTAGGTCCTGGGACGGCGTTCTTCTTTGAGTATATGGACGACACGGCGAAGTCTCCAGAGGACATATCCCGGAGGCTGAGTATGAATGTTCTGGGGATGCTCCCGTATAACCACCTGCTGGAGAAGGACAGGCCTGGAGAGGCGCGGACGTGGGACGAGTTTCAGAGGAGCAAACCCGCTCTGGGCTATATTGTCGATGATATATCGGGCAGTCTTGCGACGACGCTCAATCTGACCGGCCAGAGCAGCCATGGGACCGCACTGGTTATGGAGAGCGCCGTTTCCGGAGAAGGAAAGAGCACGGTGCTCACGAGAGCGGCCGTGAGCCTTGCAAGGGGAGGTCTCAGGGTCCTCATGGTGGATGCCGACCCTTTTATGCCTTCTCTGGCGGAGAAGTTTGCACTAAAGGGATCACCCGCGGGGCTCTCAAGGGCTGTAGATGCAGTTGTATCACAGCAGCTTGTCAAGGGTGATCTTCAGAGTTTCAGCATGGATGACATCTTTTTCCTCATTGAACTGAAAAGACTCAACGGGAAGTTAACCGTACAGTGTGGTTCTCAGCAGATGAACATGATATTCAGCGGCGGCCGTCTTGTTCATATGCAAGGGAGAAACAGTCCTTTGTCCATCCGCCTCGGCACCATGCTCCTTAAAGGCGGCCTTATTACAAGGGAGCAACTTGACGACGCCCTTGAAAGAAACAGTCGCACGGGCCAGCCGCTCGGGTATATACTTGTAAACTCCGGCTACATTACTCCCGAGAGACTGCGTGGTCCCCTCAAACTGCAGATGGAGGAGCATCTCCAGAAACTCTTTACATGGAAACACGGCGAATTTACCTTCGATGCGGATGATGTTCATATCTATAGCGACGACAAGGTTTGTTTTGCTGAAGACTATACATCCATCGTCCAACGCCTTAGCCGTATTTCGGGCAGCAGATATGTGGAGAGGGTGGTGCTTTCCAAGATAACCACGGTTGACCAGGGCCTCTGGCTGCTGCCGTCCAAAGATGATACTGATAAACCGGCCATGCCGGTATACCTGAACGTTTTCAGGAAGTTCCTCGATATCCTCAAGACAAGATTTGATATCATTCTGATCGACCTTCCTCCCGTGCTTGAGGCCCCTGGAGCTGTGCCCATGTCTACGGTTGCTGACGGCGCAATCTTTGTGGTTAAAGCCGGGAATCTATCGGTAAGGACGCTAAACAGGGCGGCTTCCATCCTCAAGAAGTCCAATATTAAAATAATCGGAGCCGTTCTCAATCAGGCTAAGATAAACAGTGGCTACTACTACTGACAATCGTTTTTCTAAGCCAGCAGCGCCCTACTCACTGAATGTCGATCACTATGGTTCGTGTTCCCCCCTCACTCTGGTGAACGCATAACCGCCTTGTCCCCCCTCCGTCAGGCGGTGGATGCCGGCCTCAACCTGCTGTCCTGAAAGGGTTTTTTGATCATTAACGAAGTTTAATCGTTTTTTGCTTGACAAATACAAAATTTGGGAATATAATACCAAATATGGAGGATGTGAAGCAGGCCATAACATCGACACTGGTGAGGTTGCTGAGACCGCTGATGCGCATACTGCTTAAGAACAACATACCCTATGGCACGTTTGCTGACATCGCGAGGTGGGTTTACGTGGATGTCGCCTCGAAGGACTTCAAGGTGCCCGGCAGGAAGCAGACCATATCACGTATCGCCACGATCACCGGCCTGACCCGAAAGGAGGTCAAGCGGCTGAAGGAGATGGAGGCCCCGGACGACCTCGGCGCTGCAGAGCGTTACCACAGGGCGGTGCGTGTCATAAGCGGGTGGCTCAGGGATTCCAGGTTCACCGGCCGCGACGGTGAGCCGCGTGTCCTGCCCTTCGAGGGCGGCGAGGAGAGCTTTTCCGCACTGGTCAGGGCGTACAGCGGTGACGTGCCGCCGAGGGCCATTCTCGACGAGATGCTCAGGGCCGGTATCGTTGAGCTCGAAGAGAGGCGCGTGCGGCTCTTGAACCGGGGATATATAGTCAGGAAGGGTGAGGTCGAGAAGTTCGGGATCATGGGCAGGGATGTAGGCGAGTTCATCTCCACGATACATCACAACATCACGAGTGACCCCTCTGATGCCTTTCTGCAGCGGAAGGTCTCGTATGACAACATCCCTGCAGAAGTCTATCCCGAGGTCAGAAGCCGAATCACCGAGATGGCGGCGGAGTTCGTCGAGGCAATGGACAGGGTCATCTCGGCCTACGACAGGGACGTGAACCCGTCCATTGAGGGGACGGGGCGGAAGAGGCTCGGTATCGGAGTCTTTTATTTCGAGGAATGATGAAAAGCAATGGAGGGCTTCAGAGAATGTCAACGTCAGGATTGAAGGGTTTGGTTGCCGCAGTGCTTGTGCTCGCCATCGGGCTTCTTGGTGCGTGCAGCAGCGGAGGGGGAGGAGACCTTGCCGGAGGCGGGATCAGCGGCACGGGGGTTTACAACGGTGTCATAACATCGTTCGGCAGTGTCTTTGTAAACGGTGTAGAGTTCGACACCACCGGCGCCTCAATAACCGCCAACGACGCCGTTGCCACCGAGGGCGACCTCGAGGTCGGCATGAAGGTGAGGGTGGAGGCCGAGGGGACCACCGCCAGGAGTGTGGCGTTCGATCCCGAGGTGATCGGCCCGGTGGAGAGCATAGATACGGTCAATGACCGCATCGTCGTCCTCGGACAGACGGTGCAGATAGAGGGGACGACGGTCCTGAGAGGCTTCGGCGGCATACTGGACCTCGCTGCAGGCGACGTCGTGGTCGTGAGCGGCTTCTTCGACGCCGAAGGCGTCATAAGGGCGGTCTACGTGGAGTTGAAGCCTGCAGCCTCTGTCGTGGAGGTGAAAGGCTCCGTCTCCAACCTCGACGACGTCTTGCGCATCTTCACTATAAACGGCCTGAGCGTGGACTACAGCGGCATGGCCGAACCACCGGCTCTTCAGAACGGTGACTTCGTGGAGGCGAGGGGAACCCTGTCGTCAGGCACCCTCGTTGCGACGCACGTCGAGGTCGAGGACCCCGTCGGCACGGCCCTTCCGGGCAGCGAGATGGGTGTAGAGGGGATCGTGACCTCATTCACCTCTGCCTACGACTTCGAGGTCAACGGCCTGAAGGTCCGCACCACTGAGTCCACGGTGTATGAAAACGGCAGGCAGGGGGATGTGGGGTTGAACGTGCTGGTCAATGTGGAGGGCACAGTCGGTGACGACGGTGTGCTCATCGCCGAGAAGGTCGAGTTCCTGTCCAACGAGGAGACCGCGGTCGGCATTGAGGGTGCTGTCGAGGGTGTGGATGCCCAGAACTTCACGCTTACCGTGTTCGGCATAGTCATAACGGTCAACAGCAGCACCGTATTCAACGACGAGTCGCCAGCTGGGCTCAGGTCTTTCTCCCTCGGCGACCTCAGTGCGGGTGATGTCGTGGAGATAGGAGGGTTCGTCGACGGCGGCAGGGTTGTGGCCGTGAAGGTGGAGAGGATGGACCCGGCAGAGTCTGAATTCTCCCTGCGCGGGCCGGTGGATGCAGGCTCGGAGACCGCGACCTCGTTCTCAATACTCGGCGTACAGGTCGATGTCAGCGGCTCGGGAGTCTCCTTCGAGGACGAATACGGCAACGCCATCACGGCGCTCGACTTCTTCAACACCATAGACGACACAAAGGACCCCGGTGATATCGTCGAGGCGGACGGGCTCTACCAGGGCGGCCTCTTCATCGCCGACGAGGTGGAGATAGAGAGGATAAACTGACTTTGCGGGTTGCTGAAGGGAAAACTCAAACAGAAGAAAGGAGGTACGGAATCATGAAACACTTATCGGCAGAGAGGATCAGGCTGGTTGTACTGGTGACGTTTCTCTTGGCGGTGACAGGGCTCCTCTACTCGTGCGGCGGCGGAGAGACCACCACGCGCACTGCGAGCCTCTACATCACCGACGACGTGACCGACGCGTACGATCAGGTCATCGTGACCGTCTACAAGGTGGAGTTCGTCGATGCAACGGACAACTCGACGGTCACGGCCTTCGAGTCCGCAGAGGGACTCACGTATGACCTGAGCGAGTTGAGCGGTGTGCTCGAGAGAATCGGGACCCTCCCCGAGGGCACCTACAGTGACGTCCGTGTCACCGTGGGTGAAGAGCTCATCCTCGTCGACAACTCGGGCGAGGTCATAAAGCCCACGTTCAGTGAGAATGCATGGACTGCATGCAGCAACGGCACGTGCGTCATCGATGTCCCCGGGGCGTCCAATGTGGTGGGCACCGGGCGCGTGGTGCTCGACTTCGACCTCAAGCAGTTCGTTTACGATCCGGTCACCAACACAGTGACTGCAAAGGTCGTGCTTGACGCAGACGGATCTGACTACGACAACTACCTCGAGATCAAGGAGGACGACTACGAGCTCAAGGGGATAGTCAAGACAATAGCCACCGGCGGGTTCGACCTGACCGTGCTTAAGGCCGACTTCATCCCTGAAAGCAACGTCGTCACCGTCCTTGCCGGCGACACCGCCCTGTTCACCTGTGACGACGATGACGAGAGGGCCGCATGCGGCATATCGAGCATAGCGGACCTTCAGGTCGGAATGAAGGTCGAGGTCGACGGTACCTGGAACGGTACCGAGTTCGTGGCCACGAGGGTCGAGATCGACGGTGACGACGATATCGCAGCAGCCGTGTGTGATCTGCCCGACAGGAGCGTGACCGAGTTCACGGGCCTGACCGTGCAGCCCCACGTCGAGGCCACGGCTTACACGTTCGACCCGGATGCCTACTCCATCACGGTCTCCGGCGTGACGGTCCTCATAACGAAGGAGACGAGGATCGAATACGAAGCCGGCGGCACGGACCAGATCATATGTGCCGACCAGATTCCGGCCTCAACCGGCAACGTCGAGGTCGAGTACTACCAGGCAGTGGATGCCTCGGACAACACGGTCTACGTCTCCTACAAGATAGAGTTGGAGGATTAACCGCCTGAAGAGCTCTTCTCCCAAAGGGGTGCCGGGCTGTGTCGCCCCCCGGCCCGGCACCCCGCCCCCCCCTTTCAGCCCGGCAGAGCCGCGCCCTCCACTTCCCGGTACCGCGACGGAATGCCCCATCAAGTGTTCCTTAGGGTGATTACGATTCCTTATTAACTTATTAATTGTTGTTGTGCTATACTTTATACACCATGGCAATGGACGATCATAAGCTGCGGGTCTTCTGTACTGTGGCGGAGACGAGGAGTTTTTCAAAGGCGTCGGAGATAATACATCTCACGCAGCCTGCAGTCAGCCTGCAGATACAGGCCCTCGAAGAGCTCTACGAGACCAAGCTATTCGACCGCTCCAGCAACACGGTCACCCTCACTCCTGCAGGGGAGATCCTCTACAAGTATGCCAAGCACATACTCGGCCTATATGCATCGGCAGAGAAGGAGATCGGAGAACTGACGGGTCTCGTCAAGGGCAGCATAGCCCTCGGGGCGAGCACGACGATCGGCAACTACCTGCTGCCGAAGGTCATAGCGGATTTCAGGAAGACTCGTCCGAAGATAAAGATACACCTGCAGGTCGGCAATACGAAGCGGGTCATCGAGTTCCTCAAGGCGGGCAACATAGACCTTGGCCTCGTCGAGGGAGACGTCTCGAGGCAGAAGATATCGGTCGAGCAGCTCATCAAGGACGAACTCTGCCTCATAGTGCCTCCACAGCACACGTGGTCCAAGAAGGTCGAGGTCTCGTTCCTCGACATAACGAAAGAGCCTTTCATATTCAGGGAGGAGGGGTCCGGTACGCGGCAGGTCATCGAGAAGTACTTCTCCAAGCACGGTATAACCATCCAGAACATGAAGATATCGATGATACTCGGCAGCACCGAGGCCATCAAGCATACGGTGGAAAACGGCATGGGTGTGTCGATAGTGTCGAGGTGGGCCGCGCTGAAGGAGGCGAAGTTCGGCACCCTCAAGCTCCTGAGCTTCAAGGAGGAGAAGATGATGCGCGACTTCTCCCTCGTTTCACAAAAGTACTCGGTCTTCTCTCATGCGGTTGAGGAGTTCCTCGACTACCTCAGGAGCTACCCCTACGACAGGCTGCTGTCACACGAGTCATAGGGCCGTCACTTTTCGACCCTCACCCTTCCGTCTCCCCTCACGACACAACCTACGGTCCTTGCGAAGACACCTCCCGCCTCGAAGGCTTTCAGGCCTCTTTCCGCAACAGAGATGAGCAGTCCGCCGGAGGTCTGCGGGTCGAACAGCAGGAGCTTCTCCTCTTCGGTGACGTTGTCCTCGAACTCGACCCCCTCGCCGAGGTACTTCATGTTCCTGTACGCCCCCTCGGCAACCATGCCCCTGTCTATCATCTCATGGACCCGCTGCATGACGGGGATGTCCTGGAGCCTCAGGATGAAGTCCTTGTCCGTTCCCCTCACCATGTTGAAGGCATGGCCCAGAAGGCCGAACCCGGTGATATCCGTGCAAGCGTGGGCGCCTGCCCTGAGGGCCGCCTCGGCCGCCCGGTCGTTCAGGGTCGTCATCCACCTGACCGCTTCTTCCATCCCGCTGTCATCGAGCCTGCCGCCCTTGAGAGCGGTCGTGAGCACGCCGGTGCCGAGGGGCTTCGTCAGTATCAGGATGTCACCCTCCAGTGCCCCTTCCTTCCTGAGTATCCTGTCCGGGTCCACCGTTCCGGTCACGGAGAGCCCGAACTTCAGCTCTGGATCATCGAAGCAGTGCCCCCCCATGAGGCGCACCCCGGCCCTGTCGAGAATGCTCTCTGCACCCTTGAGGACCAGCTTCAGCACCTCGGGGCTGTAGTCGCAGGTGGGAAAACCGGCGACTGCGAGGGCCGTATGCGGCGTGCCGCCCATTGCATAGACGTCGCTTAGGGAATTGGCCGTGCTTACGGCACCGAAGGTGAAGGGGTCGTTCACAAGCGGTGTTATGACGTCCACGGTCTCAACTATGGCGAGCCCCTCTCTGAGCACGAAGACCCCGGCGTCGTCACCGGGAGGGACGAGTACCCGTCCGTCGGCCGTCGGCTTGATGCCCGAGACTATCTCTTCCAGGTCTCCCGGACCCAGCTTGCCTGCTCAGCCCGCTGCCTTGACCCTCTCTGTCAGTCTCCAGTCCATGGAGTCTCTAATTTAATACAAACTTTCACCAAAAATCCAATCGGTTTTGCCAAAAGACCCGCGTTCTGATAATATACGGGGTGCGATGTATGTCTATCTGAACGGTGAGTATATTCAGGAGACCGAGGCGCGCGTATCCGTCTTCGACCGCGGATTTCTCTATGGTGACGGCCTCTTCGAGACCATGCGGTCCTACGGGGGGCGCATATTCAGGCTCGATCAGCACCTCGGGAGGCTATCGAGGGGACTCGATCTCCTCCGCATTGGCGGCCCCTGGACGCACGATGCACTGAGGCGTGTGCTTTACAGGCTGCTGGATATCAACGGTCTCAGCGATGCATACATAAGGCTCACGGTCAGCAGGGGAACAGGGGGGCGCGGCATCGATGTCGGAGACTGCGGCCCCCCCACCGTGGTCGCTGTCGCAAGGCCGTTCACACCCTACCCCGAGCACCTCTACAGGGACGGCGTGAGGGTCTGCGTGTCGGCGGAAAGGGTCAACTGCAGGAGTCCGCTCGATTCAGACCTGAAGTCGCTCAACTTCCTCAACAACATACTTGCAAGGATGGAGGCCTCTGAGAAGGGCCTCTTCGAGGCGTTCATGCTCAACCAGGAGGGATATCTGGCCGAAGGGACCGTAAGCAACATATTCTTTGTCTCTGACGGGGTGCTCTGTACGCCGTCCGCCGCTGCGGGGATACTCAAGGGCGTCACGAGAGAGGCGGTCTTGGAGGCGGCCCGGAGGCGGGGTGTCGAGGTGAGGGAGGGGCTGTTCGTTCCAGGGGATCTCCACAAGGCGGCGGAGGTCTTCATAACGAACTCGCTGATCGGGATAATGCCGGTCTCCGAGGTCGACGGCAGGGCGTTTGTCAGGGGTGAGGTGACGGATATGCTCATGAAGGCCTACGAGGAGCTGGTCGATGAGGAAGTATCGGCCTGAAGAGATCGCGGGCGTCATAGACCACACGCTCCTGAGACCGGATGCAGTGGAGGAGGACGTGCGGCGGCTCTGCGAGGAGGCGCTGAGGTACGGCTTCCACTCCGTCTGCGTGAGTCCATGTTTTGTCGCGAGGGCGAGGGATTTCCTCGGGGAGGGCCCTGTCAGTGTGTGCACGGTGATCGGGTTTCCCACGGGCGCCTCCCTGACGGCGGTGAAACTCTACGAGGCGATCGAGACGGTCCTGCACGGTGCAGATGAGCTCGACGTCGTGATCAACGTCGGCCTGGCGAAGAGCGGCAGGTGGAACGAGCTCCGTAGGGAGATCGAGTCCATAGTGACGGCGAGCCCCGATGCCGTGCACAAGATAATCATCGAGACCGGCTGCCTCGATGACGGCGGGATCACAAAGGCCTCGCAGGCGGCGGCGGAGGCGGGTGCCGAGTTCGTCAAGACGTCCACGGGATTCGGCCCCAGAGGTGCATCCCTCAGGGACGTCGAACTGATGAAGAGGGCGGTCTCCGGCAGGGCGCGCATCAAGGCCGCCGGCGGCATTAAGACCCTCGGGCAGGTCGTCTCCTTTCTCCAGGCCGGTGCATCCAGGATCGGTACGAGCTCGGGTGTTAGCATCATGGAGGAGGCGTATGATGCGTACGGGCGTCTCGACCCTGCTTGAAAGCCGCCCTGTCTCAGGACTCCATCCACGCCGTAACCCCCCTCAGACGGGAATCCTGAAGTAGAGGAGGCTCCCCAGTGCAAGGAAGGCCGCAGGCACTGCCCAGGCAGCTGCCGCTGGCGGGACCGCTCCTGCGTACCCGAGCGACAGAGATAGTGTGTACACGACCCAGTATGCGAGACTTATCAGTATGCCGGCCCCTGCGCTCACCATGCCCTTTCCCCTCCTGCTCCTCAGAGAGAGCACTATGCCTATCATGACCATGAAGAGGTTTGCAAGCGGGTAGGACAGCCGAGACTGTATGTCCACCTTCAGCTTGGTGTTCATGTAGCCGGCCTCACTGAGCCTGTTCTCGTGCCTGATGAGTTCCATGACGCTCATCTCCGACAGCCGGTCCTTCTCCCTCTCGAGAATGCTGGTCTCGCCGATCCCCCTGAGGACCTTCCCGGGCAAGTACCGCACGGTCCCACTCTCGAGGTCGAACTCCCTCACGTCCTGAAGCCTCCAGTCCTGTCCCGACCAGCGGCCCTTCTTCGCCTCGACCCTCATCGACAGTCTACCGTCGTGTATGTAGAATACGGATATGCCGTAAAGCTCCATCTCCTGGGGGACAAAGAGCTCGGCCCTGACGAGGAGGCCGTTCTTTGCCCTGATCCAAATGTTGCCCTCCTGGTAGGAGACATCCTTTCCACCCTTGAGAGAATAGACGATGTCGTTTGATCTCTTGATCGAGGCCGGGGCCGCGAACTCCGCGACCACGAAGTCCACAGCGGTCAGGAGGATGCCAGCGGCTAAGAAGGGGATGAAGAATATCCGCAGGTTGACGCCGGATGCCTTCACAGCGGTGATCTCGTTCCTGCGCGATGCGAGGCTGACCACGAGGATCGTACAGAGCAGGGACGCCATGGGTAGCAGGTACCTCAAGTACTCCGGCATCTTCAAGGCCCCAAGCAGTACGAGGGTGCCGGCCGTGCGCGTGTAAGGCGCCAGCTCATCCATGCGGTCTACGATGGATATCACCGAGAAGACCGCGGAGAGCATGGACGATACGATAAGTACGAGGAGCCAGAACTCCCGTAGGTACAGTCTTTGGAGCCTGTTCAATCCATCCTCCTCGGGAGAAGAGACGGCGGTCTCAATCTTCCCTCCTGTAAAGAAGTACGGCAACCAGTGTGAGCATCAGAAACGGCGTCCAGCAGGCGAGATGATGGAGCCTGCCGGTCCTGACGAGGTTCTCGAAGTATATCAGTGTTACGTAGTAGAGCGTGAAGACGAGGAGGCCGACCGTGAACCCGCCGGTCCTCCCGGCCCTTCCGGTCCTGACCGAGAGCGCCGGGGCGAGGAAGGCAAGCGCGACGAGGAGTGCCGGGAAGCTGAGCCTCCTGTGGAGCTCTATGAAGTAGCCCGCACTCTCTGCTCCTTTAGAGACGGCCCTCCTGTACAGTTCCGGAAGGGTCATCTCGCTCTTCTTCCTGCCCAGGAGGTCTCCGCTCAACCTGATGGAGAACCTGTACTCGTCGAAGTTTATCACCGTGGCGCTCTCCCTGCCCACAATGTGAACCGTCCCGTCCGTGAGGCTGAACACCGGCTGCAGCCCCCTGTCGAGTGAAAGCCTTCCCCGCCTCGCCACGATGACACGCTCTGACGCCGGGTTCCGGCTGTCGGAGATGAAGATGCCCCGGAATACGCCATCCGCGGTCTTTCCGTTCACGAGTATGAGAACGCCCTTGAAGGCGGTGAAGAATACCCCCGGTTCGATCGACAGGGGCGCCCTCTCCCTGAGCACCCTGTTTATCTCCTCGCGCAGCGTCCTGCTGCTTGCAGGCATCAGATAGAGGCTCGTGAATACGGAGAATACGAGGAGCACGGCCGAGAGATGGAAGACGGGCCTCGCGATCTCTCCGAACCTCATGCCTGACGACCTCAGTACCGTGAGCTCGTTGTCCATGCCGAGCCTTCCGTAGGTGAGGAGCACGGAGAGCAGCAGCGCCATCGGTATGGTGAGTACCAGTATCTGGGGCTGTATCAGTAACAGGACCGCGACCATGTCGAGATACGAGGCCCCGATGCCAGACATGAGCCTGCTGAGCCTCAGTATCTTCTCCATCATCAGCACCATGTTCAGGCCGACGATGCAGATGATGAAGGTGAGGCCGAGCTCCCTCAATATATACCTGTAGATCACCATTTAATAGCCTTTTGTCCCGGCAGATTGCACGGCGGCCCGGCCGCATGCCCGTAATTGCAGAGGAACGTCAGGTTTGAATGCCTCTTATTTTAGCAGATTGCACGGCGGTGGCGCTGAGTCCGCCCCGGAGGCGGCCGGCAGCCCGATTCATATTTTCACAAGATGTTGCAAAAAAGATACACCGGGATCCTGTTTCCGTCTGATACATGGCCGCCATCGCATGGCCCGCTTCTTGCATTTCAGACTTTGATCGGCTTGCTATTTAATTATTTTATTTAATTATTTCGGGCACAAATGAACACACAAATGCCTTGACAAAACCAGCGTGCAATTGATATAAATTAAACCATTGGTGAAAAGAGGGCCGACCTTAGACATGCGGCTGCTGTAGTTTAGAAAAACAGGGGTCGAGGAATTCGTTATGACCTCTTGGTATGGTTTTTTGGGGTAAGGTGCTGAGCAATCTCGATTACAAGGAGGTGATATTCGGGAGCTCTATTTGATTGGTATAAGGTTCAGGAGTCTGTAGTTGAAGTTCGGTAGAGTCTCGAAGGATCTGTCTTCAGAGGTTCCTGTGTTATGCAGGACGAAATATAACTGAATCAGGAGGGTTGGAAAGTGAAAAAGTATTTCGTGTTTATGAGTGTCATGATAATGGCCGTATCCGT
Source organism: Nitrospirota bacterium (assembly GCA_011051565.1). Lineage (GTDB taxonomy): Bacteria > Nitrospirota > Thermodesulfovibrionia > Thermodesulfovibrionales > JdFR-85 > BMS3Bbin07. Next base: position 4,938 of record DRKX01000183.1, on the reverse strand, counting down.
CGCACTTCTTGCCATGCCCTTGAAGGCTGCTGCGGCCGACCTGCAGGTCAAGTGGTTCGGCTTTTCACAGATCACGGTTGAGGGCGGCAAGGGTATAGACCCCAACACTGCCGACGGGTACCAGACCGATCCCAAGATCGGCGCCGACAGGGTCCGTATCGGTTACAAGGCCAAGCTCGGCAATGCCTTCAGCAAGCTGCAGATCGATTTCAACCGGAGTGACATCTCGAAGATCACGGCTGGCATGCCTGAGATAATCAAGGATGCCGAGGTCGGCTACAAGGTCAACAGTGCTGCGTCCGTCAAGGTCGGTATATTCAAGACCCCTATAGGCATGGACTTCAACACCTCGGGTGCAAAGCTGGATATCACGAAGCGCGGCATGGAGAAGCCCCTCGTTCTTGAGCGTGCCCTCGGCCTGATGGTGAGCGGCCGCAAGATCGCCGGCGGCTTCGGCTATGACATAGGCTACTTCAACCCTGCGACCCGCAGTGGCGCGGTCTCCGGCGGCACCGCAGGCGACGACAAGGCATATGCGGTACGCGGCATGTACGACATGGGCAACGTCCTCCACGCCGAGGTCTCCTACGGTAAGAGCGAGCAGGCCGGTGGTCTCGATACAGAGGACTACACCGTACTGGACGTGGCGGCATCCTACAAGATCGAGGGCGCCACACTCAAGGCCGAATACATTGATGGCAAGAATGTCTTGGGTGTGGATGGAAAGGACCAGACCGTATGGTATCTCCATGCAGGTTACCAGTTCACCCCGATGTACGAGGCGGTGGTCAGGTACTACCAGGGCAACGACGATCTCACCGACACCAGCCTCGGCAACACATTTCTGGGCCTTAACATCTTCCTCAATCCTGCAAAGAAGTACAATTCGCGCATACAGCTGAACTACGTGCTCGCCAGCGGCGACACCGACACATGGGGCGGCATCGGTGGCTACACGGATGACGCCTTCCTGGCGCAGTACCAGTTTGCTTTTTAAGGCACACAAGCCTTTGTGTGGATCATGTTAGAAAAATAGGCGGGCCGGGTTGATTCCCGGCCCGCCTATTTCTTTGTCCGGAATGGTCTGGTTACGGGATGTAGCCGTGTTCGAGGTTCAGGAGGGATTCCCGGTCGTCGAACTGGCTGTTCCAGAGCTGCTCTATCGAGTAGATTAGTGCAAACTGTACTTCAGTCTCGTGCTCTCCGGCAAAGGCCTTAAGGTCCCCGGTGTTCTTCAGGTAGCCGACCTGCAGTCCTGCATCGAAGTTTGCTCCCAGGCGGTAGAAGCCGTTGGCGATCAACCGGTGCTGGCTGCTGCTGTTGGTGAGGTCTGGGAATGTCTTGTATCCGTAGGAGAGGGCTGCCTGAACGGCCGGCCTTTCGAGCTTCCTGTAGAGGTATCTGATTGATGTGAATGTGCTGAAGGACCTGGCGCGGGTGAGGTCGGCGTAGTCGGTGACGGCCTTGGTCTCGGAAAAGCCCATGTTGAAGATGCTCTGGTGCCTGAGGTCCCAGAAGTGGACGGGATCGGGCCGGATGTTGAGGACGGTTGAGAATGTGATGCTCTTCAGTGACTTGTCAAGCCCTGAGTAACCGGGCCTGTCGGTCAGGGCCGTGTTGAGGCTTATGCCGATCTGGTTCAGCACCTCACGGTTCCATCTCTGGCTCTCCGGCACTCGGTACTGGAAAGAGATGCCGAGGGCGTTGAAGCCGAAGTCCTTTGTTGAGGCCTCGTTCTCATTGCGCAGGTGCTCGCCGTAGGCGCTCAGCCGGTAGCGCTGACCGAATATGCGCGTCGCCTCCACGATGTTGCCGTACTGGTTGTCCTCCGTGTCTTCTCCTGAGGAGAACGGGTTCAGGATGTCGGTGAAGTCTATGGCATCGTCGTCCCTCAGTGTGGGGAACTCTATCATGGCGCTCCTGACCCTGGTGCGGCCGATCTTGAAGATGTTCGACCTGTCCTCGACCCTGAGGAAGACCTGGTGGAAGAGTATCGGCTCGAGCCTGGAGCCTTCGTCAGGGAACTGGAAGCCTATAACCAGTGCCCCGCGGTAGTTGCTGTAGAGCTTCTGCCGGAATCCGACGAGGAGGCTCGTGTCCGAGAAGTCGCTGACCGTCTCTTCCCCTCCTGCGGCCGTGTAGTCGAGATTCATCGATGCGATGCCGCGCGCACCAAGGAGTATCTCTGGCGTGACCCCCGGGTAACCGGTGCTGCACGCCAGCAGTATGGTGATGAGCATCATCGGGATGCTCAAAGCCGTCTTCTTTTTCTGCATGGTCTCCCCTCCTTGTCTCTATTCGTCGAGAGCGACTTTTGGTATGAGGTTGTTCATCCCCTTCATCGGCATGACCCGTCTCTCTTCCTCGGGCAGGTCCTCGTAGACGAGGGCCATGAGGTTGCCCCCGGGGTAGAGTCCGTTGTTGGTCACCCTGCGCGTGTCGTGGTCGTGGAACGTCCATATACCACGGTTCTTCCCCTCTATGATGATGTCGAGGGTCTTTCCGGGACTCAGCCGCATGGTATTCATCTGCCAGGGTTGCGGCAGGGGTAGGCCGTCGTCGCAGACGAGCCAGAAGTCGTGCCCGTGAAGATGGAGGGAGTGCTCCTCGGTGCCGCTGTTTATCAGCCTGACGCGTATCGACTCCCCCTCCCTTATATACAGGTTCGGCGTCGATGGATAGGACTTTCCGTTTACAGTGAACCAGAAGGGCTGAGCGAGCTCGGCCGGCGCCCTCCGGCTTACGACGTAGGGCGGCTGGTAGCCTTTGCGGACCGCGCCCTCGAGCTCTTCCTTGCTGTCGAATACGGCGAACCGTTCCTTGTCGAACCGGCCGTTCCTCACGAGGTAGAGTCGTTCCTTCATCCGCTCGAGCATGGCGTTCAGCTCGTTTCTGAGGAAGTTGAGGTCGTGTGCGGAGTACAGGAGCGTGTACTCCCTCTCGTAGGGAAACCTCTTCTTGATCGGGTCGTCGGGGTCTTCAACGATTAGGCTTCCGTACATGCCCGACTGCATGTGCAGCAGCGTGCCCCAGTGGCAGTGATAGAAGTGGGTGCCGTAGGGCTCTGCAACGAACTCGTAGACGAACTCCTGGCCTGACATCACCGGCATCTGCGTGATGTACGGCACGCCGTCCATGCGCCACGGCACGTGCATGCCGTGCCAGTGGATGGTGTGGTTGAGTTCGGTCTTGTTCTTGAAGTAGACCTTTACCTTGTCTCCCCTGTTTACCCTTATCTCAGGGCCCGGAACCTGGTTGTTGAAGGCGAGCGTGTGTATCCGCACTCCTGGTACGAGTTCCTGCTGGTGGATGTCGATGAAGAGGCGGAAGGTCTTCACGTCGCCCTCCATTACGGGCTCGAGCTGCCGGGGGAAACGCTCCGAGTTCTCCTTCTTCGTCGTCTCGGCAAAGAGGGAGCCCGGAAGAAGTGTGGCCGCCGAGAGGGCGGCGCTGGTGATCAGAAAGTCTCTCCTGGTCATAACTGAACCTCCTCCTTGTGATACGGGTTACTGCCGATTGCATCGACCAGCGAGGCCCCAAAGCACCGGTTGGCAGGCCGGAGAGTCAGATCATGATCTTCGCCACGTACTCCTCCAGGAGGCCCTCCGCCCTCAGGAAGGCGTCCACTACACGGGGGTCGAACCGGGTTCCGGAGACCGAGAGTATGTACTCCTTGGCCTCGGCAAAGGGGATGGCATGCCTGTAGGGCCTGTCCACGGTGAGTGCGTCGAGGGTGTCGCAGACTGCAAATATCCTCGCTCCGAGTATGATCTCCTCGCCCTTGAGTCCGCGGGGGTATCCGGTGCCGTCATAGAGCTCGTGGTGTGAGCGGATGATTTCGGCGACCCTCGACAGGTACCCTATGTGGCTTACGATCCTGTATCCGGTCTCTGGATGCTGCGCCATGACGGCGAGTTCCTCGGGCGAGAGTCTGCCCTGTTTCAGCAGGATTGAGTCCGGCACCCCGATCTTGCCGATGTCGTGAAGCAGAGAGCCGCAGTATATGTCCACGAGGGCCCGTCCGGTTATGCCTATCTCCCTGGACAGTATCATCGCGAACTGCGTAACCCTGTACGAGTGGTCGCCGACCTCGTGTTCCCTGGCGTCTATGGCATGGACGAACGCCTCGATGGTGGCGAGGAATACCCCCTCCATCTCCTCGAGTACGCTGCCGAGGAACGTGTCCCTGAAGTAGCACTTCTCGCAACAGTAGGGGCCGCCTTCCCTTGTGTAGGACTCGTCGTATATCTCGGTCCGGCAGGCCTTGCAGCGGATACCGGTGCCGGTCCTGGAACCGGAGATGAAGACCTCGGGGTCCTTGACGAAGCGGTCCCTGCACTCGACGGAACAGAAGTAGTAGGTCTTCTCCCTGTAGAGGGCGGTCTCTGGCGCGGTGAGCCTGCCGACGTCCATGCCGCATACGGGGTCTCTTCTGTCGGTGGTCTTCATGGTCCAAACCAGGGTGGGCTGGTCTTCATAAAATAAACCCCGCCGTCTCTGCGGCGGGGCATCCCTACTTGTCCTCCTTCTCGGGTTCCTTCATGTGCTGTTGCTCTCCGGCACCGTCACCCGCCTTCTCCTTCATCATCCCGTGCATCTTCACCATCATCTTGTCGAGTCTTTCGATCATGGTGTCGAGCTCCTTGATCATAGCCCTCTTCTCTTTCTCTGTGGGATCGAGCAGCATCCTCTTCTGTATCGTCATTACCTTCTTCATCATATTCATCATCATCGCGCGTTTCATCATCATCGCGCACTTCTTCATGTGGCCGGGCTGTTCATCCATGGCGCATCCGCTGGAGCCCCCGTAACCCGCTGTCTCCGTCTGAGACGCGGCGTGGCCTGGAGTGAACGAGCCTGCAGTCAGAGTGATCGCGACGGCGAGTATGCCCAGTAGCATCTTCACATTCATTGTATCCCTCTCCATTGGGTTGTTGT
>DRKX01000182.1 GCA_011051565.1 Nitrospirota bacterium | reverse complement strand
TCGCGGCCACGGGCTGGAATCCTTATGATGCAACCAGGATGGAGAACCTCGGCTTCGGCAGGATAAAGAACGTCATCACGAACATGATGATGGAGCGGCTCTCCGCACCGAACGGTCCGACCGGCGGCAAGATCCAGAGGCCTTCAGACGGTAAAGAGGTGCAGAGCATCGCTTTCGTCCAGTGTGCCGGCTCGAGGGACGAAAACCACCTGCCCTACTGCTCTGCGATATGCTGCATGGCATCCATGAAGCAGGCGACGTACATCAGGGAGAAGAACCCCGACTCACAGGTATACATCTTCTACATAGACCTGAGGGCGCCCGGCAAGTACGAGGACTTCCTGAGGAAGGTCCAGTCGGACGAGAAGGTGGAGATGATAAAGGGCAAGGTCGCCAAGATCGAAGAGGATGCCGACGGCGGGGTGGTCGTTACGGCAGAGGACGTGGTCGGCGGAGGCAAGATACACCAGAAGGTGGACATGGTCGTCCTCGCCGCCGGAATGGAGGCGGCCGCGAAGGCCAACGGCCTTCCGCCCGTCATCAAGACCGAGGAGAGCGGCTTCGTTGTATCGGAAGGTCAGACGGCGGGCATCTATGCAGCCGGGGTTGCCGGTAGGCCCAATGATGTCACCAACTCCGTGCAGGGTGCCACCGGGGCAGCCTTGAAGAGCATACAAAGTCTGGTGAGGAGGTAGAGACCTATGAGTGAAAGCAAACTGGGAGTATACATCTGTACGGATTGCGGTATCGGTGAATCTCTGAATATAGAGGAGCTGCAGAAGGCTGCAAAGGCCCCGATATGCAGGACGCACCCGTTCCTCTGCAGCCAGGAAGGCGTCCAAGTGATCAGGGATGACATCAACAACGAAGGCGTAAACAAGATAGTCATAGCTGCGTGTTCGCAGAGGGTCAACTACGATGTATTCGACTTCGACCCGCTGAAGTATGTCACCGAGAGGGTCAACCTGAGAGAGCACGTCGTCTGGTCTCATCCCCCGAACACTGATGAGACACAGGCGATGGCGGAGGACTACATAAGGCTCGGGATTACGAGGGCCAACAAGTCCGAACCGCCGGAGCCGAAGATTACCGACCTGAACAAGACCATACTCGTTGTGGGAGGTGGCGTGACCGGCCTGACAGCCGCCATCGAGGCCGCAAAGGCGGGCAGCGATGTCGTGCTGGTCGAGAAGGAGGCCGAGCTCGGAGGCTGGACGAGAAAGATGTACAAGGTCCTTCCGAAGAAGGCGCCCTTTACGGACCTCGAAAAGCCCGACATCGACTCCAGGATAGCAGAGGCCGAGGGCAACGAAAAGATCAAGATATACAAGTCCACGACCATCAAGAAGATCGCAGGTGAGCCCGGCATGTACGAGGTCACCGTGGATACTGACGGCACCGAGGAGACGTTCACCGTCGGGGCGATCATATACGCCATAGGGTGGAAGCCCTACGACGCGTCGAAGCTTGACAGCCTGGGATACGGAAAGTTCAAGAACGTCATCACGAACGTTGAGATGGAGGAACTGGCATCGAAGGGCGGAATATCGAGGCCCTCCGACGGCAAGCCTGCACAGAGCGTCGTCTTCATACAGTGTGCGGGACAGAGGGACGAGGCCCATGTGCCGTACTGTTCGGCGGTCTGCTGCAATGTCTCGCTGAAGCAGGCGATGTACGTGAGGGAGTCCAACCCCGAGGCAGGGGCCTACATCATCTACAAGGATATGAGGACCCCGGGGCTTTATGAAAACTTCTACAAGGCCGCCCAGGACGACGAGGGCATATTCCTCGCCAAGGGTGAGATACTCGGTATCACAGAGGAGGCTGGCGGAACACTGCTCGTCGAGGTGAACAACCAGCTCCTCGACAAAAAGGTGACCATAAAGGCCGACATCGTCGTTCTTGCCACAGGCATGCTCACGAACATGATACCCGACGAGTACGAGGTCAATAACCTGACTCCTGAATACATAGGCACGATCGTAAAGAAGGAGACAGCGGACGGCATCATTGAGGAACTCGAGCCCGTGCCCATCTCGCTGAACCTCGCCTACAGGCAGGGCCCGGAGATGCCGCACTTGAAGTACGGGTTCCCTGATTCGCACTTCATATGCTTCCCGTACGAGACGAGGAGGACCGGCATATACGCAGCAGGTGCCGTGAGGCACCCGATGGATGCGCTCCAGGCATCGGCCGATGCAGCGGGTGCGGCGCTCAAGGCCATCCAGTGCCTCGAGCTCACCTCTCAGGGCAAGGCGGTGCACCCGAGGGCCGGGGACCAGACCTTCCCCGAGTTCAGGCTCGAATCCTGCACGCAGTGCCGCAGGTGCACGGTCGAATGTCCCTTCGGCGTCCTCGACGAGGACGAGAAGGGCACGCCGCAGGAACATCCCTACCGCTGCCGCCGCTGCGGTACCTGCATGGGCGCCTGTCCGCAGAGGATCATAAACTTCAAGAACTACAGCATAGACATGATATCTTCGATGATAAAGACGGTGGAGGTTCCAGACGAGGACGAGGAACCGTTCATTCTCGGCCTCATCTGCGAGAACGACGCGTATCCCGCCCTCGACCTCGCAGGCCAGAACAGGATACAGTACAGCCCCAACTTCAGGTTCATCTCCCTGAGGTGTCTCGGCGGTACGAACCTCGTCTGGATCGCGGACGCCCTGTCGAAGGGCATCGACGGCATCATCCTGATCGGGTGCAAGTTCGGTGATGATTACCAGTGTCACTTCGTCAAGGGCAGCCAGATGGCTAACGAGAGGCTCGGAAAGGTCCAGGAGACACTCGACAGGCTGATGCTCGAGGCAGACAGGGTACAGCAGGTACAGCTCGCGATAAACGAGTGGGACAAGCTGCCCCAGATACTCGACGAGTTCTCCGAGGCGCTGAAGGAACTCGGGCCGAACCCGTACAAGGGATTCTAACGGTTTTTTTCAGATAAAACGCGGCAGGTGGGTGCCTGTCATCACAACTCTGATGACGAGACCAAACAAGGGAGGTTTTGTATGCCAGAAAATACGGTGATAACACCGGACATTCAGTTTGTCAGGGAGATGAAGGAGGCCGGTGGCGATACATTAAAGAAGTGCTATCAGTGCGCGACCTGTTCGGT
>DRKX01000181.1 GCA_011051565.1 Nitrospirota bacterium | reverse complement strand
TGTTTTCGTTTGCATGCCACAGTCCGACCAAATTATTCAAAGGCTCGCCGTTCACTCCAAGTGAGTTGTCATACTCGTGTTCATACTCGCCGTAAGTTGTGCTGTAACTCGTGCACTCTCTACACCCGGGGATTTCAAGTCCCGAATCCCAGCTGTAAATAAAATATATTGAGCGCTTCACTCGTTGTAATCAGGTCCGGAGTGGTTGTGTCGACGATTGTAGCGTCCTGAGGAGAAACTATCGTAACCGGTTGTGCGCCTATGCTCTTGACAAACGGCAACAGCAGTACCAAGCCTGCAAAAAACAGACAGATTTTGCGAAAACTCATGATACCCCCCCTCTGTTGGCTTTAGAAGTGTTTGCTTGCAGCAGTTCTTATGATCGACGAAGTTGATTTGCTTTGTCAAGGCTTTTTTTTCGGAATATGATACAATAACAAGAAATATACGCCGGACGGCATCACGCCGGCGAAAAGGAGGGGCGGCATGAGACGGATCGTGTCTTCGTTCATACTCGCTCTGGTGCTCGCGGTCGTGCCGGCCGCGAGGCCGAGCGCGGCGGACGCACAGGAGGACCGTTGCAGGGAATCGGGAATCGTGGTGAAGAACCTGACGACCCTCGACCGCTGGTACAGGAAGAACGGTGGAGACTGCTTCAAGTGGAAGCGGAACAAGATATTCGTGATCAAGCCGGGTGACACCGTGGAGATATTTTCCGACCTCACGTGCGAGACGGCCTACTGCAAGGAGATCGACTACGAGAAGTACCTCTCCTATGACGCCGATGCCGACTGCCGCGTAAAGATAATACCGGGTTGCACCATCTCCGACATGTGACCGCCGAGCCCGCTCAGAGCTCCGAGAGGAGCCTTTCGGCCACCTTCCTGTTCATGCCCTCAACAGCGGCAACCTCCTCGACCGAGGCCCTCTTGATGGCCTCGACCGAGCCGAAGCGCCGAAGCAGGGCGAGCCTCCTCTTCTTCCCTATGCCTGGTATATTCTCGATCCTTGACTCGAGCAGCCCCTTACCCCTTAGCCTCCTGTGAAAGCTGATCGCAAACCGGTGCACCTCGTCGCGGATGCGCCTCAGCAGGAGGGACTCGGGGGAGCTGTCATCGATGAGGAGGCTCGAGCCGTCCGCCAGGAACACCCTGTCAGGCCCCTTTGCCACCGCCACGACATCCACCCGGGCCGCCGCATCCCCCCCCGCCTCCGAAAGGGCGCTCAATGCGGCCTCAAGGTGTCCCTTTCCACCGTCTATCAACAAGAGGTCCGGCATGTTCCCCCCGAGGTTGCCGCTCGTACGGACGATTATCTCCCTCATCATCGAGTAATCGTCCATACCGCTCACATCCCTGATCTTCAGGCGCCTGTAGAGGTCTTTTCTGAACTCACCGTCCTCCCACCAGACAAAGGCGCCGACAGAGTGGCTGCCGAACGTGGTCGATACGTCGAAGGCACCGATGGAGACAGGGGTCTTCTTGAGGCCGAGCCTCTCCTCGAGTCTCTTCATCACCTCCCGTGTCGCCGCGCCTTTTCTTGCAAGCAGGCCGAGCCGCGCATTCTCCGAGGCCATGCCGACCAGGTCCCGCTTCTTGCCCTTAGCCGGGAGCCTGATACTCACCCTCTCCCCCCTCTTTTCAGACAGCCACTTCCCGAGCCCCTCCAGGCCGGGGGGCCTGACCTGAACCAAAATCTCTTTCGGCGGGATTATCTCTTTTGCATAAAACAGCGTGATGAACTCTTCAAGGAGCTCTTCGTCCGCAATGAAGTCCGTCTCCTTCAGGTAGAAGTCCTTTGCACTGATCAATATGCCGTTCCTTATGAAGAATACCTGAAAGACCACATCGACCCCCTCGCGGTGAAACCCGATGACGTCCAGGTCCCCAAGCTCGGGAGAGACGACCTTCTGCGACTCGAAGGCCACCCTGAGCGCCTGCAGCCTGTCCCTTGTCTTTGCGGCCTCTTCGAATCTCAGCTCTTCGGCATACCTCTGCATCCTCGCCTCGAGCTCCTCGATCAGCTCCTTCTTCTCGCCCTTCAGGAACCGCTCCGCCTCCCTCACGGCCTTGAGGTAGTCGCCCCTGGAGATGAGGCCCGCACACGGGGCCGGGCACCTGCCCATCTGGTACTGGATGCATGGGCGCATGGGCCTGTCGAGCCTGTAGCGGCAGGGCCTTATGTTGAAGTGCCTCCTGATAAAGGCGAGCGTCTCACGCACTGACGAGGCCGGAATGTAGGGCCCGAAATAGAGGGCGCCGTCCCGGGTTATCCTCCTCACCACCTCCAGGCGCGGCCACTCCTCGTTCAGCGTGAGTTTCAGGTAGGGGTAGTTCTTGTCGTCCCTCAGTACGACGTTATAGCGGGGTTTGTGCTGCTTTATGAGGTTCGCCTCGAGGGCAAGGGCCTCGACCTCGGTCTCTGTAACCACGAAGGCAAAGTCCCTCACCCGCTTCAGCATGGCGGCCTTCCTCGGCTCGAGCCTTGCGGACTGCAGAAAGTAGCTCTTCAGCCTGTTTTTGAGGTTTCTCGCCTTGCCGACATAGAGGATCCTCTCCTTCCGGTCCCTGAACATGTAGACACCGGGTTTCTCCGGAACGCTCCTCAGCTTCTCCGACAGGTCGACCCGTCCTTCCGTCATAATCCCTATTTTAACTCAAAGTCCGCCCCTCGGGCCGCCGCCTCCCCTACACCGCCGGACCCGCACCAGTAGTTCAGGCGAGTAGCACGGATACGAGGCCGACGAGGTATATGCCGTCAAAGACCCCGGCACCCCCTATGCTCAGGAACGGGGCCTTCAACCTCCGTATCTGGCGGAGCCTCAACAGGTCGGCCCCTATCAGCGTGCCCATCACGCCCGATATGTAAGCGACCTGGGGCGCATACTCCCTCGCCATCAGGACCGCCACCACCGCTGAGATTATGGGAGGCACAAAGGCCGGCATGACAACGCCGACGCCCTGTACGGGCTTGCTCAGCATGAAGGCGGCAAGCGAGGTGACGGCGGTGGCCGCAAGGGCCGTGGAGACGGGCACCTGTCTCAGCAGATAGAGGCTGAGCAGGCCGGGAAAGACGGCCCCTCCGAGGTTTACGGCGATTACCCGCTCGGAGACCCTGGGGAGCCTTATGCCCAAGAAACTGTAAAACATGGAGGATACGTCGTCGAAGGGGAGGATATCCGTGACCTCCTCCCTGTGCACGGGAATGTTTATGCTGCTTCCGAACAGGCAGAGTATGAAGAAGAGATAGCCGCACACAGGGCTCAGCCCCAACTTTGCAAACGCCACGGCCGGCGCGAGCGCGAAGAGGAGCGGAATCAGCAAGAGAAAGAGGATGAAGAGCATCAGGGAGACGGGTAGAAACAACATAGTGTACATTATCAATCCGTTCCGGAAAAAAGCAAGCACATCCCCGGAGCCGGAACTCTTTCATCTTGCCATACCCCGCGACAAAAGGTTAAAGTAAAACGCGTCATCATTGCATCCAAGGGGAAACCGTATGCCGATTTTTGGTGAACTCTTCATAAGCGAACTCCTTAAGAAACCGATCCTCGACTTCAAGGGAGACACCCTCGGCAACCTCAAGGACATAATCATCGTCCGCGGGGAGCCCCTCCCGGTATTGAAGTCACTGATCGTATCGAGGAAGAAGAAGGGCTTTTCGGTGCCCTGGGAGACGATGACCATCTTCAACAAGAGGATCATGGCCTCCACGCTGAACGCCGACGGTCTCGTCCCCTATGAACCCTCGGATGAGGACCTGCTCGCCGTCAGGGACATCCTCGACAAGCAGATCGTCGATGCCACGGGGGCCAAGGTGGTGAGGGTCAACGACATAAAGCTCGAGGGCTTCGAGGGAAAGGCCGTACTCGTGGCGGTGGATGTGGGGATGAGGGGAATCCTGAGGAGGCTCGGCATAGAGCGTCAAGGGAACGAGTTCTTCAAGCTCTTCAGGATCGAGCTGCCGCACAACCTGATCAGCTGGACCTACATACAGCCCCTCGAGCCCAAGCTCAAGACCATCGCACTGACCGTGCCGAGGCAGATGGTCACCAACCTGCATCCCGCCGACATCGCCGAGATCATAAGCTCGGTCTCGCGCGAGGAGGGGACGAGCCTGTTTACGGACCTCGACCTGAAGACCGCCGCCGAGACCCTGTCGGAGCTCGATCCCGACGTGCAGGCGAGCATAATAACCGAGATGGAGCCTGAAAAGGCGTCGGACATCATAGAGGAGATGCCCCCTGACGAGGCTGCGGACATTCTCGGTGATCTGCCCACTGAGAAGATGAAGGCATTGCTCGAGAGGATAGACAAGGAGGATGCAGAGGACATACAGGAGCTGCTCGAACACGAGGAGAACACGGCCGGCGGCCTGATGACCAACGAGTTCATCGCATATGAGCCCGACATCAAGGTCTCAGAGGCGATGGAGAGATTCAAGAAGGATGCCGCCGAGATAGAGACCATTTATTACATCTATATTATAGACGACCAAGAGAGGCTGCTGGGGGTCCTCTCCCTGAGGGAGCTGCTCCTTGCAGACCCGGACAAGACCCTTTCGGGCATAATGGTTACAAACCTGAAGACCCTCAGTCCCGAGGATGATGAAAACGTGGCGGCGGCTGCCATATCAAAGTACAACCTCGCGGCGATACCAGTGGTCGACAAGGAGAACGTACTGCTCGGCATTGTGACAATGGACGACATCATCGACAGGATTCTGCCGCCCAAGGCCAAGCGAAAGCGCAAGAAGGTCTGACCCGGACAGGTGCGCCGCCGATCATCTCATGAACCATGCACGTTCTCGTGGACCCTTTTCTTGAAGAACCACCGGCTGGACGAAGTGACGACGTGATGTTTCGAGAAGACGGCTATGCACGGGCATGTCAGGGCCTGGAGCTGAAATGAAGAGACTCTTTAAGAAGATAGCACTCTTTTTCTCTGTACTCGGACCGGGGATAATCACCGCGAACATCGACAACGATGCAAGCGGTATCACCACATACTCGGTTGCGGGCGCACGGTTCGGCTACGCACTGCTGTGGACCCTGCTTCCCACCACCGTGTCGCTGATAGTCGTGCAGGAGATGATCGCCCGCATGGGTGTCGTCACCGGCAAGGGGCTCTCTGACCTCATCAGGGAGAACTTCGGGGTGAAGGTCACCTTCTACATGATGGTCGGCCTATTCGTCGCAAACCTCGGAACCACCACTGCAAACCTCGCCGGCTGGGCTGCAAGCATGGAGATTCTCGGGTTCAGCAAGTACGTGATGGTCCCGGTGGGCTCGACCGCCATCTGGCTGCTCGTCACGAAGGGCACTTACCGCACGGTGGAGCGCGTGCTCCTGCTGGCATGCATAATCTATATCGGCTACGTGGTGTCCGGCATCATGGCGA
>DRKX01000180.1 GCA_011051565.1 Nitrospirota bacterium | reverse complement strand
GGAAAGATCGACAAGGCGATCATGCTCGATACGAGAATGCCCGATCACCTGCTGCCTCCCGAGCAGCTCGAGGAGTTCATCGAGGAACTCTGCAGGAGGTTCGGCTCTTGACAGAGGTTTTTCTTGTTTATCGGGGTGTTACACAGGCTGATTAAACCTCTGCTTTAGGGTTTTGCCTCGAGATGCGGTAAGGGACGATGCATGCATCGTCCCTTCTTTTTGTGAGTCTTCTCAGTGCCCGGGGGTATCAAACACCCGATACGTCCTTGGGTACGGACACGGGCTTGACGGTCCTGCCGACGATCTCGGTGGTGTCGGTCACTCTCAGTTTGTTGAAGAGGAGTTCGAACTTCTCTCCGAGTTCATCCATGATGGGGCCTCTAACCGAGAACGGCAGGTCCCACCACTTCTTCTTGAGGGGGCCGAAGCCCTTCTTCCTCGTGCTGTATATGAACTGCTCCTCGGTCTGACTCTCCTTCTTCTCCTTTCCGTACTCGTTCTTTATGAAGCTGTAGACCTCCTCCCTGAACTCGTTCGGGAGGTGCTTGCTGTCGTAGATGATGTTCTGGAATCCGGTGGCGAGGTGGACCTCCGAGGTACCGGTCTCGGGGAACATGTGGAAGGCGGTGTCCGGAAGCGTAGAGGCGCCGTGCTGGACACAACCGGAGAGCCCGTACTCCTTTCTTGCAATCTCAGAGAGGGTCCTGAGCGTGTCGAAGTCTATCTTGACCTCGGCGAGGCTGCCGTCGGGCAGGACTACGCCGCCGTGACTGGTGCCGGTCTGGACGCTCAGCTTGCTCAGCCCCTTGCCGGTGGCCTTGAAGGTCTCCCTGAAGCCGTCGAGGTAGGCCCTCAGCTCCTCGGGATTGCTGTTCTTCTTGCCGATCTCCCCGATCTCGCCGCCGATGGAGATGTCGACGCCCTGCGGCTGTATCCCTCTTATGTACTCGGCCAGTTCCGCGGTCTTCTCGTAATTTGGCTGCTGCTGCTCCTTGACGGTAGGACGGTCGAGGTCGACGAGGGTGGACGAGTCGATGTCGATGTTGTAGAACTCAGCCTCGACGGCCTCTGTTATGAGCCCCCTGACATAGTCTGTCTCTGCTGCGGGGTTGTCCAAGAAATAGCGCCGCACGAGCTGAAAATGGTCTCCCTGTACGAAGACCGGGCCTTCAAACCCCTCCCGGACCGCGGCAGCGAGGACCACAGTGGAGTACTCGAGGGGCCTCTGCTTCGTATAGCCGATCTCCGAGCGCGCAATCTCGAATATGAGGGCTCCTACGTTCATCTGAAGCGCCTTTTTGAATATTACCCTCGCCACGTCATAGGTGAGTCCCCTTATATTTATGGCCGGAACAGTAAAGCCCGGGTAATTCCTTCCCATCTCCTCGTACAGTCCCTGGATGGAGGAAGGCACGGCACCACAGGCCTTTGCAACCTCCTTCAAGAAGGTGAGTTTCGTCTTCTTGCGCTCCTCGTCTGGTTCGAAGACTGCATCGTAGATCGCCGAGTCCATGGCGTTTCTGACGCCTTCCCTGTCCTTGACAACAACAGCTCCGTCCTTGAGTTCGACGAAATCCTTGATCTTTTCCACAGCCATGTCCCCTCCTCGGTATAGAAGATTTAATAGGATTAAGACGGCCTTCAACCACGGTAGAAATTATACCATAAACAGGCGGTTTTGGCACCAGGAGTTCCCCTAAAAAATAACGCTCAAGCAGCGTAACACCTCGAAAAGAAAGCAGAAACCGATTTCACAGGGCGGACGGTGTTGGTTTTTGAAAAAACGGGGGAACATTTTGCAGAAGAAGACCTCCTTTGGTATATCTTAATAAAGTCCGCTAAGACAAAGACATACCAGAAGGAGGTCTTTATGGATTATAGCATAATTGCGAGGAAGTTGAGGGCGAGGATAGCGGGATTTTCGGGGGAACTTTCAAGGAGTCTGCCAAAGTTGCGCGGAGATTCACAGGGGAGATGCTCTACGGGATACAGGCGGGCCAGTCGGTGGTGCTGGATAGAGGGGCGAAGCCCGGGGTGATGGCCGGGCATGTCCTGAAGGCGGCAAAGCGGGTGTTCGGGATACCGGATTTTCACTATTATGCAATAGCCGGCGGGCTCATGAGCATCTTTCTGCGTTACCCGGGAAAGCTCTTCCAAGTCCTCTGCGTAAAACCAGGCCAGGGCTTGCTGTTCCTATCCGGGGGCTGAGGCCAAATTTTTGGGGGAGCTCCTGACTTATAATACTTGACCGATTTTTACATTACTGTGATATATTATTATTAGGTATCAGGATATTATATAGTGTATTCAAGCGTTGAAGACTTCTTCTGATGATACCTTTTGTTTGTAAGGGATTTTGTCTTTCGGTCTTTCCTTTTTTCGGGGAAATAAGGGGACAGGTTGTATTTGGCCTGTCCCTTTTTGTTTTGCAGGGGGGAGGGATATGAGAATTTTCTTTTTCATTCTTTTTCTTTTCATCCTTGCAGGATGTGGAGGTGGTAAGGGCAATACAGGTGGTGATGGTAAAGTGGACGGTAATGGAGAGGGAATGGTTTATGAGAGCTGGCTGAATGATGTCAACATCTTTGCCTTTCAGCTGCCGCCATCCAGGGATGTGGCTGATACCCTTGGTATCACAGTGGATGTATGGGAGCCTGTTGAGGATGTTTCAGAGACAAAGGCACAGGGGAGGAAGGCGGTACCGGTTCCGTTTGTTCCTGCCTGGCCCCTTGAAAGTTATGCACAGTGGCTTAAGGATACCTATGGTGTGGATATCCTTGATAATTACCCATGTATTGATATTCAGGGGAATCAGGTTCCTGTGGAAGACCCCCAAGGTCTTGGTGAGGGTATGGTGTTTGTATGCCGGGCACTGTTTATTGAAAAATACAGGGACCTTCTTGAAAGGATCATAGATGACTTTCTTGTACCTGTAAAGCCTGACGGGGTTCAGATAGATGAGATACATCTATTTGCACCGAGTGTTGACTGGAACATGAGTGATCAGACCATGGAAGACTTTAGAAGCTATCTCAGGGATAAATATCCGGAGGATGAACTCAAGAACAGATTTGGTATTGATGATATAGATACCTTCAACTACCGTGAGTACCTTTCGAGTAATAGCATGGATAGTGTATTTGATGATCCCAACATAGACCGTCGGGATGAATTCAGGTTGTTTCTGTATCTTTCTGCGAGGGAGGAGGTAAAGGGACTCATAGATTACATGAGGGCAAAACTGGGTGATGTGGCTGTATCAGGCAATACATACAGTCTCTGGCCAGAGATGCTTGTGTTTACCGGATTACTTGATTTCTTTGCCTTTGAGAACTCCTTTGTTACCACTGTTCCGAGGCTTGTTGATTGGAGCGGTGAGTCTTTCAGGTTTTTTGGCCTTTATGAACTGGGTGGTGTTGTGAGCGGAGGTATGGGACGGATTGTACCATTACCCGATCTGTTCGATCTCAAGGAGCTTTCTGACAGAGACGACAGGTCTTATTACAGGCTGTTTGTATCAGAGGCATTTGCGATGGGTGAGAATGTGCTTTTACCATTCGATGCCCTTACAGAGGGTGGCGGGAGATATACTATTGATGAGGAAATTCTGAGACCGTACACTGAATTTATAAGGGAGTATCTCTCCCTCATTCGTTCTGGTAGGAGGGTGAAGGAGATAGGTGTTCTTTATGACTGGGAGAGGAGTTTCAGGATAGGTGCTGACGGGAATTATCGTTATCTCTTTGTAACAACCGCCTTACAGGAAGGACAATGGCAGTCTGGTACGATACTGTGCGGGGATGGTGAGATCGTGGAGAGTGTTCCTGTTATAGATGATATCATTGAGTACAAGGCTGTGGTTATTCCTTACGGATACTCACTTGAGATGAGTTCATGTGGTGAGGGAGTTGTTCAGGAATACAGAAACAGAGGTGGCAGTGTGATAGAGGTTGGTGAGAACGATACAGTGGATGATATACTTTCCATGATCGATTCTCTTGGTCTAGAGAGGATCGTGGATACAGGTGGTGAGAGGGATGTGGGTGTGGTTCTGTACAGGCTGGGAGGTGATGAGATGATGATGGTGCTTGTGAATTACGACTATGACTGGAATGGCAAGGATTTCATAGAGAAGAGAGGGATTGATATAAATCTCAGGTTACCCTCTGATGTGGTGGATGTGAGGAATATATGCACTGCCACTCCAGCAGACAGTGCATGCCTGAGGAGAGATTTTTCATTACAGGGAGGTATTCTGAGTTTTGAATTTCCAGATCTTGAGGTGCTGGGTATTGTGAGATTGAATTATGGAGACGGTTGAATCAAAGGGACGGGAGGGACCCTCTCACGAACTGTGTAAATTGTACAGCTTATCAAGTCGCTTCCGCTTCTTTTATAAAAGCCTCTATCACCATCCTGGAGAGTTCGTTCACTCCTGCCGGGCCGGGGGACTCACGATTCAACCCCCTCTCCGGGTGCCATTGGACGCCGACGAGGAACGGATAGTCTTCCTTGTAGACACCCTCGATTACGCCGTCCTCTGCCACGGCGAACGGTTTCAGGCCGTCTCCGAGTTCCTTCACGGCCTGGTGGTGGAACGAGTTCACGGTAAATTCCGAAGACCCGAGGCCCAGTTCCCGGGCAAAGGGACCGGTGATTCCGACAGAATGCAGACCCCCTCTGTGATCGACGGCTCCGCCGACCTGGAGTTCTATGTCCTGATAGATAGTGCCCCCGAGGGCGACGTTTACGAGCTGCATGCCGTAGCAGACTGCAAGCACGGGCTTCCTTCCCTTCAAGACCTCCTTCAAGAGGCCGAGTTCGAACTCCGTCCTCTCTCTCCGTACGAACTTGAGCCTTTCGAGGGGGACTGCAGCATCCTCACCTAAAAACTCGGGCAGGATGTCGTCTCCTCCTGACAGCAGAAGGCCGTCCAAGATACCGGCGATACGGCCGATCCCCTCCCTCACGGGGGCGACAATCAGGGGCAAGCCCCCGGCGGTCGAGACCATGGAGACATAATCATGCCTGAGCCTGAAGGACTCGGCGTCCATATCTGCGGTTATACCGATGAGGGGTTTCATTCCTTACGCCTCCCTAAGCAGGCGCCCTTGCCCGGATGGTTCACTTGAGGACCCTCCCTGGGAGGGCTCCGGTCGGTTCGCCGTCCCTCAATACCGGAACGCCGTTTACGAACACGTGGACAAGGCCTTCGGGTCTCTTGAAGGGTTCTTCGAAGGTGGCCGTATCGGTGATCCGGTCATGATCGAATACCGCGATGTCTGCAAAAAAGCCCTCCCTGACGAGCCCCCTCCGGCTGAGTCCGAACGTCGCCGCAGGTAGGGATGTCATCTTTCTTACTGCCTCGGCAAGCCCCATGAGGCCCTCATCCCTTACGTACCTGCCGAGAAACCTGGCAAAGGCGCCGAACCCCCTCGGGTGCGGCTTTCCCCTGCAGGTCGGTCCTGTGAAGGACCGAACAGCGCTGTCAGACCCTACCATCACGTACGGAAGGGCGAGGAATCGCCTGAGGTTTTCCCCGCTCATGGAGAAGAATACCGCCTCGGCCCGCGCCCGTTCATCGGTGATTATCTCGATCAACGCATCAACCGGGCTCTTCTTCATCCTCGATGAGATATCGAGGATGTTTGCGCCCTCCATCCACCTGTTTTCATCCCTCGAGACCGACGATACGTAAACACTGCTCCAGTAGTCTTCACCCTTCAGCCCGATATCCGACTTTATCCTCGCAACCGTCTCAGGATCCTTCAGCCTGCGGAGTTCCTCTTCCACGCCACCTTCATGGACCCATGATGGCAGCACCGTATCGAGATCTGTGCCGGCCGCAACATAGGGATAGCGGTCACAGGTCAGGCCGATGCCCTCGTCCCTCGCACTGTTCATAAGCTCGACGGCCTGATCCACCTTCCACCAGTTGTGCCTGCCCGCGGTCTTTACGTGTGATATATGGACCTTGACCCGAGACTCCCTCGCAATCCTGACGACCTCCTCAATGGACTCCAGGAGGGCGTCACCCTCGCTCCTCATGTGAGACGTATAGATTCCGCGGGGGTTTTCGGAAGACAGGACCTTCGAGAGCTCCACGAGCTCAGCGGTCTCGGAATAGACACCCGGCGGGTATATGAGCCCGGTCGAGAGGCCGATTGCACCCTCGCCGAGGGCCTCCAAGAGGAGCCTCTTCATTTCCGAGAGAGCGGCGGCGCCAGGTGGAGCGTCCCCGTAGCCCACGACCGATGCCCGGACGTTTCCGTGGCCGCAGAGTGTTGCAAAGTTTATCGCAATGCCCCTGTTCTCGACAAGGGCGAAATACTCGCCGAACGCCGACCACCGCTCCTTGATGCCGAGTTCCAGCAAGTCCTGCTCCCTCCTCTCTGCCGCCTCACCCAGCAGTGGGGCGGCTGAGAGGCCGCAATTGCCGTTTATCTCGGTGGTGACCCCCTGGAAGACCTTGCCCTCGGCCCTTCCGTCGGCGAGGATCGTGAACTCGGAGTGGGCGTGACTGTCGATGAACCCGGGAGAGACGATGAGCCCCCTTGCATCGAGCACGTCCCCTGCTTCGACCTCTTCCCTGCCGACATAGACTATCCTGTCGCCCTCTATCCCGACGTTCGCCTCGAGAGGGTCCCCGCCGGAGCCGTCGACGACAACGCCGTTCTTTATCAGTCGATCCAGCATATAGTTGATCCACATCACATCGCAACTCTCACTATTTTACACCATTTACCCCGCGTGTGGATGACCTCCGGAATTCAGGGTAAAAAAGAATGCAGCGTTTGGGTTAAAATATCCAGGTGAAGAGCGTAAGGATCACCATTGTGGCGATGCTTCTGAGTGCCCTGGCGGGCATCCATCCTGCGTCTGCCGGGCCCGAGGAGCGCATACTCCTCGGCGGGTGGACACAGAGCGGGCTCGACCGGTTAATAAGGGAGGCTGCAGCGATCACCGATACCGGCAGGCGTATCGAGTTTCTCTCCGGAAGGTTCATCGGCACCGCGTACAAGCCCTCGACACTGATCGGTGACGAGAACACACCGGAAGTCTTTGTCATAGACCTCGAGGGGATGGATTGCTTCACCTATCTCGATTACATCGAGGCGATGAGGCTCTCGTCATCCTTCGCCGCGTTCAAGGAGAACCTGAGGGTGGTGAGATACCGATCGGGAAAGGTCGCGTTCGAAAACAGAAACCACTTCTTCACGGACTGGGCGGAGTTCGGTTCATCCCGCATTGTGGATGTAACCGGAGCGGTCGGCGGAGAGAGGACGAGGAGCGTACGCAAGGTCTTGAACCTCAGAGAGGACGGCACACTCTTCCTGCCCGGAATAGCCCCCCGGGAACGGGTTATCCGTTACATACCTGCCAACGCCATGGACGAAGCCGTGACGGCACGGCTCAGGACAGGGGATTACGCGGGTATCTACACTGAGATAAAGGGGCTGGACGTCACGCACACGGGAATCATAATCAAAAGACAGGGCAGGCTCTACCTGAGGCATGCCTCCTCGTCAAAAGAGAACAGGAAGGTGGTCGAGGAGGACCTGATCACGTACATATCGAAGACTCCGGGCCTCGTCGTGCTCAGGGCCAGACAGTGAACGCCGAACGCGGAATGGACCACTCTCAAGGCCGCAGGACGAGGAGGCTCGGGGTGCACACATCGATCGCCGGCGGGATTCACCGCTCTGTGGAGAGGGCCGCGGCCCTGAAATGCAACACCCTCCAGATATTCTCGCACAACCCGAGGACATGGCTGTCAAGAGAGCTGAGCCCGGAAGAGGCCTCGAGGTTCAGGGAGCTTGCGGCACACCATGACATGAGGCCCATATTCATCCACGCCTCATACCTCATAAACCTCTCCTCACCGGACGAAGAGACGAGAAAGAAGTCCGTGGACCTGCTCGCGTACGAGCTCAGGACGGCCCGCACCCTCGGAGCCGACCACGTCGTGCTGCATCCGGGCAAGGCCGTGGGCCGGGAGTTGAAAGAGGCCCTGAGGAAGGCGGCCGAGGCCCTCTCTCAGGCGTATGCAGAGGCGGAAGTGCAGGCGGTGGGTGTCCTGCTCGAAAACACCGCCGGACAGAGGGGTGACATCTCATCCACCATCCCCCTGCTTGCCGAAATCATCGACAATACTCCACCCGGTTGCGTAAAGGGCCTCTGCCTCGACACCTGTCACGCCTACGCCTCAGGCTACGACATAACCGTACCGGAAGGAATCGAGAGACTTAACGACGAGGTCACAAGGTACATATCCCCCTTGAAGGTCGAACTCGTTCATCTCAACGACTCGAAGAGGGGACCCGCCTCGGGAATCGACAGGCATGAGCATATCGGCAGGGGCCGCATCGGCATCGAGGGACTCTGGCGGTTTCTCTCTTCTCCGTTCTTCCCGGAAGCGCCGCTGATTCTCGAGACACCAAAGGAATCGGAGGAGGACGACGGGAAGAACCTCGACAGGGTCAGGGAGCTGCTTGCATTGAAGCGCCGTCAGCCGAACGTAGACGATATCCAGATACCCACGTAGTGTGTGAGCACTATGACGACCGAAGCTATCGCGAGGTGCTCTGCAATAACCTTCAGGGGATTCGTCCCCTGAGACCTCGCCATCGCGTAACTGAGCAGGCAGAGAACGCCCACCCCCCACGCCATGCTTGCAATAATCGCCGTCGTGAGCTCGAACAGCAGCACCGGCACGATAAACGTCAGGGAGAAGAGGAGCTTCGAGAAGAAGGTGGCGACGGTAGCCAGCCAGATCTCCCTCGTTGTATGACTGTTTTCAGACTCCTCGGAGATGTGGATGCCTAGCGCGTCCGAGAAGGCATCCGCTATTGCGATGGTGAGTATCCCTCCTATGACTACAAGCTTCGAGCGCGTCCCTGAATACAGGCCGACCATCAAGCCGAGTGTCGTGATGATACTGGAGGTCAGGCCGAAGCTGAATCCTATGTTCAACGAGTGGTTCTTGAGCATCCGGACGATCTCGGGAGATGCAGTATACTATGATTGTAACAGGTCCGGGCTGTGAATTGAAAATCCGGAGGCATTGATGAGAGAGGGAGAAGCCCGGGGCTTCTCCCTCTCGAGTTTATGCTGAGACTGTATGTCTATCAGCCGAGAAGCGGTGCGATGACCAGTGAGACGATCGACATCAGCTTGATGAGGATGTTCATCGAAGGACCGGACGTATCCTTGAACGGGTCACCGACGGTGTCGCCGACTACTGCGGCCTTGTGGACGTCAGAGCCCTTGCCGCCGTAATGTCCCTGCTCGATGTACTTCTTCGCATTGTCCCATGCACCGCCTGCATTAGCCATCATGAGGGCGAGGAGCACGCCCGTGACAGTGGCACCGGCAAGCATGCCGCCGAGGGCCTTCGGACCGAGGAAGAATCCCACGAGCACGGGGCTCGCTATGGCGACTATGCCGGGCAGGACCATCTCCTTCAGGGCTGCGGTGGTGCTTATGTCGACACACTTCTTCGTGTCTCCCTTGACACCCTCCTTGCCTTCGAGCAGTCCCGGGATCTCCCTGAACTGGCGCCTTATCTCCTCGACCATCTTCATGGCGGCCTTACCGACCGAGGTCATCGTAAGGGCACCGATGAAGAACGGTATGATGCCGCCTATGAGGAGGCCTATGACGACTATGGGATCGGTGATTATGATTGTGAACTTCTTGCCGGTATGGGCGGCTATGGACTGGGTGTACGCAGAGAAGAGAGCGAGGGCTGTCAGTGCCGCGGAACCGATCGCAAAGCCCTTGCCTATTGCAGCCGTCGTGTTTCCGAGCGCATCGAGGCTGTCCGTGATCTTCCTCGTATCCTCACCGAGGCCGGCCATCTCGGAGATACCGCCGGCATTGTCAGCTATGGGACCGTATGCGTCCACACTCATGGTCACGCCGATCGTCCCGAGCATCCCGACGGCTGCTATTCCTATCCCGTAGAGCCCGGCGATCTTGGACGCTATGAATATGACAACGCACATGGCGAGAACCGGAAGCGCCGTGCTCTCGAGCCCGACTGCGAGACCTGTTATGATGTTCGTGCCCGCGCCGGTCTTGCTCGACTCGGCGATCTTTCTGATTGGTGCCGCCGCCGTATAGTACTCGGTCAGAAGTCCTATCGATATGCCGCCCACGGAACCGAAGAATATGGCCCAGAAGATCGAGTTGCTCACATCCATTGCAGAGCAGGCGATGTATGACAGGATGATGAAGAGGCCTGCAGCGATGAAGGTGGAATACCTGAGAGCCGCTGCAGGGTTGAACTTCTCGAGCACCCTCATCGAAAAGACCCCTACGAGTGAGGCTATGAAGCCCATCAATGCCACGGTGATCGGCAACAACATCAGTGTAGAGCTGCTGCCGAGTTGCGCTATCTGCGAGCCTGCCACCGCGGTTGCGCCGAGGGCTATTGTGGCTATGATGGAGCCGACGTAGGACTCGAAGAGGTCGGCTCCGAGGCCTGCGACGTCACCGACGTTGTCACCCACGTTGTCGGCGATGACGCCGGGATTGCGCGGGTCGTCCTCGGGAATTCCGGCCTCGACCTTACCGACGAGGTCTGCACCGACATCAGCAGTCTTTGTATAAATACCCCCTCCCACACGCATGAAGAGCGCGATGGACGAGGCACCCATAGCAAAACCGTTGATCTGGTAAGCCATCTCCGGAGTCCCGTAGTTGAGGTAGAAGAAGAATACACCGATGCCGATGAGACCGATGCTCGTGATCGAGAGTCCCATAACGGCCCCGCCGTTGAAGGCGACGGAGAGCGCCTTGGCGGCGTCAGGCTTGTACATGTTTGCGGCCTCCGCGGTCCTGACGTTCGCCTTGGTCGCCGACATCATCCCGAAGAATCCTGCCAAGACCGAACAGAGAGCGCCGCTGACATAGGCGATGGCCGTACCCGGCCCCAGGCTCGGGACGAACCAGATGGTGACGGCAATGGCCGCCACCACGAAGAAGAGGATCGAGTACTGCCTCTTCAGGTAGACCATTGCGCCGGCGTGGATCTCGTCGGCTATTTCGACCATTAATCCGGAACCGGCTGGTTTACTCGCCACTCTCAGGTAGA
This sequence comes from Nitrospirota bacterium, assembly GCA_011051565.1. Taxonomy (GTDB): domain Bacteria; phylum Nitrospirota; class Thermodesulfovibrionia; order Thermodesulfovibrionales; family JdFR-85; genus BMS3Bbin07. The sequence goes on along the minus strand of DRKX01000180.1, from coordinate 1,808 downwards.
TAATCAGGGCGATTATCAACCCCCCCGCACCCAGTATGGGTGCATAACCTGTAAATGCTTCCATTAAAGATACCTCCTCTGAAAAAATTTTTGAATGTATCCTGGCAAAATGCCTCTATTCAGATGGATTCGTGAACAATACGGCCACCGCAAGGAGCGTAGCTCCTCAAGGACGGCCGGCCCCCGTCTGATGAACGCGGCGTACGCAAGGCGCACGCTAAATGTACTTGTCCGAGATGTACTCCTTGAGAAAGTGAATCTCGGCATTGAGCTTCTTGACGTGAGTCCTCACCACGTCCCTGATCGATATGATCCCCGAGAGCTCACCGTTCTCAACGATCGGCATATGACGTATGCCCTTCTGTATCATGACCACCATGACGTACTCGACCTCGTCATCGGGTTCGGCGACGAGGAGGTTCTCGCTGTCCACCATTATGTCCCTGACCTTCAGGTCCTTCATCTGGCACTCGGTGCCAGCGACGATCTTCACCACGTCCCTCTCGGTGATCAGACCGACAAGCTTCGTATCCTGCTCGACTATCAGGGCCCCGATGTTCCGCTGCATCATCTTCGAGGCTGCATCGGTAATGGAAGAGTCTATCCCTATGGTGATGAGCTCCCTTCCCTTTTCGTTCAGAATGTCCTTGACTTTCATGTAATGTCCCTTCCCGTCATCTTCGAATAGGTGATCGCCAGGGTTCTGTAGCCCATGTGGGCGAGCTTCGAGTACGGGAAATAGACGATCGTGTAGAAGACGAACATCAGGTGAATGAAGTACATCGGGTATGCGAGGGAAGCGATTCCCGCCAGCCTTATGAGCTCGGTCAGTATGCCAGTGATAGCCAAGAGGAGTATCATAACGACGAATGTCCAGTCGAACGACGAGCTCTTTGTGTCCACGCCCTTGTCCTTGGTCCTGTTGTATATAAGGATCAACACGCCGACGATGAGTGCGAGTGCACTGAGGTTGGCGAGCCACTTCATCGGGTCGGACAGCGGAATCGGAGAATGAATCTTCGGCACATAGTAGTAATAGGTTATCCATATCGTGGTTATAAGGAGACCGAGGAATGCGTAGAAGACGAGGAGGTGGCCGGTCTTGCGGTCTCCGTTCACCTCGCACTTCTCGAACCTCTTGTGGCTGAGGAACTCCGTGAGCGTCTCTGTCAGGGCCGGTACGAACCCCTTGGTGTAGGCCCGGCCGTTCTGTCTGCTCATCCGTGCCCAGAAGCCGTTGAGACTTACGAGATAGCTGATACCGGTCAGGGCCACGGCAGTGATGAAGATGACCTCTATGTACCTTATCGGGAAGAATTTCGAGTACACGATCTCGCCGGAGGGGATCTTGAGATGTCCGGTCAGACCGAGTACCAAGAGGAAGAGCACGAACGGAATCGCCAGTGCGACGATCGTCTTCTTGGGATCGGTCACGATATTCCCCATGAATGCGGGCACCGCGTTCTCCTTGATGAACTTCTGCCTCATGACGCTCAGCACATCACCGGGCCGTGCACCTCTCGGGCAGTACTTGGAGCAATCGTTGCAGTTGTGACAGAGCCAGATGTCTGGATCGGCCGACAGCTCTTCCCTCATGCCCCACTGGGCCATGACCATCTCCTTCCTCGGGAAGGGCTTGTCGTCGGGCGACATGGGACATACAACCGAACAGGTCGCGCACTGATAGCACTTCTTTAATGTATCGCCACCGGCCTCCTTCATCTCCCTGACAAACTGAATGTCCGGTGTTATCACCGTATTTTCTGGCATACAAAACCTCCCTTGTTTGGTCTCGTCATCAGAGTTGT
>DRKX01000179.1 GCA_011051565.1 Nitrospirota bacterium | reverse complement strand
GAAGTCAAAGTCCTGCCCGAGGATGTCGCCCTCGAGCATCTCCTGAAAACTCGTCTTCACGTAGCAGGCGCCGTCGAAGCCTTCAAGGCGTCTCCTTGCCAGGGAGAGCATATCCTCGGACGGGTCTATCAGGGTGGCCTTGATCGTTCTGTCAACGGAGAGTATCTCTTGAACAGCGATCCCGTCGCCGCAACCGAGGTCGAGGACGGAAACAGCCTCTCTTCCAGCAAAGTGGAAGCGGTAGAAGGATTTCATTATATCGAGCAGTCTCCGCCGCTCTATGATATAGACGTCTGCATTGTCGCTGAACTCCCTGCTGAATTCAGGCCGAGCCCAGTTAGACTCGTTGAAATCCGTGCCGGTGAACTTGTTTCGATCTCTCAAGATTTAATCCTCATCGAGAGGAGGGCCATGATAAAGTTCGAACTGAATGCACGCGGCCTCTCGAATGTTTTCAACGGAGCACGTGCTTATTAGTAGTATAATACAAAAGTCCCTTGGACTCAAGCACATCCGTACTGATGTCATGGCGACTGCAGAGCGAGCATAAATCACCGGCCGCCATTGTGAATTAGTCATGCTTGTGCAGTTGTAAATTCCTTTGGCTTCTGGTATCATGGCGTAGGTGGTGCAGAGGACGGGCACACTAACGGATGCCCGTTGCGGCATAAGGATAGCGGTGTACTTCCAAATCTTTGAAGGTGGGGCCTGAACATGCATGGATTGAGGATGAGAGGACAGTGTGCTTGGTTAAACGTTTTGGAGCAGAACGAACACAACATTCGGCGATACCCGTTGGAGGAAAAGTGAAATGAATAAAGAGTCGATCAAGCGTATGAGTCATCTGATCGAACGGCTCAACTCGAAGCCTTTGATGCTGGTTTTGTTGCTCGCAGCCGTGGGATTTTTCTGGTTGTTCAATTTCTCAGCCCTACCGTTTTCGAATCCTGAACTGACGAAACTGAGCGGCGGCGAAGGTTTGCTGGACCTGATGCTTTACTATTCTGCCGAAGAAGCATTCACGGCACTGAATCACTATGGTGTTGCAGGGCGTGAACTGTACGTCAGGTTCCTTGCAGTGGATTTCATTTTCATTGGAGTTTACAGTCTCGGTTTCGCTTTGTTGATGACGCGGACCGTTCGTGCTGTTTGCAGTGAATCCTCCACTTGGCGATGGCTGAACATGCTGCCGCTGGGTATCGGCCTCTTCGACAGCATGGAGAACCTCTCCATACTCGGAATGCTCGCTTTGTATCCGGATGCAAGCGTAGGACTTGGCACGCTCTCGGGTGTTTTTACGTTGTGCAAGCATCTTTTGACACTAACAGCCTTGTTGGCCTTGGGCTATGGGGGACTTGTTCTGTTGCTGCGCAAGCTTGGTTTCAAGCTTTGCGCCGGATGCCAGCACTAAGGCGCATGTTGCTGCCCAGCCCGGCCTGCATGGGGCAGGTCTTGAATTTCCGATCTTCCCGCAAGACTTCTCTGCTGTAAGACGGCAGCAGGGTTTCGGTGTTTCCCTGCAGCCATGCACCCGCTTGAACCTCTCTTCCGCCTTCAGGAGAGCCGACGCCGCCCCCCTTTCAGTGATCGCCCTTGTTGCCGGGTCACGTTGCGAGCGGTTCCGCGGCCGGCAGCACCTGGATATATACCTTAAAGAATTTTAGATGTTGTATTGCTGCCTGTTCGGAGATATAATAGTCGTATCTCCCGCCCGAAGGCGGAGCACTATACCAGGGGAGGCCAGGACATGCACTGCAAGAGCTGTTTCGACTTCCTTGTCTCTTTGAAGTCCAGACCGAGGGACCGGCCTGGCTGTATCCGGCCAGGCCATGTGTCGCAGTGAGCGGGACTCGTGAACGAAGGGGCCTCTTCAAACGGATGCGGGAAGGAGGCAAAAGTGGCCAAGAGCGAGGATTACGAAAAGTTGTCGGTAGACGAAACCATCAAGGCCCTGCAGACCGACAAGGCAAAGGGGCTGTCATCAGCAGAGGCTGCAAAGAGGCTACAACAGTATGGTTACAACGAGATACCCGAAAAAGAGGAATCCACTCTACACAGGGTTCTTAGGCGCTTCTGGGGGCCGATACCGGGAATGATAGAGGTCGCGGCCCTGCTCTCTGCAGCGGTTCACAGGTGGGATGACTTCATAATCATAATGATCCTGCTCTTCACCAATGCATTCATAGATTTCTGGCAGGAGTCGAAGGCGTTGAATGCTTTGAAGGTGCTGAAGGAGAAGCTGGCCAAGAAGGCACTCGTCCTGCGGGATGGAGAGTTTAAGACGATCGATGCACGAGACCTCGTACCCGGAGACATCATAAAGATAAAGATAGGCGATCTGATCCCTGCTGACGTGAAGCTCATCGAGGGGGATTTCATTCAGGCCGATCAGTCCGCACTGACAGGGGAATCACTGCCCGTCGGCAAGAAGGTCGGGGATATCGCGTATTCCAACTCCATTGTAAAGCAGGGAGAGATGCTGTCGGTCGTCACCGGCACGGCACTGAACACCTTCTTCGGCAAGACCGTCGCGCTCGTTGCCCGTGCACAGAGAGAGGAGAAGAGCCACTTCCAGAAGGCCGTCGTCCACATAGGAAATTACCTGATCATCATAACCGTCTTCCTGGCCGCGATCATCCTCGTGACCGCGATGTTCAGGCACGAGAACATGATAGAGATACTCCGCTTCACCCTCGTCCTGACCGTTGCAGCGATCCCTGTTGCACTGCCTGCGGTGCTCTCCGTGACGATGGCTGTCGGCGCCATGCACCTGGCAAGGAAACAGGCCATAGTGAGCCGTCTCGTCTCCATAGAAGAACTCGCAGGGGTCGACGTCCTCTGCTCCGACAAGACCGGCACCCTGACCAAGAACCGGATGACCGTCTCTGATCCGGTCGCCTTCTACGGGCACACGGTCGGGCAATTGATGCTCTATGCGGCACTTGCATCGAGCGAGGAGAACAAGGACCCCATCGAGACACCCATATTCGAATACCTCAAGAAGGCCGGACAGGTGGAAGAGCTCCGACAGTATCAACAGGTGAAGTTCACGCCCTTCGACCCGGTGAGCAAGAGGACTGAGGCCGTCGTGCAGTCTGGTGACAGGAGGCTTGTGGTTACCAAGGGGGCCTCCCAGGTGATACTGGAGTTGTGCGGAGAGCAGGTCGACGGCCGGGAGATCCTGGAGCGGGTGGAGGATTTCGCTGAAAAGGGGTTCAGGACGATAGGTGTCGCCATAAGGCAACCGGACGACGAACACTATGAGTTCATAGGCCTGATTCCGCTGTTTGATCCGCCGAGAGAAGACTCGAAGGATACGATCGAGGAGGCGAAGCGGCTCGGGCTGGACGTCAAGATGGTCACAGGGGACAATGTAGCCATCGCCAAGCACATTGCTGACATCCTGGGAGTGGGCGAAAACATCCTGGATGCCAGAGACCTCAAGGGGGCGAACAACAAGGAACTCATTCTGCTGGGAGAGATAATCGCCAGGTCGGTATACAGAAGACTGGCCCCAGGCGCCACCGAGGAGGATGCCCGGAGGGTCGCCGCTGCGATCGTGAAGGAGCTGGAGAGAGAAATCGAGGGGGTGAAGCTGCCGAAGGGTTATGTCAGGAGGCACGAATCCGAGATCATCGAGGTGATAGAGGATGCAGACGGCTTTGCCCAGGTCTTCCCGGAGGACAAGTATCTTATCGTCGACAAACTCCAGAAGGCCGGGCACATCGTGGGCATGACGGGTGACGGCGTCAACGACGCTCCTGCACTGAAGAAGGCGGATGCCGGCATAGCGGTCTCAGGAGCCACGGATGCCGCAAGGGCGGCTGCTGATCTCGTGCTGCTGGCCCCTGGACTCTCCGTGATCGTGGATGCAATAAAGGGGGCGAGGGTCACGTTCGAAAGGATGAAGAGTT
>DRKX01000178.1 GCA_011051565.1 Nitrospirota bacterium | reverse complement strand
TCGTGGACATCTTCTTCCTGTTGAGCGGCGAGCGGCCTATCTTCAGCTCGACGACCCCTTCGTCCTCTCTGAGCAGGCCGTGGACGATGGCGGTGTAGCTCCTCTCCACGGTCCTCTCCTTGAACTGACCCACAAGGCCGTAGTACGCCCTGTCCGAGAGCGCCACCACCACGAGGCCCGACGTGTCCCTGTCGATCCGGTGCACGACACCCGGCCTGAGCGGAGCACCCGGAGCGTCAAGGGGACCGGCGAGCCAGGCTATGGCGTTCATCAGCGTGCCGCGCGCATGGCCGGCTGCGGGATACATCACCATGCCGGCGGGCTTGTTCACCACGATGAGGTCTTCGTCCCTGTACACCACCTCGACCTGCAGCGGCTCGGCCACGAGAGAGACCGGCTCCCTCTCAGGCCCTGCAACAGCGGCCACCTCGACCCTGTCGCCGGCCCTCACCCTGTAGCTCGGCTTGACCGCTGCGCCGTTTACCGTCGCGGCACCGCTTCCGATCAGCTCCTGTATGCGGGAGCGGCTGAGGGCGCTCCTCGAGGCGAGGTAGAGATCGATCCTCTCTCCCTCGTCCTCCTTCGAGACCTGCAAGACCAATTCCTTCATCCATCCTCCCTGCCGAGTATCCGCGAGACGAGGAACACGGCGCCTGCCTTGTCGAGCGGCTGGTTTCCCGAGCCGCACTGCGGGTCCTGCACGCAGGAGGGGCAACCGCTCTCGCACGGGCACTCGGCTATGAATCTTCTCGACAGCGCCAGCCACGTCCCGGCAACGTCGAAGGCATGCCTCGTCAGTCCCACTCCTCCCTCGTATCCGTCATAGATGAATATCCCCGGTGCGGCGAACCCAGGGTGTCTCGTGTGGCTCACCCCTCCGATGTCCATCTTGTCGCAGAGCGCAATCAGCGGCATGCACGATATGGCGGCGTGCTCGAGGGCATGGATGCTTCCGCCGAGGTCGAATCCCCCATCCTCCAGTGCCTCCTCGATGCTGCGGGGAATCCTGAACCAGACGCCCTCTGTATCGAATACATACTCGGGCATCTCTATGACGTGTCTCGAAAGCCTCGCCCTGTCATAGAGCCTCCGCTTCTCATACCCGACGACCCTCTGGCTTATCCTGAGCCCGCCGAGGTGCAGCGTCAGGCTGCCGAGGGTCTTCCTCTTCCTCTCGTCCAGTATCTCGGTCTCGTCTCTGCTCAGTGCATGTGTATAGTAGGGCACGTCGACCTCCCTGACGAAGACCTTCCGCTCCTGAGTGTCGAGGGCTTCGACCCTGTACTGCCTTCCCCTGTGCAGGTATATTGCGCCTGGGAAGGCGTCCCTGAAGACCCTGAAGCCGTCAAGCTCGCCGATGAGGTTGTCCCCTTCGTCGATGATGCGGAATGGCTCACCCATTCCCCTTATGCTCACCCCCCTGTGGGGCATCCATACGCCCGAATACCAGGTGCCTCCCTTCTTGCCGGGCCTGAGGGCCTTCGCCCTTACGAGCTCGTCCACTACCGGCCGCAGCCTCTCCAGGTCGTAGACCGTGTCGTCCTCTCCGAGGCGGACCTCGGCAGCGGCGCAGGGGAGGTGTTTTTTCAGTATCGCCGGACTCTCGGGGTCGATCACGGCCGCCTCGTGACTCTTTCCGAAGAAGGTCTCCGGATGCCTTGCGAGGTACTGGTCTAGCGCATCCTGCAGGGCGATCATTATCACGACGGACTCCTCGCCGTGCCTGCCGACCCTTCCCGCCCTCTGGTACGTGCTCGATACCGAGCCCGGGTACCCTGCGAGTATGCAGCAGTCGAGCCCGCCTATGTCGACCCCGAGTTCGAGTGCGCTCGTGGACACCACCCCTGAGAGCTCTCCCTCGAAGAGCCTCCGCTCGATCTCCCGCCTCTCCTTCGGCAGGAACCCGGCCCTGTAGGGGCTGATCCTGCCGGCCAGCTCAGGGGCCCTCTTCACAGCCCACGTGTAGATCAGCTCCGTTATCTTCCGCGCCTTCGTGAAGACGATGGTCTTGAGCCCTGCCTTGATGGACTCCACGCACAGCCTCGTTGCGACCGTATAGGCGCTCTCTGCGGGGTTTATGAAGAGGAAGTGCCTGCCTCCCTGCGGTGCTCCACTCTTCGTGACAGCGCTGAAGGGCAGGCCAACGAGCCTCTCTGCGAGCTCTGCCGGGTTTGCTATGGTCGCCGAACTCGCGATGAACTGCGGTTCCGAGCCCCACCTCCTGCATATGCGCCTCAGCCTGCGCAGCACCTGAGCGACATTGGAGCCGAAGACCCCTCTGTATGCGTGGATCTCGTCGATGACGACGTAGCGGAGGTTCGTGAAGAACTCCTCCCACCTGTGGTGGTATGCGTTGATGGCGAAGTGGAGCATGTCTGGGTTGGTGAATATGACGTTGGGTATCCGTTCCCTTATCTTCTTCCTCCTGTATGCGGTCGTGTCGCCGTCGTACACCTCGGCAGGGGCGAGGGGGCGTCGCGGTCCGCTGTCGGGGACGATGCCGAGGGGCTGCAGCAGCCCGTTGAGGTTCTTCACCTGATCCTGTTCGAGACCCTTCAGGGGGAAGAGGTAGAGGGCCCTCGCCCTGCGGTCCTCCAGTATGGTCTCGACCACGGGTATGTTGTAGACGAGGCTCTTGCCGCTCGCCGTTGGGGTCATCACCACGACGTTTCTTCCCCTTCTTACGAGCTCTATGCCCTCGGCCTGGTGGGACCAGAACCGGCTGATCCCCCTTGACTGGAGCAGTTCGCGGACTCTCCGGTCGAGCTCGATGTCGCGGTACCGCGGCTCCTCCGGCGGAATGTACCTGTGGGCGGTTATCCGGCGGCCCAAGGCCTTGTCCTCTTTGAGCCACTGTATGAATTCTCCGACCATGCTGTTTACTTTAATGTTGGTTGTACGGTTTTGCACGCGAAGAGCAAAGCGAGGAGAGTATGCTGTCTCTCCGTGCTGTTATTATATATGGTTTCGCCGCCTGATCACACGCCCCAGCGCGGCATGCGCCGGGGTTTGAATTTATCGTTGCGAGATATTATCATGTAAGGAAGATCAACGTCAGGAGGCGGACATGAAAGAGATAAGGATCGAACGTGGTCCTTCCAGGGAGAGGCTCGAGGCGGAGGGAGTGTTCGGCTGGCCTGTATGGACCAAGGAGGCATCCGAGTTTCCATGGACCTATGACGAGGAGGAGACCTGTTACTTCCTCGATGGTGACGTCGTGGTCACGCCGGAAGGAGGAGAGCCGGTCGAGATCGGCAGGGGCGACCTCGTCACCTTTCCAAAGGGCCTGTCATGCACGTGGAAGATACGCAAGGACGTAAGGAAGCACTACAGGTTTGGCGGCTGAGAAGAAAGACGTGCACACTCCCAAAACTGCATGAATAGGCCGCCTGAAAGGGGGTGTCCACCTCCTGTGTCTTCTTGCAGTTTGACAACTACACAGTTCGGTGGATCCCCCCACGGCTCCATGCCCCGCTGTTCTTTAAATACTGCCGAACGTATGCTCTTACTTGAAAGCCGAACCAGCCTGTATCCTGCCCATATCTTCACTCTTTTGATTTTTCACAGGGTGTCTTTAATTTAAAGCCTTGTTTTTCCTGTGTCGATACATAACCAGGCCAAATAGTCCTGACCCAACAAGAAGTATGCTTGAAGGTTCGGGAACGGGTGTTGCAACAGTAATACGTCCAAGCAACTCAGCTGATGCGGTGGATCCCTCCAGCACATGAAAACTATCAATAGTGGTGAAGCCGGACCCGGTTATGTTTCCGAAACCCATAAACTCGAGAGTGTAGTTAATACCGTCCACCGTAAAATAGTTGTCCGGTATCAAGCTGGGGAAGATGACGTAATCGGCACTCTGGATGGGAGATGCAGTGTTAGGCGTGTTTATCAGCCCCAAGTTATATGAAAAATCCTCTTCTATCCCGGAAGGTGTGCTAAGAGACAGCGTAACTTCGAGGTTTACAGACTCTGCTTCTGAACCGCTGGCAATGGTCCCGTTAAAATACGTCAGTGTGCCAAAGCTGAACACTTCATCGTGTTCCACGGAAAAAGTATTTCCCTCAAAGCCCAAGCTGCTCGGACCTGTACCCCAAAAACCGGCATCGCCCCACGTAAAGTAATCTGTCCCGACTCCACCTACCACCATCCCCGAAGGGCCCGAGGGACTGGTGAATATCCCCGAACTGGACCCGGCAATGAGAATAGCATATGAGTTTGATGCAAACAGAAGGACCCCTAATGACACGAGTAGAATTGATGTGCATTTTTTAAACATGATTTCCCCCCTCACGTGTTGGTTGATCGTTTAACAAACAAAACATACCCCTGGTGCTGAAAAAAGACTTTGAATCTGAAAGGATGCTTACCCGTTTCCCCCCGTATTTATGATGGTCGGCCTTAGGCTCCACGTGCTTTTATTCGTAAATTGTTTTGCGTTAAGCAAGATCAGTGCCAGAGTTGTAATGTCTTGAATCCATGTGTTTTTTGTGAAAAAGACCGGCTCGGGAAAGCAAGGAAGTGTAAGAAAATACGACAGTGTTGTTTGGATTGTTTTACAGAACACTTGGATCAGATGCTGTTCGCACTGTATGAGAGTGTTCGGTTTTACGGCGGAAGAACTGCTCCAGAGTCTGCCCCTGACCTGAACGACGGTGTCAGGAATTTCTCGCACATTTATCGGGTATCCGGTGAGCATCCTCGGTACAGCCTCTTATTTCCGGTGTGGCGGTGTGACCGGGTTGTTTCCGCCAGCACTCCCACCTCTACGGCGTTCTTCCAGTAACCTGTCGAGCCTTTCGATGAACTCTCCGGAGAGGCCGTGTTCCCTTGCCCCTTCGATGATGGTCTCGAGGTAGGTTTGCGATGGAGTAAACGGACCCCGTGGGTCCGGGTGAGGCAAGTAGACCCATGCCTCCGCAGTTGAGCCGTCCGGAAGTTCAACCATGACCTTTTCCCTGTAATACCTTCCCCTGTCTACACTCTCAAAGCCGTCCAGCCGCTTCAGGTCATCGCAGGATATGCCGTAGAGCACTCCCTCCACCTCTCCTCCGGGGTCGGGTATGATCCCGGCGACTCCCCCGCCCCAGCGCTCTGACCACAGCACAAAGGCAAGGCGGTATCCTTTCAGCTTGGCGCGGGAAAGAAACTTCACCGACGGGCACCGCTGTCTCATCTGCCGCATGTTGATGTTGGAGGCATAGGCGAAGTATTTTTCCATGTCATCCTTGTCCGGCTTTTTCTTCTGCTATGAAGTAGCTTGCAAGAACCCTGTCGAGGAAACCGATCTTCGTCATTATGGACCTCCAGTAAAGAATCAGCGAAAGGACGAGGAAGAAGAGCATCGAGGCCGCCCAGAATGGTCCGAACTTGGGCAGCAGACAGACCATGCCTGCAAAGAAGAAGCACGACGAGAAGGATCGTTTCATGAACATCAGGAGGTTGTAACGCTCGATGAACCTCCTGTGAAGATCGGGCTTGTCCACGAAGACCCGCATCTCGAAATACAGATGCACGGGAGTGCCTTCCAGTATCGAGCCGGCGGGGCTTTCGGCTGTCAAGGCCTTCAAGTAATCCTCGGCCCTCTTCTCACTGCTCCGCAGGGCCTCGATGAAGTTGAAAGTCCTGCCGAAGATGAACCTGTATACAGGAAAGAGCAGGAAGCTCAAGCTGAAGAGTATCTGCCCGGTCATGTATGAAAACATGATGAAGAGTCCGGCGGTCATCTCCGGGTTGTCGGGCAGGAGATTCATGATTTCGTCGAGGGGCTGATCGATTGATTTCAGTTTGAGGACCGCGAGTGTGAGACCGAGGAAGAGGAGGCCTGAGAACAGATACATGAAGACATCGCGCAAGAAGGTTGCAGCGCTCGTGTAGATCGACTCGATCGTATTCATTTCCGGATATGGTCTCCTCGTCGTCAGAGGTTACGGGAATACGCTATAGTGTATCACAACAGAGCGTCCCTCTGGGCTGGGCCCAGCTTGTGAGGCATTCAGCAGCCGAGATCTGCGCAGGAGACGACGGGCGCGGCGCCTCATGGAAGGGCCGAGAGCCTTTTGTAGTCGATCCGTTCGGCGTAGGCCTCCAGGACGTCCTCCGGGACCCCGTCTCCCTCTACGGTGATGAAGAACCTCTCGGCAGCCACGATGCTCAGCTTGCCGCTCTTGTCTTTGGGGCTGTACTCGGCGAAGGCCTTCTGTCCCTTGATCCGTCTCATCCTCGCGTTTGGCGGCGCGCCGAGCATGGGGTTGAACATCTGCATCTTCAGCAGGGGGATGTCCGTGCTGATCGTGACGGTGACGGAGCCGGAGTCCTTGCGGTACCGGCGCGATGCAAAGATGCCGACCTTGACACCCGCCATCGCCGGACCTATGGCCTGCGACTCGGCGTCCTCGGCGCTCCATCCCGGCAGTGGAGCAGGCAGGAGCGCGCGCAATCTGCCGGCCCTCTTCTGCATTATCAGCTGGGAGGCATACTCGAGGGTCTCGGTTGCAGACCTGTATGCACCCTTCCTGTATTCCTTCAGGGCTTCCCTGATCGTGTCCGTGACCTCGTCTGCATAGGCAGGGCCGAGCGAGGCCGCAAGGATCATCACCGCTATTAGCACCCGTGTATACATCAATACCTCGTAATCCTGATGCTGGATATCAGGCAGTACGCGCCCTTTTCCATCTCGCCCTCGAATCCGATCACGAAGCCGTCCCTGTTCCTCGATGCAAGGACTGTATCGACCCCTGTGGTGAGGACCCTCCTTCCGTCGAGGAAGACCCTCCAGAGCCCTTCCCTCTGCTGGATGGCTATCTTGTGCACGGTCTTCACCCCGGCCTCGGCTATCTTCTCGTTCCACTGGGGGAAGTTGACGTAGAATGTCGAACCCGTCAGGGGGTAGCGCGACTCGAGTGTCTCCCCTCCGCCAGATCTACCCAGCTTCAGGTACATCTTGGCGTCCTTGCCGCTGTGATAAGTCTCGAACTCGATCGCGAAGTCTCCGCTCAGGTCCAAGGCCTTCGACACCTCGGCCCTGGGGGTGACGTTCACCATCCATCGCCTGCCGCTTAGTTCCACGCACTCGACCTTGCCCTTGAGGACGGTGAACGCCGAGGGGACTTCGTCGCAGGTGGAGAAGTCCTCAGAGAAGAGTACGGTCCTGCCGGGCTTGAAAGCGCCTTCCGGGCGCTTGGGCACTCCTTCCTGCGCAGGGTTCGGTGCCCCCGAGGAGGTATACCTGTAGTACTCTGGAGGGACCTGGGACGATATGTAGTTCACCGCCTTGTCGATCAACACCCTTACGGCCTTCTCCATGGGCGTGTTCTTGTACATGCTCAGTCCTCCACCGAAAATCCCGACGCCTCCCCAGCCGACGCCGAGACCCCCGACGTTGAAGGAGGATGCCTTTCCGTCAACCGTGGCCGTACCGATGATCCTCCTCGTCCGGACGTCGATAAGCCTCAGGTCCATCGATATGTACGCGTCGTTCTTGCCGAACTTTATTCCTCCCAGCATACCGGGCAGCAATCCTCCGCCACCGGCGCCGAAGCCCCCGGCCTTCGGCTCAAAGGCGGTGATCGAGCCGAGTATCAGTATGTCCGCCGATTCCCACCCACCGGCGCGGGGCGCCCCTTCCTCTCTCACATAACCGCTCTGTGCGAGATCGATCTCTTCCCTGATCTCCTCGATCTCTTCCTGTCCTCCGAGAACGACGAAGCGGTTCGTCTTGAAGAGGGCGCTGATGAGCATGTCTCTAAGCCCCTCGCCGATCGCACCTCCACACTTTGCGGCCTTGCACCTTATGCGGGCGACGGATATCCTCGCCTTTGGGCCGCTGTAGGAGACCGCCTGCTGAACGGTCGGCGCGGTAGACTGGTCACGGACTTCGGCCGACATGGAAGCACAGGAATAGAGCGAGACTGCCATGACGATGAGATAGACGATCCTGATCATCTCGATCTCACCCCCTTGAAGTTGATGTTGAAAGTGATGTTGAAAGGTTATCTCTCTCGTAAGCGGGATTTACTCTCAGTCTATCCGCATCACCGCCTCCGTGTCAAGTCCCGGGGGGGTGACACGGCATGTGATGAGGGGGGTTCGGCAGGCATGCGGATGGTTGGAAGTGAGGAGAGGGCTTCCGTGACCGAGGGGCCCTCTCCTCGGTATCGAGTTCAGGGGTTCTTCTTCACCTTGATGATCCTTCCGCTCAGGAGCTGTACCGGCCGCACGTTCTTGTTGAATATGGAGACGAACTTCGAGACCTGCGCGACCGAGACCTCGACCGGGGTCTTCAGCACGTACCAGCTTACGATCTCACTGCAGGGCGGCGTGGTGAGGGAGCCGGGATAGGTGTAGTAGGTCCTGTCGGCAGGCAGGAGGTCGTTGATGTCGATCTTCACCCCCGGCACCGCCTCCTCGATCCCTTCTTCGGCAGGCAGGTTGTCCCAGATCGTCTGGAGGAAGCCGTTCTGAACCCCCTTCGTCATGAAGACGGCGACAACGGCGAGCTGCCCGTCGCTGCTTTTGTGGACGAGGTGGGCGACCATGTCGTACGGCTTGCCGTCCACGGTGTGCTCACTCGGGCTGTGGAAGTGAAACTGGAGCAGCTCGTATGTCTTTCCACCAACGGTTATTGAACTGCCGGGGTCGTAGTTGACCTGTATGGTGTGGCCGTTGTTGATGATCTTGAGCTGAGATGCACTGTAGTCGAACGTTATGTCTTCGAGGTCGGCCTTGACGGCACCGATAATGTTGACCGGAGACTGTCTCTTGCCATCCTTGCACGCGATGAACTCAGGGCTGAGGTCACCCCAGTGCGACGGGCCGGTCTCACCCTCGTAGCTCCAGAAGGGTGCTCCCGCGACGTGTCCGGCGAAGGAGTTGGTCGCCGGGGTTAACAGGAAGATGGAGAGTGCTGCAGCCGCTACGCCTAAAATACGCTTGATCGAACTCATAAAAACCTCCTCATTATTTGTTGGCTGTAATTATATATTAAATTATAACTGCAATTGTCAAGTCTTTTTCTCCTGGAGGTTTAGAATGCTCATCCACAAAAATGTAGGCGAGCCACACAAATGTGATATGTGGAGAGGCGGACAGAGCGTCTTTTTTCTTTGAAATATCAAGGTGTTGCAGTAGTGGCATCCCTTTTGCATTATTCTGGCGGCAAAAAGCTTCCATAAGCACTCGCGGCTTCTGGGGAAAGAGAGAGGTGATGTTTCTATGAAAGCTACGAAGAGACGCAACAGGCTGGATGTCATCAGGTCGCACCCCTGTTTTTCGAGGGAGGCACACCACAGGTTCGGCAGGATACACCTGCCTGTGGCCCCTGCATGCAACATACAGTGCAGGTATTGCATAAGGAAGTACGACTGCGCCAATGAATCGAGGCCCGGAGTTTCAAGCCGGGTCTACACCGCGCCCGAGGCCCTCGAGAGGGTGAGGCTGCTCGTGGAGCGTGGAGAGCGCATAAGCGTCATCGGGATAGCCGGTCCGGGCGACCCGCTCGCAAATGACGTCACGTTCGAGGTCCTCGGGGCGATAGGGAGGGAGTTTCCCGAACTGATACTCTGCGTGTCGACCAACGGGCTCTCCCTGCCCGAGAGGCTCGACGCACTTGTCGGCGCCGGTGTGAGGAGCCTCACCATAACCATAAACGCTGTAGTGCCTGAGACTGCAGAGGAGATTTACTCCCGTGTATCGTGCAACGGGATGACCTACACGGGCAGAGCGGCGGCCGACGTGCTCCTCAGCAACCAGTGGAGGGGGCTCTGCAAGGCGGTCGAGGCGGGTCTCATCGTAAAGGTCAACACCGTCCTGATCCCCGGGGTCAACGACCAGGAGATCCCCTACATAGCGTGGCTCGCCGGCAGGAGGGGGGCGGCCATTCACAACATCATACCCCTCATACCGCAGGCCGAGTTCGAGGGACTCAGGAGGCCGACACGTGCGGAGATAAACCGCCTGCGGGACGAATGCAGGCAGTACATGCCCCAGATGACCCACTGCCGGCAGTGCAGGGCGGACGCCTTCGGCGGTATCGGCGAGGACAGGGACATGGAGCTCGAGGTGATAAACGCGATGATCGGAGAGGAATACTGTGAGATGGTCTCGTGATGGGCAACGGCGCCCTGCACGGCCATCAGGCGGTGAATCTGGTCAGGAGGAGGTGGAGCCCTGTTCACCCAGCGGCATAAACGGACTCCGCTGCCGAGGCGGATTCTCTTTCTGTCTGCGCTGATCACCTCTTTGCTTGCCGCCTCCGGAGGCAGCTGTGCCGATGCGGCCGGCCGCCTCACCGTCTCTGCCGCCGTGAGCCTGAAGGATGCCTTTGAAGAGATCGGCAGGGAGTTCGAATCGAGGCACGCGGGGGTGAGCGTGATCTTCAACTTTGCCGGCTCCGGCACCCTGAGCAGGCAGATAGAGGCTGGTGCGCCGGTAGACATCTTCGCCTCTGCCTCTGCACGCTACATGGACGGGCTGGAGGGCAAGGGGCTCATTGTGGGGAGTACGCGCGTGGATTTCGCGCGCAACAGCCTTGTCGTGGTCGTGCCGGTGAGCTCGCGGCTCCGGCTCGACTCTCTCTCGGGCCTATTGGACGGCGGGGTCGGGAGGATAGCCGTCGGGGACCCGAGGACGGTGCCTGCTGGTGAGTATACGGAGGAGGCGCTGAGGTCCCTCGGCCTCTGGAGCCGTCTCAGGGAGAGGCTGGTCTTTGCGGGCAACGCCAGGCAGGTGCTGGACTACGTGGTCCGCGCAGAGGTGGATGCCGCCGTGGTCTATGCCACCGATGCAGGGGCAAGGCCAGGCGGTGTGAGGGTCGCTGCGCGCGTGCCGGCCGAGCGGCACAAGCCGGTGCTCTACACAGCGGCTGTGGTCGAGGGCACTGGAGCCAGGAGGCTTGCCGAGGCGTTTATCGCCCTGTTGGTCTCGGAGTACGGGAGGGAGAGGCTCCGCGACTGCGGATTCACACCGGTCGGCTGGGAGGCGCCGTGAGATACCTTGATGATTCGGTCCTGTTTTCACTGAGGCTATCGCTTCAGGTAGCGGCGGTATCCACCGTGTTGGTGGCGGTCTCGGGAATAGGTATCGCCTACGTGCTTGCGAGAAAGGACTTCAGGGGCCGCGGCCTCCTCGACATGATGGTCACCCTGCCGCTGGTGCTGCCGCCCACTGTCACGGGCTATTACCTCGTGATGCTCTTCGGCAGGAACGGCCTCATTGGCCGCTACCTTTACGAGCTGACGGGCTGGAGCATTATGTTTACCTGGTATGCCGCAGTACTCGCCTCCTATGTCGTGGCCCTGCCGCTTATGATAAAGACCGCGAGGGCTGCGATAGAGTCGGTCGACCCGAACCTCGTGAACGCCTCCTACTCCCTCGGGCATTCGGAGGCGGAGACCTTTTTCAGGGTCGTGCTGCCGCTGTCGAGGAGGGGCATAATCGCCGGCACCGTACTCTCGTTTGCAAGGGCTCTCGGCGAATTCGGCGCAACGCTGATGCTTGCCGGCAACATCCCGGGAAGGACCGATACCATGCCGATCGCCATCTACACGCTGACGAGCAGCGGTGAATGGACGGCGGCGAACTTCATGGTCTTGCTCCTTACGCTCGTATCCGGGTTCTTCATATACACGACGAACAGGGCGAGGGCCGTCTGATGGGCCTGACGGTCGACCTGCAGAAGGAGGTGAAGGGGTTCACCCTCGACGTCAGCTGGAGGGCCGAAGACGGCATCACCGTGCTGTTCGGGTACTCGGGCTCAGGAAAGTCCATGACGCTCCAGATGATCGCGGGCCTGATGAGGCCTGATTCCGGCTCGATTCGCCTCAACGGCGGTGTGCTCTTCGACGGTTCCCACGGTGTGGACATACCCCCGCAGAGGCGGCCCTTGGGCTATGTGTTTCAGGACCTCGCGCTCTTTCCACACATGACGGTGAGGGAGAACATCCTGTACGGTGCGGGGAGGCTCTGCAGGGACGAAAGGCGTGTGAGGGCTGAGGAACTGATCCGGCTGTTCCGCCTCGGCGGGATCGAGGGGAGCTTGCCCTCGGAGATATCTGGCGGCCAGAGGCAGAGGGTTGCACTCGCAAGGGCGCTCATCAGGAGGCCGGAGGCCCTGCTGCTTGACGAACCGTTTTCTGCACTCGACAACCCTATACGTGTCGAGATGAGAAGACTCCTGAGCAGGATAAGGGAGGACTTCGGTATTCCCATCGTACTCGTCACACATGATATCATAGAGGCATGTACCCTGGCTGACAGGATCGTCGTGTATGCCGGAGGCAGAGTGAGGCAGGCGGGGCCGCCCGGGGAGGTCCTCGGCAATCCTGCGGGGCCTGACGTGGAGATGCTCGTCAGTGCAGCAGGGACCGCAGGTCTTCAGCTCCCGGCCGGCCTGCACATGAACTGAAGGCGCCATTTCCTGCCGGTGTCCGGCATTCACGGGACGAGGAGGCCGGGGCAGAGCCTTGGGGGAAGAGAGATGGAGAGACTACTGACTGATACGGAGATGGAGCGGTACCGGAGGCAGTTGATGCTTCAGGGGTTCACGCTCGAGCAACAGCAGAGGCTGAAGTCGTCGGCCGTCCTGGTGGCCGGCATCGGCGGACTCGGAGGCACTGCAGCCCTCTATCTCGCCGTTGCAGGCATAGGAAGACTCGTCCTCGCCCATTCAGGGACGCTGACCCTTTCGAACATGAACAGGCAGATATTGATGAGGCATGACTGGATAGGCAAGAGCCGGGTCGTTCAGGCTGAACGTACGATCAGGGAGATAAATCCCGACGTCGAGGTCGAGACATTCGACGAGAGGACGACCGAGGAGAGTGCTGCGAGGTTCCTCGACGGTGTGGATATAGCCCTTTCGGCACGGCCGACATTTTATGAGCGGAGGGCCCTGAACGCAGCATGCGTGAAGAGGGGCACGCCCATGATCGAGGCCGCGATGAACGGAATGGAGGGATACCTCTTCAACGTGATCCCGGGCGAGACCCCTTGCCTCGCGTGCATCTATCCGGAGGACGACCCTTACTGGGAGGAACTCGGGTTTCCGGTGCTCGGGGCCGTATCAGGCATGCTCGGCTGCCTCATGAGCATAGAGGCCATAAAGCTCCTCACAGGCTTTGGAAGACCCCTGTTGTCCGAGATGCTCCTCTTCAGCACGCTCGGCATGGAGTTCCGCAGGCTCAGAATACAGAGGGACGGGGGGTGCCCGGTCTGCGGCGCCGGCGCCTGAATCGATCCGCTGTCT
>DRKX01000177.1 GCA_011051565.1 Nitrospirota bacterium | reverse complement strand
GTGTACGACGCCATCTGCTTCATCGCCAATACCTTCGTTATCGCTGCCGTCAACGTCGTCTTGCCGTGGTCCACATGGCCTATCGTCCCTACGTTTACATGCGGCTTCGTCCTTTCAAATTTTGCCTTCGCCATTTCTCCTCCTTACAAAAAAGCTGATCTCTTTATAAACCCTCATAATCGCCTCTCGTCCGGGCCATAAGGACCAAGTCGCCCGGGCCGCCCCTGCTTCAAGCCCAAGGGGGCTCACCCTCGCGGAGACGAATTAACTCAACAAAATCAAGCAGTTTTCTCAAAAAAACAGGCCTTCGCACCGGCCCCGTCAAGCGGAAGCCTTATAATATACCAGAAATCGCAAAAAAAAATCTCGTTTTTTTATCTACTCACCCCGCACTCGGGAGATTATGGTCTCGGCTATATTCTTTGGGACCTCCTCGTAGTGGGAGAACTGCATCGTATAGGTGGCCCTGCCCTGCGTCTTGCTCCTGAGGTCGGTGGCGTAACCGAACATCTCCGCGAGCGGGACGTGGGCCTTTATGACTTGGGCGTTGCCGCGCTTCTCCATGCTCTGCATCTTGCCCCTCCTCGAGTTCAGGTCCCCGATGACATCCCCCATATACTCCTCCGGGGTTATCACCTCGACGCTCATCACCGGCTCGAGGAGCACGGGGTCGGCCTTCTGCGCCGCCTCCTTGAACGCCATGGAACCGGCTATCTTGAACGCCATCTCGGAGGAGTCGACCTCGTGGTAGGAGCCGTCGTAGAGCGTGACCCTCACGTCGACCACGGGGTATCCGGCCAGCACGCCCGACTCGAGGGCCTCCTGGACACCCTTCTCGACAGCCGGTATGAACTCCTTCGGTATCGCCCCTCCGACTATCTTCTTGACGAACTCGAAGCCCCCGCCCTTGCCGAGTGGCTCGATGTCTATAAGCACGTGACCATACTGACCCCTGCCGCCGGACTGCCTCACGAACTTGCCCTCGGCCTTTGCCGGCTTCTTTATGGTCTCACGGTAGGCCACCTGCGGCTTGCCCACGTTGGCCCCGACCTTGAACTCCCTGAGGAGCCTGTCGACGATGATCTCCAGGTGCAACTCGCCCATCCCGGATATCAGTGTCTGCCCCGTCTCCTCGTTGTAGGATACCCTGAACGACGGGTCCTCCTGCGAGAGCTTGATGAGCGCGGCGGAGAGCTTCTCCTGGTCCTGCTTCGTCTTCGGCTCTATAGCGATGGATATGACCGGCTCGGGAAACTCCATGGCCTCGAGCACGATCGGGTTGCTCTCGTCACAGAGGGTGTCTCCCGTGAGCGTGTACTTGAGTCCGACTGCGGCGGCGATGTCACCGGCCCGCACGTCCTTTATCTCCTCTCTCTTGTTGGCATGCATCTTGAGGAGCCTCCCGATCCGCTCCTTCTTGTCCTTGGTCGAGTTGTAGATATACGAACCAGCGGAAAGCACCCCTGAGTAGACCCTCAGGTATGTGAGCTGGCCCACGAAGGGGTCGGTCATGACCTTGAAAGCGAGGGCCGAAAACGGCTCGTCGTCGGAGGCCCTGCGCTCCACCTCGGCGCCGTCCGGCGTCACCCCCTTGACCGGCGGGACGTCGAGGGGAGAGGGAAGGTAGTCGACTATGGCGTCTATGAGGAGCTGGACCCCCTTGTTCTTGAAGCTCGACCCACAGATCACCGGTGTGATCTTCAGTTCGAGGGTTCCCTTCCTGAGCGCCCTCTTGATCTCCTCCTCGGTAACCTCTTCACCGTCGAGATACTTCTCCATTATGGTCTCGTCCACATCGGCAAGGGCCTCGAGCATCTTGTCCCTGTACTCTTCGGCCTGCGCCCTGTACTCCTCGGGCACATCCCCCTCCTCGAACTTGGCGCCGAGGGTCTCGTCGTCGAAGTAGTAGGCCCTCATCTTGACTATGTCTATAGGCCCCCTGAAGTTCTCCTCGGTGCCTATGGGTATCTGTATCGCGACCGGATTGGCGTCGAGCCTCTCGACCATCGAGTTAACGGACATGAAGAAGTCGGCCCCCATCTTGTCCATCTTGTTCATGAAGGCGATCCTCGGCACTCCGTACTTGGTGGCCTGCCTCCAGACGGTCTCGGACTGGGGCTCCACCCCGGCAGCGGCGTCGAAGACGGCTATGGCGCCGTCAAGCACGCGCAGCGCCCTCTCGACCTCGATGGTGAAGTCGACATGACCCGGCGTGTCGATTATGTTTATCCTGTGGTCCTTCCAGAAACAAGTCGTCGCAGCCGAGGTTATGGTTATGCCGCGCTCCTGCTCCTGGACCATCCAGTCCATCACGGCGGTGCCCTCGTGGACCTCGCCTATCTTGTAAGTGACACCGGTATAGTACAGCACCCTCTCCGTGGTGGTCGTCTTTCCGGCGTCGATATGAGCCATGATCCCGATATTCCTTACTCTTTCTAATGGAAACCTCAAGTCCTTCTCTCCTCTTCGAAAAGACACAAAATCGGTATCTGTGTCCTCGGCATATTTACAGTTGTTCCGGAATACACCCCTTGACAGGATTCAACTACAGGGCTGCGGGTTTACTTCGAGACAACTCGCAACACGACGCAGAGACCTCAGCTTCCTACCACCTGTAATGGGCAAACGCCTTGTTGGCATCCGCCATCTTGTGGGTGTCCTCCCTCTTCTTGACAGATGAGCCCGTCTTGTTGTAGGCGTCCAAGAGCTCCGCCGCGAGACGCTCGGTCATGGTCCTCTCGGGCCTCTTCCTCGCGAAGTCCCTGATCCACCTGAACGCGAGCGCCACCCTCCTGTTGGGCCGTACCTCGACGGGCACCTGATACGTCGCCCCGCCGACCCTCCTCGGCTTCACCTCGACAACAGGCTTCACATTCTCCAGTGCGATCTTGAAGACCTTCAGAGGATCCTCGTTGGTCTTCTCCTTTATGATCTCGAAGGCGCCGTAGCAGATCCTCTCCGCAACAGACTTCTTCCCATCCGTCATTATTGCATTCACAAACTTGCTGACCAGCTTACTGTTGTATTTCGGGTCAGGAAGAATCTCTCTCTTTTCTGCAACCCTTCTTCTTGCCATCTCTACGCTCCTATTTCGGCCTCTTGGCCCCGTACTTGGACCTGCCCTG
>DRKX01000176.1 GCA_011051565.1 Nitrospirota bacterium | reverse complement strand
GACGAACACGTGGTCAGGCTCGTCTTGACCGAGATACTCGAGAGCAACGGCTTTTCCGTGATCGGTGCTTCGAACGGCAGAGAGGCGCTGGAGGTCTTCAGGAGGGACCGGCCGGCCTCGGTGCTCCTCGACCTCAAGATGCCCGACATGGACGGGAGGGAAACCCTGCAGGAACTCAAGAAGATCGACCCGGACGTGCCGGTCATTGTAGTGACCGCATACGGAGACATCCCCACCGCCGTGGAGGCGATAAAGTACGGGGCATACGACTTCATCGTAAAACCACCGAAGATAGAGACCTTGGTCCTGACACTCAAGAGGGCGATGGAGAGGGTGGAACTCGAGCGGGAGGTGCGGCGGCTCAACACCGCGGTGGAGTCGTCGCTCGAGTGGCTGCTCGGCAGGAGTCCGGAGATGAAGAGGGTCATTCAGCAGATACACCAAGTCGCTTGGAGCGACTTCACCATAATAATCGAGGGTGAGACCGGAACAGGCAAGTCGTTCATCGCACAGCAGATACACAGCCTGAGCAGGAGGGCTGACAAACCCTTCACCTCTGTGGACATGGGCGTCATACCCGAGGCCCTCGTCGAGAGCGAGCTCTTCGGCTATGAAAAAGGCGCCTTCACCGGCGCTGACAAGAAGAAGAAGGGATACTTCGAGATGACCGACGGTGGCACGCTCCTCATAGACGAACTCCAGAACATGTCTCCCCTCGTGCAGAGCAAGCTGCTGGGGGTTGTGGAACAGAAGAGGATATTCCCTGTGGGAGGAACCAGGCCGGTGGACGTCGACGTCAGGATCATCGCCGCAACGAACACGGACATAAAGGAGAGCGTGAAGGAGAAGAGGTTCAGAGAAGACCTCTTCTTCCGCCTGAGCGAGTTCGTGATAACACTTCCTCCCCTCAGGGAGCGCGTCGAGGACATCCCATTCCTTGCCAACAGGTTTCTCATGGACGCAGGTGCCGAACTCAACAAGCAGATGAAGGCCATAGACGACGATTCGATCCTCCTATTGATGCGCTATCCGTGGCCCGGAAACGTGCGGGAGCTGAAGAACGTGATCAGGAGGGCGGTCCTTCTGTCAGACAACGGAGTGGTGAGGCCGGAACACATCGACCTGCTGATCGACAACAAGGCCGAAGACGGTGGTGGAGGCCTGCCCATGCTGCCCCTTAAGGAGCTGTCAGCCATGGCTGCAAAGGACGTTGAGAAGAAGGCCATCAGGCAGGCCATGAAGATGACCAAGGGCAACAAGACCAAGGCAGCCTCAATGCTCCAGATAGACTACAAGACCCTCCTCACCAAGATAAAGGAATACAGCATCTGACGGTCCTTTCAGATACTGAAGAACCGATCCTCACTGCACCATCCACGCTTGCAGACTATGGCGGGCGTTCCATGACTATGGCACGGTTTCCAGAATATTCCCCCGGCATTCGTCCCGAAAGCCGTTGAAATCCGCGGCTCAGCAACATACCGCATTTCTGGCAACACTTTTGCTATGGGAAACCTGTTAGAGCTGTCTGAACATCACATCACAGAAGAGAGGGGGTATACGGACATGGCCGAAACCATCAAGTACAAGGGTGCCCTGACGATCAACGAACTCTCGGGCGGGGTTTTCGATGACCTGAGGGATGCGCTGGCAAGGTTCGATGAGCTGATGGTCGACATGAGAGATGTCGACAGGGTCGACGTTGCAGCCATCCAGATGTTCATTGCAGCACGGAAGGAGTCTGAAGAGAAGGGTTGTTGCATGACCCTGATCACGTCCGAAGCCGTGGCAGACATGATGTCGCTCATCGGGGTCCGAATATGAAGAGACCCGACTGGAGACTCGCTGCAAAGACCTCCCTTGCGCTGTCTCTCTTCCTCCTGCCGGCCCTGATAAGAGAGACGAGTCTCCGGATCATTGTAACCCTCGTCGTCTATGTCTCGGCCGTCGCGGCGGCGTACTTCCTGCTGAAGAGGGCCGCGGAGATGCAGGAGAAAAAGGAGAGAGAGGCGGGCGGCGAGAGGTTCACTGACGCGCTGCACATACTGGAGCCCGTTGCCGATCTCCTCCGGAAGAAGGCACTGGCCATTCCCGTATTGACCGGCCAGCTTACGGAGGTGATCCAGCAGACCGAAGAGGCCGCACTCGATATAGGCGGCAGGTTCATGAACATAGTATCGAGGGCGAGGGCTCAGGCCAAAGAGGCCTCTGCGGCATACAGTACGTTTGCAGGAGACGAAGAGGCCGGGGAGGCGCTCCTCGACCTGAGCAAGAAGGCCATACTGGATGTAATCGAGGGAATGCGGGGGATCGCAGCGGTTGTTGAGGAGACCCTCCAGGGCATGGAGCTCATAATCGAGGATGCCGAAAACATCAGGAAGATCGTCACGGAGATAGAATACATAGCAGAGCAGACCAACCTGCTCGCCCTGAATGCCGCCATTGAGGCCGCGAGGGCGGGTGAACACGGCAGGGGCTTCGCCATTGTCGCAGACGAGGTGAGAAAGCTCTCCGAGAGGTCCAATTCCGCCGCCGACGAGATAAAGATGCTCATAAACAAGGTCGAATCCGACATGAAGGGCATATACTCGAAGACGGAGAAGAGTGCCACGGAGAGCAAGGACCTCTCTGCAGAGTCGGAGGCGGTGGTGGAGGATACACTGAAGAAGATCGACGACGTGATGACCGATGCCAAGACCCAGCTCAACGGGCTCACGACCGAGAC
The DNA here is from genome assembly GCA_011051565.1 of Nitrospirota bacterium. Taxonomy (GTDB): domain Bacteria; phylum Nitrospirota; class Thermodesulfovibrionia; order Thermodesulfovibrionales; family JdFR-85; genus BMS3Bbin07. The sequence goes on along the minus strand of DRKX01000176.1, from coordinate 4,240 downwards.
CGAGACCCTCGCGAAGGACATTAACAGCATCGTCATCTCCATGCAGTTCCAGGACATCACCAGGCAGCGTATCGAGCACGTCATCGAACCCCTGCAGTCGTTCAAGGAGGAGATCGACGGGATTCTCGGGAGGATCAGCGAGATGAGCGAGAAGGCCCGCCGGCTGGAAGACGGCATGACCGAGACCGCCGACTGGCTCGAGGGAATGTATACGATGGAATCCGAGAGGCTCGTCATGAAGAACACTCTGGACAGCTGATATCTTTGAGTATGGAGGTCAGAGATGCCTAAGAGTATATTGATAGTGGACGACTCAGCCTCCATGAGGCAGTTGGTGACGTTCGCCCTGAACGACGCCGGCTACGAAGTCGTCTCTGCGGTGAACGGAAAGGATGCCCTCACCAAGATCAGCAGCGTCAAGATAGACATGGTGATAACCGACCTGAACATGCCGGAGATGGACGGCATAGAGTTCATCAAGCAACTGCGCAACCGCGCTGGCTACAAGTTCACCCCCATAGTCATGCTCACCACGGAGTCCCAGGAGTCGAAGAAACAGGAGGGCAGACAGGCCGGTGCCAGCGGCTGGATAGTAAAGCCCTTCACTCCTGAACAGCTGACCGACATAGTCAGGAAGTTTGCAAGGTAACGATGTTCGACTTCAAGAAACTCTACGGTGTGTTTGTAGACGATGCAATGGAGAAGGTCGTGGAGCTCGAGGACGGCCTGCTGCAGCTCGAGAAGAGCCCGCACGACAGGGAAGTCGTCGACACCATTTTCAGGGCAGCCCATACCATAAAGGGCTCAAGCGGCACATTAGGATTGGACGGCATATCCCGCTTCACCCACGTCATGGAAGAGGTGCTCGACCTGGTGCGGCAGGAAGAGCTCGACCCCGACAAGGAACTCGTCAACGTCCTGCTCGAAGCCACGGACATGATCAAGGAGATGGTCGAATCCGTCGCTTCAGAGGCGGAGTTCGACTTCAGCAGGTGCGAAGACCTGATGAGACGCATGGACGGACTGAGGGAGAAGGGGACGACCCGGGAGTTCAAGATAATCTTCATCCCTGCCCCCGACCTCTTCAGGAGGGGGATAGACCCTGCAATCGTGCTCGATGACATCAAGTCGGTCGGCGAGGTCCTGAGCGTAAAAGCCGACACCGACGCCGTTCCCCGCCTGTCGGATATGAACCCGGAAGACCTCTATGTCAGGTGGGACATCCTGTTGAGGGCCACCAAGGACGAGGCCGAGATCAGAAAGGTCTTCGAGTTCGTAGAGGAAGGGAGTGAAATAAGGATCATTCCCGTGCAGGCTGCCGAGGAGGACGTTCCGTACATAGGCCAGATGCTCGTCGAGGAAGGGGTCGTGAAGGCCGAAGACGTCAGCGAGGCGCTGAAGAGCCAGAAGAAGCTCGGAGAGATACTCGTCGAACAGGGCAAGGCCACCTCAGGCGAGATTGAAAACGTCCTGAAAAAGCAGAGCCGCAGGAAGGTCGACTCCTTCAAGAACGCGGTCTCGTCCACCATAAGGATAGACCTGAAGAAACTCGACCACCTGATAAACATCGTCGGCGAGATGGTCATCACCCACTCCATGTTCCATCAGGCCCTCTGGGGCAACGGCAACGGTAACGTGGTGTCCGAAAAGCTCGAGGTCATATTCTCCCAGCTCCAGAGGATAGGCAAAGAGATACAGGAGAGCGCAATGTCCCTGAGGATGCTCCCCGTGGGCGAGGTCTTTCACAGGTTTACGAGGCTGGTGAGGGAGTTGTCGAAGGACAAGGACAAGGAGATCGAACTGATCATAAGCGGAGAGGAGACGGAACTCGACAAGGGGGTGCTCGAGAAGATCACCGACCCCCTCGTCCACCTCATCAGGAACGCTATAGACCACGGCATCGAGTCTCCCCAGGAGAGGACGGCCGCCGGCAAACCCGCCAAGGGTACGATCCACCTCAGTGCCTTCCAGTTGGGCGATGCCGTTTACATCGAGATAGAGGACGACGGCAGGGGGCTCGACAACGACAAGATACTCCGCAAGGCCATAGAGAAAGGGTTCATAAGCCCGGACGCCGTGCCGAGCGACGAGCAGATACCGAATCTCATTTTTATGCCGGGCTTCTCGACCGCTGAGAAGGTGACGGACATATCGGGCCGCGGGGTCGGCATGGACGTCGTAAAGAGGAATATCGAGGCCCTGAATGGAAAGATATCCATCCGGTCCGCACCGGGTAAGGGAACGGTGATGTCCATCAAGCTCCCCCTCACTCTCGCCATCATAGACGGGCTCACCGTGCTGGTGGGAGACGAGATATACGTCCTGCCCATTTCATCCGTCGTCGAATCACTCAGGCCCGAGAGGAAGAACGTCAAGACCCTCAACGAGAGGGGAGAGGTCATCAACGTGAGAGGTGAATACATTCCGCTTTTGAGACTCCACGAGCTCCTCGACATCACACCCTGGAAGAGGGACCCCTGGGAGGCCATCGTGGTGGTAACCATGCACGAGGGCAGGAAATACTGCTTTATGGTGGATGACCTCATAGGTCAGCAGCAGGTCGTGATCAAGAGCCTCGGCACAGCGATGCCAGGGGTATGCGACATAGCGGGCGGCACGATACTCGGTGACGGAAGGGTCGCCCTCGTCCTCGACGTGCCGGGTCTCGTCGAGATGGCCACAAGGCATGTAACATGTTGAGAAAGGAGGATTTTTAACGTGACAGACGTCTCCGTTGTCAAAGAGGATGCTGAACTTGCGGAAGAGAGACACCAGTACGTGACGTTCCGTCTGAACGACGAGATATACGCGATCGGAGCGCTCAACGTCCAGGAGATCATAGAACTCTCCAACATTACAAAGGTTCCGCACCTTCCCGCGTTCCTCAAGGGCGTGATAAACCTGCGCGGCACAATAATACCGGTCGTGGATCTGAAGCTGAAGTTCGAGATGGACTCCGACGGATATGGAAAGCACACCTGTGTAGTGGTGACCGAGTTCTCAGGCGGGGTCCTGGGCCTGATTGTGGATGCGGTCTCGGACGTCATGTACATATCCGAGGAGAAGATATCGGCCCCTCCGTCCTTCGGCGCGCAGATCAGGACGGAGTTCATCAAGGGGATGGGCAGGGTAGGCGACGATCTGGTGATCATCCTCGATGTCGATAGGGTGTTGTCAGAGGCGGATACGATCTCCTTGAAGGAGGCCAAGAAGGCCCTTATGTCCGACGAAGAAGGAGGAAACAACGATGGTTAAGAATCTGAAGATAGGTGTGCGCCTCGGTCTTGGTTTCGGCGTCATTCTGGTGCTCCTTGCAGCCACCCTCATGGTGACAACGATAGCGCTGAGGGTGATTCTCAAGGACTCTCAGAGGGTTAACAACGAAAGCCTACCCTATGCACTGCTTGCCGAGGAGATGTCACTCAATGTCTCCGAGATACAGAACCTCTTCAGCTACGTGGCCGCGACTCACGACAAGGATGGGCTCAGCGAAGCCGAGACACAGGCCCTCGGCTTCAAGAAAGACGTTGCGAAGTTCAAGGAGAAGTTCAGTAGTGAAGGCGACGAGGCCGGGCTCGAGGTGGTAGCCTCACTGGGCAAGGCCTTTGACGAGTACTACGAGACAGGGAAAAGAATGGCCAAGGCGTACATGACGAGGGGCAGAAGCGCCGGCAACAAGGTGATGAAGGAGTTCGGGGCGGACGCCGGTGTCCTCTTCAAGATGCTCGACGACCTGAGAGACTCACAGACCGAGGAGGCAAAGACGATGCTCTCGTCCATTGTGAACGCCATGGACAAGACACAGATGCTCATCTTACTGTTCGGCGTGACGGCCGTGGTCGCCGGAGCATTGATAGCGTATTTCACCACGAGAAGCATCACCATCCCCCTCAAGAGGGGTGTCGATGTGGCCGACCGGCTGGCACGCGGGGACCTGACTATGGAGATCAAGGTCAACAGCAAGGACGAGACCGGGCAGCTGCTCACCGCCATGCGCGAGATGGTCAGGAGCCTGAAGAAGACGGTAACACAGACCAAGGAGGCCTCGCGCCAGGTTTCCATGGCATCGGATCAGCTCTCGGAGGCGAACCAGAGCTTCTCGCAGCGCCTCACCGAGCAGGCGGCCTCCATCGAGGAGACCTCCTCCACCATGGAGGAGATGGCTGCATCCGTCAGGCAGACGGCTGAGAACGCAAAAGAGGCCAACAAGCTTGCACAGGGCACTAAGACGGCCGCCGAG
>DRKX01000175.1 GCA_011051565.1 Nitrospirota bacterium | reverse complement strand
TCGACGATCCAGAACCTGAGGGCTGCCTCGGAGAAGGGCAAGGCCATGGTCATAGGGACGACGGGCTTCAGCAAGGAGGACCTCCAGGAGATCAGCGCACTCGTGCGGAGCATACCCTGCGTCATGGCGCCGAACATGTCCGTCGGCGTGAACCTCCTCTTCAAGGTCCTGAGGGATGTCGCCACGGTCCTTGGTGACGACTATGACATAGAGATAATCGAGGCCCACCACAGGATGAAGAAAGACGCGCCGAGCGGTACAGCGATCAGGCTGGCCGAGGTGGTGGCCGGCGCCCTCGGCAGGAACCTCGACGAGGTCGCCATATATGCACGGAAGGGACTGATCGGTGAGCGGGGCAGAAAGGAGATCGGCATACAGACCGTCAGGGGCGGTGACATCGTGGGCGAGCATACCGTCATGTTTGCCGGAACAGGCGAGAGGATAGAGATCGTCCACAGGGCCTCAAGCAGGGACACATTTGCAGCCGGCGCAGTGAGGGCTGCTCTCTGGGTCTACGGACGCAGTGCCGGTCTCTACGACATGCTCGATGTGCTCGGGCTGAAGTAGGGCGGGCTCACGCATCCCGCGCTTCGACGACTCCGCGCTGAGCGGGCCGTCAGGCCCAGGGTGTTCCGCCGTCTACGATGGCCTGTTCTTCCCACATGAACCAGTTTCCGGTGTCCGTGAGGAAGGCATAGGTGTTCTGCAGGATATCGAAGTGCTTTTCCTCTTCCTTGGCGAGCCTCTGAAACAGGGCCTTTTCCCCCTCGTCTGATGTGCCGGCAGCCGTCTCCTTGTAGAACTCGTATCCCTTTCTCTCCATCTCTATGGCGAGCTTCAGGGCGTTTATCTCGTCGGTCGTGGCTTCCACCCTCTCCATCATCTCGGATTTGAGGGTGTCGAAGATGGACCTCACCGCCTCAGCCGGGTCGACCTGCCTGATGTCGATGCCGTGACCGTCGAGTATCTCTTTGAGCATATCGAGGTGTCTCTTCTCGTCTAATGAAAAAGACTCGAACATCTTCTTTCCGAACGGATGCGCCGTCTTCTCGGCAGCCTCGGAATAGAACCTTATGGCGTCCTCCTCCATCTTGACCGCCGTCTCTACAGCCTTCATGATACCTCCTCGTCTTTCACCGGGGTTCATAGTCTGTTGTCCTCTTCCACGGCCTCCTTGAGCTTGTTGAGTATGTCGGGAATGGCCGAGGTGACCCTGTCCCAGCTCGGAATCAGCGGGACTCCGAGCGGGTCCTTCATTATGATTTCCGCAGCGATCTTTATGCCGTTGGTGAAGGTCTCCACCGCGAGGCTCTCGGCATGGCGGTCGAAGAAGAGGCCGTTTATCGCTGCGTCGTCCTCGAACCGCTTGAGCATGTCCTGCGCGGTACGGACATATGTGGCGATCAGCGCCTTGAAGAAGCCCTCTGAGAAGACGACCCCCTCGGAGGCGAGCGTCCTGAAGAGGGACTTGCAGATGTCTATGCACATCTTCATGAGTCCCTTGGAGGCGTCGTCAGGAGAGAGTTCCTGGTGTTTGTGCTCGTAGTTTTCAGCGATGTCCACCTGGCATATCCTCCTGGTAGCCGAGTTCCTGTGCACCTCTGCGAGCACTCCGATCTCGAGTCCCCAGTCGGCGGGGATCCTGATGACCCTTGCAAGCTCCACGTTCATCGAGAACTCCCCGGCGAGCGGATACCGGAAGCTGTCGAAGTATACGAGCAACGGCGTAAAGCCGATGATCTTCTGGAGGGCCCTTATGAGGGGGAAGACGAGAAGCCTCGTGACCCTTCCGTGGAGCCTGTCTGTCACGCGGCTGTAGTAGCCCTTGCAGAACTCATAGTCGAGGTTCGGGTTCACCACCGGGTAGCAGAGCCGTGCCAGCAGGTCCCTCCTGTAAGTGACGATGTCGCAGTCGTGCAGGACGATCACCCTCGGTTCCCTGCGGGCGAGCACGTAGCCGTAGGCCATCCATGCCGACTTGCCCTTTCCGGGCTCCCCGAGCGGCAGCCGTGCCTCCTCGATATCCCTGTAAACATCCGCCACCCTCGCGCCGTTGTTCCAGATGATCGTGGTCTTCTGGGGCAGGACGGAGAAGAACTCCTTCGCCTTCTGAAACTCCTCCCTGGTGCATGGGCCAAGCGTGACGACGACCTCGGCTATGTATCTCACCTCTTTCAGTTCCCTGATTATGGATTTGAGGGCGTCGCCCTCGATCTCGGAAAAGAGGGACGGAAGGACGAGCGCTATGGGTCTGTCCTGACTGTGCCACAGCAGCTCCGCCTCGAGCTTTTCGAGGTTGAGCGGCCCGAGTTTGTGGAAGGTTGCTATCAACCCTGTCTGGTAGAAGTCTGACATCGGGATCCTCTCTTTCCTTGTACGTGAGTGTGCTTCTGATTTCAGGCGTTACAGGCGTCACGGTCTCTTGTCGAGCGTCTCTCTCCCGGCCCCCGGCAGATTGTCACGTTTATTAAGTATACTATCAGGCGCTGAATTGGTCAAGCGCACAGGATCAAGGTCCTCCGCACGTCCCTGTCCGCTGTATCTCCCGTCCGGGAGTGAATGCCGCCGCTATGTGGCGCCTCTTGGCGCCGGTGAGGGGGAATTGACAGGAAACCACCGGATTTATTATATTCAATGAGGAAATCTCTGCAGGAGGTGACGGTCATGCCCATCTATGAATATCTCTGTCTGAAGTGTGAGAAACAGCTCGAGGCGGTCCAGAAGTTCAGCGACGCACCCCTGAGCACGTGCCCTGAGTGCGGTGGGGACCTGAAGAAACTCATATCGTCCACGTCCTTTGTCCTCAAGGGTACAGGATGGTATGTGACTGATTATCCGTCTCCTGAGAGAAAGAAGGCGATGGCAGAGGAGAAGAAGGCGGCCTCGGACAAGGGACAGGAAAAGAAGAAGGACGGCAAAACTGAGACTACAAAGGTTTAACTCCTCCGTCCACTTCCACATCCCTTACTCCAGGATAGGGGAGTATCTGCCTTTCATAAACGAGCACAGGCTGAACCTCGAGGTCTATCTCAGTGCAGCCGACCTCGACGAGCTGGGCGATGACGCAGTGAAAGCCTTGCTCGACTCGCTTGAGCATGCCCCTCAGCTGACGGTCCACGGCCCCTTCATGGACCTCTCTCCCGGTGCCGTCGACCCCCTCATACGGGGGATCACGATCGAGAGGTTCTCGAAGACCCTCGATATGGCCGGGCTTCTCAAGGCCGGCAACGTGGTCTTCCATTCCGGTTACGAGAAGTGGAAGTACGCACACAGGACCGACGTGTGGTTGGAGAGCAGCTTGAGGACGTGGGAGCCTCTCGTGACGCAGGCCGAGGCTCTCGGCATCACCATATCCATAGAGAACATATTCGAGGAAGAACCCGACAACCTAAGGATGCTTGCAGAGGCCGTGGGCTCGAGGCACTTCGGCCTCTGCTTTGACTCAGGGCACTTCAATCTCTTCTCCTCGGTCCCGCTCAGGAAGTGGCTCGACCTGATCGCTCCTTACCTCGTCGAACTCCATATCCATGACAACGACGGCACGAGGGACTCCCACATGCCCCCTGACGAGGGGGTCTTCGACTTCAGTGAGCTCTTCGGCTACCTGGAGGCCGCTGGCGCAGGTGGATTCATCACCACGGTGGAGACACACACGCCTGATGATGTGCTGAGGAGTATCGGGTTCCTCGAGCGGGTGTAGCTCACCGGAGTCTCAACACCATCACAACGGCGTCTTCCCTCGGGCGGTGGTAATAGTCCCGTCTCAGTCCCAGCACCCTGAAGCCTATGGATTCGTAGAGTCTCTTTGCGGCAGTGTTGGACTCTCTGACCTCGAGGAAGACGGTCCTGCAACCGAGCGAGTAGAGCCCTTTCAGTGCGGAGAGGGCCAGCATCCTGCCCACCCCCATTCTCCTGCGGTCAGGCCGCACGGCGAGATTCAGGATGTGTCCCTCGTCGAGCACGCACGATGCACATACGTACCCTATGACTGAACCGTCTTCGATGGCGACGAGGCAGACGGAGCCCGTGCTGCCGAGTTCAGAGAGGAAGGAGGCCTCAGACCAGGGCGTCGAGAAGGATTCGTTCTCTATCGCTGTAACCTCGGCTATGTCCGAGGCCGTCATCTCCCTGATACGGACAGAGGTCATTCCGCGTTCAGGCCGGCGGCGGGAAGAAAACCACTCATGCATCATCAACCGGCAGGGTTATCGTGAATACAGCTCCTCCGTCGGCGTGGTTCTTGACCGATATGCTCCCGCCGTGGGTCTCTATTATCCATTTCGTTATGGCGAGACCGAGGCCTGAGCCGCCGGAGAGGCGGGACCTCGTCTTGTCTACGCGGTAGAACCTGTCGAAGACCCTGTCTCGGTCTTTCTCGGGTATTCCAGGGCCCGTGTCGTGGAAGGAGACGGTTATGCCCTGGAAGGACTGCTCGGTCCGTATGGTTATTGTGCCGTTGTCCGGCGTGTACTTGAGGGCATTGTCGAAGAGGTTCGAGAGGGCTTCGTCGAGCAGGTCCCTGTCGCTCAGGAACTCGAGCGGCTCCTGGTATTCCTCGATCACGGTCAGCGACTTTTCGAGAATCTTGTTCCTGTGTCTCTCTACCATGAGGCCGAGCAGTTCATTGATGTCGACCCACGACTTCCTCAGCTCTATGATATCGTGGTCGGCCCTTGCAAGGAGGAGGAGGTTGTCGCTTATCTTGTGAAGCCTGTTCACCTCGAAGAGGTTCTTCTTCAGCACTTCTTCGTACTCCTCGGGTTTGCGCCTCCGCCTGAGGGTCACCTCTATGCTGCCCTTGAGTGCAGTGAGGGGGGAGCGGATCTCGTGGGATACGTCTGATGTGAAGCGCTTGTGTCCTTCGACATGTCTCTGGATGCTGTCGAGCATGTCGTTGAACACGCGCACGAGGTTCCTTATCTCGAGGCCGGGATAGTCCAGCCGTATCCTCTCCTTCAGGTCTCCCTTCTTTATCTTGTCCGCCGTCTCGGTCAGCCTGACGACGGGAAGGATGGTTTTACCGGCGATGTTGTAGCCGAAGACGACCACGGCTATGATCACGAAGGGGAGGAGGGAGAAGAAGAGCTTCCTTAGCTCTCCCAGCCTTGCGTCCACCTCCTGCAGGGAGAGGCCGAGCCTCAGTATCCTGTTCTTGTCCACCGGAAAGTGCAGGACCCTGTAAGGTTCCCCCCTGAAAGAGACCGTGTCGAACGAGTATACGCCGTCGAAGGCCCTCTCGATCAGGGAGAGCTTTACGGGCCAGCTGAGATTGCCGGACTTGAGCGAGGTGATCGATATGTCTCCCTGTATGTTCGAGACCTGGACATAGTCGTCTCCGGTCTTCTTTATCATCACCTTTCCGATCTTGTCGCTGGTTCCGTCGGTAATCCCCTTTGTGGCGGCTACCCGGGCCTCCTGAAGCAGTACGCCGTCTATCTCCTTGACGAGGCTGTTCCTGAACGAGAAGTATACGGCCGTGGCAAAGGCGAGGATGAGGGAGATGGTGACGAAGGAATATATGAAGGTCAGTTTATGCCTGAACGTTATGGTCATCTTCCCTGATAACGTAGCCGATACCGCGCACCGTGTGGATGAGCTTTTTCGAGAAGTCCCTGTCTATCTTGTCCCTGAGAAAGTTGATGTGGACGTCGACGACGTTCGTGTTCGGATCGAAGTTGTATCCCCAGACGTTCTGGAGTATCTGGGTGCGCGTGAGGGCCTTGTTCTTGTTCTTCAGGAGGTACTCGAGGAGGGCGAACTCCTTGGGCCTGAGGTATATCTCCTTGTCCGACCTGGTGACCTTCCTCGTCATCGGGTCGATCTTGAGATCAGCGCAGCGGAGCGGTTCGACCGGGAACTGCCTCCTCCTCGACAGGGCCCTCAGGCGGGCGAGGAGTTCCTCGAAGGAGAAGGGTTTCGTGAGGTAGTCGTCGGCCCCGCTGTCGAGCCCCCTCACCTTGTCCTCCACCGTATCCTTGGCGGTGAGCATGAGGACGGGGGTGTGTATGCCTTTCATCCTGAGCAGCCTGCAGAGGTCGAGCCCGTCGATCTCGGGCAGCATCACGTCGAGTATGATGAGGTTGTAGTCCTCAGCAGATGCCAGGAGAAAGCCGTCCTTGCCGTTGGTCGCGATGTCGACGCTGTGGGACTCTTCCTCCAGGCCGGTCTTGATGAACGAGGCTACGTTCTCCTCGTCTTCGACTACGAGAATCTTCAATGCAGTCTTCCTCCCATATTTAAGGAATGAATTCTATTTTACCACGAGCACAGGGCAGTGTGCATGGTCGAGGACCTTGGAGGAGACGCTGCCGAGCAGGAACTTGGTGGCTCCGTGGCGCCCGTGTGACCCTGTCACGATCAGGCCCACCTTCATCTTCTTGGCGGTGTCGAGGATCGTCTCCGCGGGGTCGCCCTGCCTGACGAGGGTCTTGTGTTCGATGGGATGTGAGGCGAGAGACTTCCTCACCTTCTCCATCGCCTTGTTTGTCTCCTCGGTAAGGGCCTCCGTTATCCTCTGGCGGTCGAAGTCCGTCAGCTCCGTTAGATACAACTCCGGGACGACCGAGAGTACGTAGAGTGCTGCGTCGAATCTCAGCGCTATCTCGACAGCCATCTTGAGGGCCCTGTTCGAGTCCCTTGAGCCGTCGTGTGCCAAGAGGATCTTTCTTATGCTGTTCTTCATCGACCGTTCCCTCCTGATTTTGTTTTCCGGTGCCGCCACGCCGTCTGTTTCTGTATATTTCCCTGGTTGGATACCGATTATATATATAAATGATAACATAATTTGCATCCGTAGCTTGAGGTTCTTGCCCCCTCCGACGTGATGAGCCGGGGAATTTTGTCCTTGACAGGGCATACTCACATAATAATATAATAATATTTGAATGTGTTTTGGTGTGCCAAGTACCGCACTCTCTTTTAATTTTCAGGCTTAAACGTTTAATATATTAGATCGATATCTTCATTCAGGGAGGTGAGGCTATGCCGAGAAAGAACTATTTTTTCACTTCGGAATCAGTGACGGAGGGTCATCCCGACAAGATTGCCGACCAGATATCCGATGCGATCCTGGATGCCATACTTGCAGAGGACCCTTACGGGAGGGTCGCCTGCGAGACGCTGACCACCACCGGACTGGTCTTTGTCTCCGGTGAGATCACGACAAGCTGTTACGTCCACATCCCGGAGCTTGTCAGGGAGACCATACGAGATATCGGATACACGAGGGCGAAGTACGGGTTCGACTACGAGACCTGTGCAGTGGTCACGGCGATCGACCGCCAGTCCGGCGATATAGCCATGGGTGTGGACACCGGCGGTGCAGGGGATCAGGGCCTCATGTTCGGTTTTGCGTGCAACGAGACCCCCGAACTGATGCCGCTTCCCATAACGCTGGCACACAAGTTCGCCATAAGGCTCTCGGAGGTGAGGAGGAAGGACATCCTCGGTTATCTCAGGCCTGACGGCAAGACACAGGTGACCATAGAATACCGGGACGGCAAGCCCTACAGGATCGACTCCATAGTGGTCTCCGCACAGCACAACCCCGACGTCACGCTCAAGGAGATCAGGGAGGATGTCATAGAGAAGGTTATAAAGCCCGTCGTGCCGAACGAGCTCCTCGACGAGGAGAACGTGAAATACCATATAAATCCCACCGGCAGGTTTGTCGTCGGCGGCCCCATGGGTGATACCGGGCTGACGGGCAGAAAGATCATCGTCGACACATACGGAGGTGTATCGAGGCACGGCGGCGGGTGTTTCTCGGGAAAGGACCCCACCAAGGTGGACCGTTCCGGCGCCTACATGGCGCGCTACATCGCGAAGAACATCGTGGCGGCAGGCCTCGCCGACAGGGCCGAGGTCCAGATCGCCTATGCCATCGGCATTCCCGAGCCGGTCTCCATACTCGTCGACTCCTTCGGTACAGAGAAGATACCCTACCAGGAGATCGTCAAGCTCGTGAGGAAGAACTTCGACCTCACCCCTAAGGGCATCATGGAGACACTCGATCTCAGGAGGCCGATCTACAAGAAGACCGCCGTCTACGGCCACTTCGGACGCAACGACGAGGACTTCACCTGGGAGAGGACCGACCGTGCCGAGACACTGAGAAGGGAAGCCGGTCTGTAGAACTGTACCGACTCGAAAGCCGTGAGACTCGTGTTGAAGAAGGGAGAACAGGATGCTTAAGCACGATGTGAAGGACCTGAAGCTCGCAAGGCAGGGGAGGCTCAGGATCGAGTGGGCCGAGATGGAGATGCCTGTGCTCAGGAAGATCAGGGACGAGTTCGAGCAGGAGAAGCCCCTGAAGGGTGTCTCGATAGCTGCATGCCTCCATGTCACCACCGAGACCGCCAACCTGATGGATACGCTCAAGGCCGGCGGTGCAAAGGTCGTCCTGTGCGCCTCGAACCCGCTCAGCACACAGGACGATGTAGCCGCTGCGCTCGTCAAGTATTCCAAGATTCCGGTCTTCGCCGTGAAGGGAGAAGACAACCGGAGGTATTACAGCCACATACGCTCCGTGCTCTCGATCAAGCCTCACATAACCATGGATGACGGCGCCGATCTCGTATCCACCCTCCATACGTCGGAGAAGGACAAGGCGGCCAACGTAATGGGCGGGACCGAGGAGACGACCACCGGTGTCATCAGGCTGAGGGCGATGGCTGAAAAGGGCGTCCTCAAGTATCCGATAATCGCCGTCAACGACGCCTACACGAAGTACCTCTTCGACAACCGCTACGGCACCGGGCAGAGCACGATCGACGGCATCCTCCGCTCCACCAACCGGCTGATAGCTGGTTCGGTCTTCGTAGTCAGCGGATACGGCTGGTGCGGCCGTGGTGTTGCAATGAGGGCCCGGGGCATGGGGGCCAGGGTCATTGTGACCGAGGTCGACCCACTCAAGGCGCTCGAGGCCATCATGGACGGCTACGAGGTGATGACGATAAAGGAGGCGTCCCGGATCGGTGACATATTCGTGACCGTTACAGGCGACATAAAGGTGATTCCAAAGGAGTGCTTCAGGCTGATGAAGGACGGTGCGATCGTCTGCAACTCCGGGCATTTCAATGTCGAGATCGATATCGAGGGCCTGAAGTCCCTTGCAAAGTCCACGCGGAGGACGAGGGATTTCGTCCAGGAGTTCACCCTCAAGAACGGCAGGCGCATATACCTCCTTGGAGATGGGAGGCTCATAAACCTCGCTGCAGCCGAGGGACACCCCTCTGCAGTGATGGACATGAGTTTCGCCAACCAGGCCCTCTGTGCCAGGTACGTCGTGGAGAACCGCGGGAAACTCCAGAACGAGGTATACGGCGTTCCCGGAGAGATAGACAGGAAGATAGCCTCACTGAAGCTGAAGTCCATGGGTGTGGTGATCGACAGGCTCACGAGGGAACAGAACAGGTATCTTCACAGCTGGGAGATGGGGACTTAGGCGTCGAGCCGGTGACGGTCAGCGGAAAGACATGGTGAACCTCAAGTCACTTGCCGAGGAGGAACTCGCAGGGTTCGTCCGCTCCTTGGGGCTTCCCGCCTACAGGACGAGACAGCTCCTCCATTGGATATACGAAAAGAGGGCGCTCAGCCTGCAGGAGATGACCGTACTGCCGAAAGCCCTTAGAGAGAGACTCTCGAGGGCGGCCTACATAGGCAATCTCACCCTCCTCGACCGCAGCATATCAGCCGACGGAGCCGAGAAGTTCCTCTTCGGCCTCGATGACGGCGAGGCCGTGGAGACCGTGCTTATACCAGAGGGCTCCAGGACCACGATATGTGTCTCTTCCCAGGTCGGCTGCGCGATGAACTGCAGGTTCTGCCTCACGGGCAGGGGGGGCTTCGTCCGGGACCTGAAGGCCCACGAGATAGTGGACCAGGTCATTGCGGTGCAGAGACTCTGCGCACCCCGTGCCGTGACCAACATCGTCTTCATGGGCACTGGAGAGCCGCTGAAGAACCTGTCGAACGTGATCGAGGCCGTCAGGAGGATGAACGGCCTGTTGAAGATATCGAGGAGGCGGATCACGGTCTCCACCTCCGGTGTGGTTCCCGAGATCGACAGGCTGGCAGGCATGAGCCCGTCCGTCAACCTCGCCGTCTCGCTTAACGCCGCGACGGATGAGTTGAGAAGCCTCCTGATGCCGGTCAACAGGCGCTATCCCATCAGGAGTCTCATCAGTGCATGCAGGCGGTATCCCCTCGAGCCGCGCAGAAGGATAACGTTCGAATACATACTGTTCGACGGGCTCAACGACTCCAAGCGTGACGCGCAGAGGCTGGTGGGCCTCCTGAGGGGTATCCCTTCGAAGCTCAACCTCATCCCTTTCAATCCCTACGATGGAGCCGAGTTCAGGAGGCCGGCGGATGGGAAGGTGGAGGCATTCAGAGACATGATCCAGTCCCGCGGGATTACGGCCGTGGTAAGGAAGAGCAGGGGGCGGGATATACTGGCTGCATGCGGCCAGCTGAGGGGCGGGCAGTCACCGAGGGAGCATCCCGTCTGTATGTCCGAGACTACCTCTTGCCGAGCTGCTCTGTGACAAGCCTGATGAGCTCCTGGGTCTGAATGGGTTTCGGCAGGTATGCGTCGGCACCCATGGACATCGCCTTCTTTCTGTCCTCCTCTGCCCCTTCGGTCGTGATTATAATTATGGGAATGTCCTTGAACGCCGAGTTCCCTCTGACGAGACTCACCAGCTTCAGCCCGTCCATCACGGGCATGTTGATGTCGGCGAGGATGATGTCGATCTTCTCCGAGGAGAGTTTTTTCAGGGCGTCTACACCGTCGGTGGCCTCTATGACCCTTGAGCCTGGGATGCGGCGCATGGCGAAGCTGATGAGCTGTCTCATCGTAGGAGAATCCTCAACTACCAGGATAGTAGGCATGGCCCCTCCTTCCATCTATCTTGTTTTTTCCTTGAGAAGTTCAAGAAAGTTCCGGAGAGTTCCGTAGTCATTCTCAGACCGCGAGTACAGCTTGGACGATAATACGGCCGTGGCTGCATGCCCTGCAAGCAGGTTGAATAGTTCGTAGTCTATGTCGGAGAACCTGCTCTTCTGGGCGAGGAACGAGTAGATCGCGATCACGCCGATTACGTGTCCCTTGATCTTCAGGGGAATGCAGACCAGCGGGCTCTCTGGATCATCCGACGCCTTCCGGAGGGGGACGTCCGAGAAGTAACTCTCCCCCTCACGGATCACCGCTGCGATGATCCCGTCCTCACGACGGGCGCCGGTGCCTGAGCCCTCTGTGGCTATCGGCACCAGCTCTTCGAGTTTTTCATCCAGGAGCATTACGGCGAACCGATCGGCGCCTATCAGGTTGATTATTATCTCCACGACTATCTTTACTACCTCGTCGTAATCGAGTGTCGAGTGAAGCTGGTAGCTGGCAACATAGAGGTTGGCGAGGTTGTTGTTCTCCACAGCTGCGAGCGCGAACCTTTTTGCGAGGTCCTTGTTCTCCGCCTCGAGCAGGCTGAGCCGTTCCCTGAGGCGTTTCAGTTCGTCCTCGAGCATCCGGACGTGTTCTTCGTAGTGCCTGATCTTTGACTCGTTGAGATCCTGGAGGCGGGACTCCTCCAGTTCCGCGATCCGGAACCTGAGGCGCTCGTTTTCACTCAGCAGGTTCCTGGTGAACTCCTCTCCCTGTCTGAATATCCGGAGAAATTCGTCAGCTTTCCTCAGTATCCCGTCTTTCCTGTCCATGGGCATCCCGGTCTTTATTCGTTCGTATCGGGCAAATACGCTACTTCCCCCTCATCACCATGCTTACAAGCTCCGATGGAACCTCTCCGAGCGGCAGGACCTTCCGTGCAGCTCCTGCTTTTATCACCTCATGGGGCATGCCGAAGACAACGGCGGTCTCTTCAGACTCGGTAATAGTATAACCGCCTTGCTTGAAAATTTCCAGCATCCCCTCTGCCCCGTCGTTTCCCATTCCGGTGAGGATGACCCCCAGTGTCTTTCCATTGAATATCTCTGCTGCAGATTCCATCATGAGGTTTATGGAGGGCACGTATCTGTCGTTTTCATCAGCACTCCTGATACGGGTGAAGACCCTGTCTCCCCTCTTGATGAGCCGGAGGTGACATCCTCCCGGGCATATGAGCGCCTTTCCGGACTCGACCGGCTCGTCGTCCTCGGCCTCCTTCACCTGTATTTCCGAGAGCCTGTTCAGCCTCTCGGAGAACGAGGCCGTGAACCCCCGCGGCATGTGCTGGCTTATCACTATAGGAGCCGGAAAGTCTCCCGGTATCTCGGTCAGGATCAACTGCAGCGCCTGCGGGCCCCCGGTCGAGGCCCCTATGGCCACGATCCTGTCCGGGTATTTTTCAGGCACTGCCGGTCCCACCTTCCGTTCCCTCCTCGTGGATACGGAGCGAAGGTTCCTGCTGAGCCTCTTCAGAGACGATGCGTCTATGTACAGAACCTTGGCCAGCAGGTCGTTCTCGATCTTCTGGAGTTCGAAAGACGCCTTCCTGGTCGGCTTGGCTATGAAGTCGACGGCTCCGAGCTCGAGGGCCTTGAACACGGTCTTGCT
>DRKX01000174.1 GCA_011051565.1 Nitrospirota bacterium | reverse complement strand
CGGGATCGAAGACGTGGATTTTCCTCCCCGGCATCTCTATCCTCAACTTGTCCCCGGCTGTTATGCCCTCTTCAACGGATGCCTTTCCTTTCAGTCTCACGCCCTGCCATCTCATGTCCAGCCATACGGTGGAGCCCTCGAGTTCCACGAGCTCGACATACGCCTCCGGCGCGGTCTCTTCCTCGGTGGATATGAGTATGTCCTCAGGCCTTATGCCGAGCAGGACGGTGTCGGTTGCGGCGGGCCTGCTCACGGTGGGTTCTAAAACGATACCGTTGCATGCCACTTGAAAGGGGCTGGTAGAGACCACGTCTGCCTCGAAGAAGTTCATCGGAGGGCTTCCGATGAATCCGGCCACGAAGGTGTTGGCAGGCCGGGCGTAGATCTCGAGCGGCGTTGCGCACTGCTGGATCTCTCCCTTGTTCAGGACCGCGATCCTTTCGGAAAGGCCCATCGCCTCGGCCTGGTCGTGAGTGACGTATATTATAGTGGTCTTCAGCTCCCTGTGGAGCCTCTTGAGCTCGGCCCTCATCTCGACCCTCAATCTTGCATCGAGGTTCGACAGGGGTTCATCCATCAGAAAGACCTTCGGCTTTCTCACGATCGCCCTGCCGAGGGCCACCCTCTGCCGCTGGCCTCCCGAGAGTTCCTTCGGCCTTCTCTGGAGCAGCTCGCCGAGCCCGAGCACTGAGGCGACCTTCTCGACCTCCCTCCGGATGGTCTCCTTGTCCGCCTTCTTCATCTTGAGCGGAAACGCGATGTTCTCGTACACGGTCATGTGCGGGTAGAGCGCGTAGCTCTGGAAGACCATGGCCACGTCCCTGTCTTTTGGTGAGAGGTCGTTGACCATGATGCCGTCGAAATATATGTTGCCGTCGGTCACGGGCTCGAGCCCCGTGATCATGTTGAGTATGGTCGACTTCCCGCACCCGCTCGGACCCAGGAACGTGAAAAACTCTCCGTCCCTGACGGTGAGGTCGATACCCCTGACGACCACCTCGTCGCCGAACGCCTTCTTCACTCTCTCCAGTCTTATTTCAGCCATGGCGGTTTTATACGCGCACCCGGATCGAGGTGCGGGATGGTGCGGAGACCATTGGTAACCGGCTCAGGAGGCCTCGGTAAGGGCCTTTTCCGCCGCTTCCCTGTCCTCTTCCTTTACGAGGATCGTGACCTCCCCCATACGTCCGACATTCACCGGGTAAGGGCTGACCTTCGAAGACCTCAGGACCACGGGGATGCCGCCGCTTTCGAGGAGGTCCTTTATCATCTCCGCCTCGAGAGGGTCGTATGTTATGCGCAACGTGACCCACCGTTCGCTCATGCCTATTAGGATAACCTATGCAGGCGGATTTATAAAAGGCGTCCCTCAAAACTTGCTCACACGGAGTTTGCATCACGATGATTACAAGACAACCCTTGCAGAAGGCCCTCTGAAGTGGTATCATTGTTTTATGCAGGAGGCACGCTTCTATGAAAGGCTCGGCGGCGGGGATGTGAGATGCCGCCTGTGCTGCCATTACTGTGTAATAAAGCCCGGAAAGCGCGGCCGCTGTGCGGTCAGGGAGAACAGGGACGGCATCCTCTACAGCCTCGTCTACGGAAAGATAATCTCCAGGCATGTCGATCCCATAGAGAAGAAACCGCTCTTTCACTTCCAACCCGGTTCTCTTTCTTACTCGATCGCCACAGTCGGGTGCAACTTCAGGTGCCTCCACTGCCAGAACTACGAGATATCACAGTACCCGAAGGTCCGCGGCGATATCGCGGGCGAGGAGATGACGCCCGAGGACGTTGTCGGTGAGGCGGAGAGGACGGGCTGCCGGAGCATAGCATACACTTACACGGAACCGACCATCTTCATGGAGTTCGCCTACGACTGTGCGCGCCTCGCTCATGAGCGGGGCATAAAGAACGTCTTCGTCAGCAACGGCTACACCACGCCGGAGGCTGCAAGGGAGATGGCACCATATCTCGATGCCAACAACATAGACCTGAAGGGTGACGACGGCTTCTATAAGAAGGTGGCAGGCGCGCGGCTGCAGCCTGTCCTGGATACCATAAGGCTCATGAAGCAGATGGGGGTCTGGGTGGAGGTGACGACACTGATCATCCCTTCTTACAACGACTCCGAGGAGTTCCTGAGATGGGCGGCAGACTTCATAGTGTCCGTCGATCCCGCCATACCCTGGCACGTAACCCAGTTCTACCCGACTTACAAGCTCCTTGATCAGCCGAGGACCCCCTTGAGCGTGCTGAGGAGGGCAAGGGAGATAGGGCTTGAGGCCGGACTCAAGTACGTCTACGAGGGCAATGTCCCCGGCGAGGGCGGAGAGAACACCTACTGTCCCTCCTGCGGTGAGATGCTCATCGAGCGGTTCGGGTTTTCGCTCACGAAGAAAAGCCTCAGGAACGGACGATGCCCCCGGTGCAGCTCGATGATCGACGGGATCGAGATGCCGTGAGTCACCGGTATCCTTCGCCCTGCTTAGGCCTGCCCGTTATTTTCCGTCGTTCAGACTCTCGATATAGGAGACGATGTTGCTCATCTCTTGAGAGTCCTTCTCGAGGTGCTCACCCTGCAGCGCCATCTTGATACAGGAGTTGACCGCATCCTCAAGGCCCTCCGGTTTTTGACCCATGATGTTG
>DRKX01000173.1 GCA_011051565.1 Nitrospirota bacterium | reverse complement strand
TTTATTTAAGCTTACCAATGAAAAATTCAGGAAAAAATATGGTATGAGCTTTAAAGAGTTTGAAGAAAAAAACCTTGTAGCAGAGAAGGGGTTTTCCTGGGATGTGGAGCAGGACTCCATGAACTGGGAACACGCTGTAGAAGGCATAAGGTATCTTGAAGAAAAAATAAAAAAGATTAAAGAAATCAGTGAATGATAAAAGTTGAAAAGGTAGCTCAGGCCACAAAAGATATTGCTGACAGATATGGCTTAAAGTTATTAGAGTTAGGGGGACCTTACCCCGGGGAGGGGGACATGGCGGTAGGGCTGAATTGATTTAATTGACATGATTGTGCTATAAAATATGCCAGGCATGATTCTCCGCCGTTTCGGAGCCGGAGGATCTCTCCTTGCCCTCATCCCTTGGAGAGGGCTTTATATCCACAAGGAGGTTTCAGAATGAATTTTTACGAGAACATCGTAATCATCGATCCTGCCATCGGTGACGAAGAGATCGAAGACGCTTCCCGGAAGATCAACGACCTTATCGCCAACTCCGGTGGAGAGGTCCTTAAGGAGGACCGCTGGGGCAGGAAGAAGCTCGCCTACGAGCTGAACAAGAAGACCCACGGCTACTACATCCTCTACACGTTCAAGGCACCCTCGGAATTCATCAAGAAGCTCGAGGATTTCTACAAGGTATACGACCCGGTCTTCAAGTACATGGTGATCAGGCTCGAAAAGAAACAGGTGGCTGCCCTGATGGACGAGCTCAAGAAGTCTTCCGAGCCTGCCGCCGTCGAGGAGGAGGCCGCAGCAGAGCCTGCCGCCGCCGAAGGAGCGTAGAGGATGTTCAACAGGATTATACTCGTAGGCAATCTCACGAAAGACCCGGAGCTGAGGTACACGCCCCAGGGCACGCCGGTGGTGAACATGCGCATAGCGGTCAATTCTCGCATAAAGCAGGGCACCGAGTTCAAGGACGAGACCCTCTTCATCGACACGGTCGTCTTCGGCAAGCAGGCGGAGAACATCACGCAGTATCTCGGCAAGGGCCGAGCCGTGCTCGTGGAGGGCAGGCTCAAGGAGAGGCGCTGGGAGTACGAGGGCCAGCAGAAGAGCAAGTTCGAGGTGATCGCAAGCACCGTGAGGTTCATGCCGAGGAGGGAGTCCTCGGCTGACTACGGCTCCGGAGACGAGGCTCCTCCGCCCGAGGAGTCGACCGAGCTCGAGCCGTTCTGACGGCGCTCCGTAGAAGGGCATTAACCTAAAATAAGGAGATAGATCAACCGAATGAAGAAAGGAGCATCGAAAGTGAGGCGGTTTCAGCGGAGAAAGTACTGCAGGTTCTGTGCAGACAAGATATCCTTCATCGACTACAAGGACTTGAAGGTCCTGAGGGGCTATATAACCGAGAGGGGGAAGATACTTCCGCGGAGGATGACCGGCACGTGTGCAAGGCACCAGCGGGAGCTCACCACCGCGATAATGAGGGCGAGAAACATCGCACTGCTGCCGTTCATGGAAAGGTGAGATGAGGATTCCCAGGTCCTGGGTCGCGCCCATGGCAAAGAGGATCGTCAGGGACCTCTTGGAGCGGGAGTACATAGAGTCCACGGTTCCCGGGAAAGAACTGCTTGCCGCTGTCGAGGCGATACTGCTCTATGAGCTGACGGCCGAAGACAGGCTCAACGAGGAAGTGAGGGGGATACTCGAGCTCCATGCGTCCGAGATAGAGGGGGGCGGCGTCGACTACAGAAGGCTCTTCGAGCTCACGAAGCGCAAGCTCGCCAAGGAGAGGAACATCGTGCTATGATGCTCTCGGACGAAAAGATCACGCATATGAGCCATGTCCTCCTGAAGGAGCTGAAGAAGAGGGGGCTTGTCACCGTCAAGGAGGACGAGGGAAAGATAAGGCGGCAGATCCAGAGGTCCATCGTCGAGGAGCTGAAGATAGGGGAAGAGATCGACGAGGCCGCCAGGCGCAAGATACGGTCCTATTCGAAGAGGATAGTGGAAGGCAGCCCGGAGTGGGAAGTACTCTACAGAAAGTTCTTCAAAGAGGAGGAGGGAAAACGAGGCAGGTCCTCAGACTGACGAGGCTCCTTCCGTATCTTTTCCTGCTTGCACTCTCTCTCGCTCTCCATGCGGGCCTGCCGGGTGCAAGACCCGTGCTCTTCTCGATCCTGTTCATCCTCTTCATCTCCAGTGTCCTTTACGGTTTCCTCCGTGACAGCGGCGTGCCGCTCCTGCTCGTCTTCGGGGCCGAGGTCCTCTTCGAGGCCTTCTTCCAGGTGAAGGGCCAGGGCTGGCTCCACCTCGTGCAGGTACCAGTTACGGCGGCTGCAGCCCTGTTTCTGAACGTCGAGTCCTTCGCGGTACTGCTCGTCATGCAGCCGCTGCTTCACGGCAGGGAGTTCTTCTCGCCCGCCCGCATGGATGCAGTGGTGTTCCTCGGCCTTGTCTGCCTGACGTCGCTGCCTGTCGGCCTCTACATGTACAGGCTGAAAGAGCGCATGAAGGACTATGACCGGTCCTTCCAGGAGCTCCAGAGCCGCGCCAAGGAGCTTGCAGACAATGCCCCCTCGTTCACCGACGACACCCTTGTGTCGAGATACCTTTCGGACCTGATCGAGGCCGAGGATGACATCCGCGGACTTTTGGGGATCGCCGAAAGGGCGATAGTGGCGGATGCGGTCAGCCTCTTCATGAGCGACGGCAGCGAGCTTTCGTGCAGGCTATCCTCGGGCGGCACCGGGGTCGTCACCAGGGGCGACGGTCTAATATACACGGTCTACAGGAGCAAGAACCCGGTGCTCCACTATGCCGACCCGCCCGGCAGGGATATCAGGCCCGGGTATTCGAGGGACGGAGAGATAGCAACCCTGATAGCCGTGCCCGTCATGGAGGAATCCACCGTGTTCGGCGTGTTGAGCGCGGACAGCTCGCGCTACCGCGCCTTTGATCAGCAGGACATCCCCCTCATGGAACTCGTCGCCCGCGAAACGGCCAAGACGCTGAAGAGGCAGCGGGTCTATTCCCAGATACAGCTTTCATACAACAGCCTCCGAATACTCCATGAAGAGAGCGCGCCGCTCGCAAGGGCGCTCGAGCTCTCGGCCCTCTGCAACAGGATAGTAGAGAGTGCTGAGAGGGTCTCGGGCGGCAGCGTGGTCTTTCTGCTGAAGAAGGGCCGTTCGTATGAGCTCCTTGCCGGCGGATCGAGGCCGCCCCTCGAAAAGAAGGTCTCCTCCCTGAAGGGCACCCTGCTCGAGATGGTCCAAGCCAACAAGGACCCCGTCTATCATCCGGATGTGAGCGCCTTCAAGACCAGGGCACTGCCGTTTCACAGCAGGGGCGTCAAGTCGGTCCTGGCGCTTCCCGTCATGCACGGGCAGAAGGTCAAGGGCATCCTGACGATCCTCTCGGACCGCAAGAACGCGTTCAACGCCATGCAGATAAACCTGCTCGAGATACTCGTAAACCAGGCATCCGTGAGCATATCGAACGTCCTGCTGCACGAGGAGATAAAGGAGATGGCCTTCACTGACGGACTGACAGGCCTCTTCAACCACCGCTGCTTCAAGGAAAAACTGGCTGAAGAGTTCAGGAGGTCCGAGCGCTTCAACGATGCCCTCTCGCTGATGCTCACGGATATCGACCACTTCAAGAAGGTCAACGACACGTACGGCCATCCCGCAGGCGACGCCGTGCTCAGGGATGTGGCCGCGCTGATCAGCAGGGCCGTCAGGGGCGTGGATGTGCCCGCCCGCTACGGCGGCGAGGAGTTCGCGGTGCTGATGCTCAAGACCGATACCAGGGGGGCGTGGAAGATCGCCGAGAGGGTGCGAAAGGCCATAAAGGCTCACGAGTTCAGGGCGGAGGGGCATCTGCTGAAGGTGACCGTGAGTGTGGGCATAGCCTCGTATCCAGCCGACGTTACGAGCGGCGACGAGCTGCTCGAGAGGGCCGACGAGGCGCTCTACAGTGCAAAGAGACGGGGCCGCGACAGGACGGTCCTCTACGGCGACCTGAAGTGACCCCGGCGGATGTCCGTCCGCGAACGCTCAACCCCTTGGTGCCTCCATGCATGGCAGACATCGTGTTGGACTTCCGGGGAAAAACCTTGGAGTCTTCCGGTCCGCTGAAGGGGAGAACACGTGGGAGCCGGCTTGCTCCACCGTAGGCGCGGCGCTCAGTAACCGGACTCGCACAGCTCGCGGGGCCGTCCCTCCAGGGCTTCGAACTTTTTTGCGTTCTGGATCGCCACGGCTATCTGCCTGGTTATGACGCCGAGCGTCTCTCTTTCATCCCTGAAATCATTGACGATTTTCTTTACGTACGCGATCGCCCCGAACGGTGCACCGTCGGTGAACAGGGGGTAGATGATGTTGCTCTTGTCTCCGGTCGCTGCCTGTATCTTGTCCGCTGTCTCCACCGTTACGGCGGGCACCGTATAGTCGCGGGTATGATGTGTAAAATAGACCCTCTTTTCTTTAATCGCCTTGACCGTAAGGTTGGAAGTGTCCCTCGTAAGCGACAAAGAGAGGCTGCTCAGCGGCCTGTCGAGGCATGCGAGTCCCTTGGCAGACAGGTTGCTGCTGGTGAGAGAGCTGAACTCAACGTTGTCACCCCTGACAAGGAATATACAGGAGGTGATGTATCCCATCTTGAAAATCAGGCTGTTCACCGTCCTGTCGAGCACTTCCTGCAGGCTGTGGGTTGAGAGTATCTCGGTGACCTCCTCGAACAGGTGGTTGCGGTCGTATATTTCGAGGCCGAACAGGGATGCGATCTCAGAGGTCTTCAGCTTGAGCACCCTTGCGATCTCGATGATGGTCTCCTTCGTGGGATTGACCTTCCCGTTCTCGATCCTGCTCAGGCTGCCGGGCGATGCCTCGATCGCCAGCTCCAGGGCCAGCTGGCTCAGTCCGGCGCGCTTGCGGAACCGTCTGATCTTCTGTCCGAGCGTCATTCTACCCTCCCATGGCGTTATTGTTCAGTAAACCGAGGTTAAGCTCTCGTGCTCCCATTCCTCCCGCCAGCCAGGCTGAACGAACACAATC
>DRKX01000172.1 GCA_011051565.1 Nitrospirota bacterium | reverse complement strand
CTTTACAGGGAGCGCCTCTCGAACCGGGACCCCTTCGTCTCTGAAAACGGAGGGGGTATATTCATCCCGGAGGGATACTTCACGAAGTCGCCGGAGGCCGGCGTCAGGCACGACGACGGGTATCGCGTCATAACCGTCGGGAAGGCGTACGGCGAGCTCAGGGACGGGCTTGCGAGGCTCAGGGAGATGGGCTTCAGGGTGAAGGGTTTCGGGGACATGAGCGTTGAGGAGATCGTGGCCCTCACCGGACTGAGTCCCGAGGAGGCGGAGCTGTCGAAGGAGAGGGACTTCGACGAACCGTTCGTCGTGGAGAACGGTACGGACGAGGACCGGCTGAGGAGCGCCATAGCATCGCTCGGCCTCAACTTTACGGTCGGCAAGTACTACCACCTGCTTGGAGACAACGACAAGGGCAAGGCGGTCAGAATCCTGATCGGGCTGTACAGGAGGGAGTTGGGAGAGGTCAGGACCGTAGCCCTCGGTGACAGCCCCAACGACGTCCCGATGCTCGAGTCGGTGGATGTCGCCGTGATCGTCCAGAAGCCGGGTGGTCACTACGACCACAGGATTTCACTCCCCGGCGTGATCAGGGCCGAGGGCGTGGGACCGGTGGGCTGGAACAGGGCGGTAAAGGAACTGATTGGAAAATTCTGTTCCGGTTGAGCTATTATAATGCTGCCTTTGCCGCTCCCGGCACTGTCCGGGGGAGAGTCTGCTCAGGAAGGGAGTCGATTTATGGAAGAAGAGGCTGGTAAGCATCAGGACAAGAATCCCATCGAGCCCGTCAGGATGACGCTCGACAGCAAGTTCAGGTTCTCGTGCAACAAGGGACTCGAATGCTTCAGGTCGTGCTGCGGGAAGATCACGGTCTTCCTCACGCCTTACGACGTGCTGAGGATCAAGAACAGGCTCGGCATCACCTCGGCGGAGTTCCTGTCGTTGTACACGAGGATCGTGGACCTGAAGAAGACCAAGCTGCCCTTCTTCCTGCTGAACATGACCGAGGACGGCAGGTGCCCCTTCGTCGGAGAGGACGGCTGCAACATCTATACGGACAGGCCCCTCGTATGCAGGTACTATCCCATCGGGCTCGGCTTCCTCAAGGGCGACGGGATCGAGGGCGGCGACTTCTACTTCACGATCAGGGAGCCGTTCTGCAAGGGCTTCGAGGAGGAGAGGGAGTGGAGTGTTCAGACGTGGAGGGAGTCGCAGGAGATAGACCGTTACGACCTCATGAACAAGGACTGGTTCGATATAGTCCTAAACAAGAAGCTGCGCGCGGCCGGTGTCGAGCCGGACGAAAAGAGCCAGCGGCTATACATGCTCGGCAGCTTCGACATGGACAGCTTCAGGAAGTTCGTCTTCGAGAGCAGATTCCTCGACCTCTACGATGTGGATAGGGCGACGGTGGAGATGATAAGGGATGACGAGGCGGAGTTGCTGAGGTTCGCCCACAAGTGGCTCAAGGGAGTCCTCTTCGGAGAGTACACGTACCCGAGGAAGGAGGCGTGAGCTACCTTCCGAGGCTCTCCTTCAACTCGGCATATATCACCTCGCCGATCTGAAGTCCCATATCGATAATCTCCGGACCGTACCTGCGGCCCGTGGGAGTCCTGAAGGTCTTCTTAATGCGCTTGATGTAGTCGATGCCCTTGTCGTAGTTCTCGAGGAAGTCCTCAGGGGGTACGTTGCCGAACTCGAGCATGTCCCAGACGGTCTTCGTGAAGTTTTCCTGTCCCCACCGGAACTTGTCTGCATCGTAGAGGGCATTGCTCACCAGTCTTCCATACTCGTCCTCGGGCGGGACGACCGTCTTGAACGCCTCGTGGTTTCTTATGGCCACGGCGATGTAGCGCTTGAACCTGCTCTCTATGCCCGAGCAGACGAGTATCTTCTTCGCCTCTTCACTGCCTGCCACGGCGTGGTCCTCGCCTCCACGCTTTATGTCGTGCAGGAGCCCCGACACATGAGCCGTGACGATCAGCTTCTCGATCATCTCTTCGGGGATGACCATGCTCCTCGCCTCTATCCTCACCAAGGCACCCGCATCCACGGCGACCGCCTTCGAGTGCTCATAACCGTGCCCCATCTCCTCCTGGACTATGTCGATGTGCCGTATGCACTGCCTCAACAGCACGTTCTCCTTGAGGAGCCGGAGCGACTCCTGCAGCTCTCTCTTGAAGACCCTGTAGAAGGAAGGCTCACCCTGTGAGGCGGCTATCTCGGAGGCCTTTGCTCTCAATGGGGTGTAGAGATCTCCCGGCATTTTATATATTAAGATTTAACACGGACGTCCTGTCAAGGAGGGGCCTTGGCTTTTTGTTATTTTACGCGTGTTTGGAGTATAATACACGTCACGAAAAAACAATCTCGTGAGGCACGCACGCCGGCGTCTCTCCAGGCGGTGATGCCTGAGTGTTACGAAGCAGGGCTTGGAAAAGATAACTTGACTCTGTTAAAATGGATGCCGGACGGAGATGCTGACAAGCGGGACCCCGGGGAGCCGTGGTCCGTTCGTCACGAAAGGGAAGGGGGAGGAATATGGATTACAAGGGACAGGTGGCCGTGGTCACGGGCGCTGGCAGGGGCATCGGACAGGCCATAGCCGAGAGCCTTGCAGGCCTCGGTGTCGATATAGCCGTCGTAGACCTTGGTGCAGAGGATGCCGGGGCTGTTGCCGGCACCCTCGCGGCCAAGGGCGTGAGGGCGGTTCCTGTGGTTGCAGATGTCTCGAACGCCGACAGTGTCAAGGAGATGTTCGGCACTGTGGTGAAGGAGTTCGGCGGACTGGATATCCTCGTCAACAACGCTGGCATCACGCGTGACGCCCTGCTGCTTAGGATGAAGGAAGAAGACTGGGACAGCGTCATTGACGTCAACCTCAAGAGCGTCTTCCTCTGCTCCAAGGAGGCGGTGAAGATAATGTCGAAGAGACGCTACGGCAGGATCGTCAACATCGCATCGGTCGTCGCTTTCATGGGCAACCCCGGCCAGGCCAACTATTCCGCTTCGAAGGCCGGCATAGTCGGATTGACCAAGACCATCGCAAAGGAGTATGCCGGCAGGGGGATAACGTCGAATGCAGTGGCCCCGGGCTTTATAGCTACCGCCATGACCGAGAAACTTCCCGACAACGTCAAGGAGGAGATGCTGAAGGCGATTCCGATGGGAAGGATGGGAACCACTCAGGACGTTGCTGCTGCAGTGGCCTTTCTCGCCTCTCCTGAAGCCGGTTACATAACCGGCCAGGTCGTTCACGTCAACGGCGGCATGTACATGTAAGGTGTTGCGATCGCGTTTTCACGATATCAGGCGCTTTGTGCCTGGACAAGCCGTGGGCCGAAGAGAGGTACGGTTCGGTTCTTAAACTTATACTTTTGGAGGTTGTGAGATGGTAGATGAGAAAGTAAAAGAGCTTATAGCAAACCAGCTGGGCGTTGACATTGCACAGGTGACACCGACGGCATCGTTCGTGGAGGACCTTGGTGCCGACTCTCTCGATACTGTCGAACTCGTCATGGCCTTTGAGGAGACGTTCGGGATCGAGATACCGGATGAGGACGCGGAGAAGATACTGAAGGTCCAGGATGCGATAGACTACATAAAGAACAAGAGCCAGGGCTGAATGGAACCCCGCAGGGTCGTCATAACAGGCCTCGGCCTCGTAACCCCGCTCGGTATCGGCGTGGAGGAGAACTGGTCTGCCCTGCTCGAGGGCAGGTCCGGTATCGGGACCATCACGTCGTTCGATTCGTCCTCGCTGCCGGTCCATATCGCCGGTGAGGTGAAGGGTTTTGATCCCGCCGACTATATAGAGCATAAAGAGATCAAGAAGATGGACCGTTTCATACACTTTGCGATTGCGGCCTCGCAGATGGCCGTGGACGACTCCGGGCTGAGGATCACGGATGCCAACGCCGAGCGGGTCGGCGTGGTTATCGGCTCAGGCATCGGGGGGCTTCCCGCTATCGAGCACTATCACCAGGCACTGCTCGAGAAGGGATACAGGCGCGTGACACCCTTCTTCATTCCCATGCTGATCATAAACCTCGCCGCCGGCAGGGTCTCGATGATGTTCGGGGCCAAGGGGCCGAACTCCGCAGTCTGTACGGCGTGTGCCACGGGTACGCATGCAATAGGCGACGCCTTCAGGATCGTCCAGCGAGGAGAGGCCGACGTCATGATCGCCGGTGGCACGGAGGCGGTGATCGCACCGCTCGGGATGGTCGGTTTTGCTGTCATGAAGGCGCTGTCGAGGAGGAACGACGAACCTGAAAAGGCGAGCAGGCCCTTCGACCGTGACAGGGACGGCTTTGTCATGGGAGAGGGCGCCGGCATTGTGATACTGGAGAGCCTCGACAGAGCGGTCGAGCGGGGAGCAAAGATATACGCTGAGGTGGTCGGGTACGGCATGACGGGTGACGCCTACCATATCACGTCTCCTGCGCCCGGAGGCGAGGGGGCCGTGAGGTGCATGAGGGCGACCCTCGACGACGCAGGTGTCCCTCCTGACGTGGTGGACTACATAAACGCCCACGGCACCTCGACGAAGTTCAACGACGAGGTGGAGACAGAGGCGATCAAGACGGTCTTCGGTGAACACGCATACGAGTTGGTGGTGAGTTCCACCAAGTCGATGACCGGACATCTCCTTGGCGCAGCCGGGGGTGTAGAGGCCGCCATCAGTGCGCTCAGCGTCCTCCATGACATGATACCCCCGACCATAAACCTCGATAATCCAGACCCCCAGTGCGACCTCGACTACGCCTCACACACCTGCCGCGAGAGAACCGTCAACTATGCACTCTCAAATTCCTTTGGATTCGGTGGAACGAATGCCTGCCTCCTTCTCAAGAAGTTTGAAGAAGCTTGAGTCTGCACTCGACTATACGTTTCAAGACACATCCCTGCTCGTAGAGGCTGTTACTCACAGCTCCTACTCCAACGAGCACCCTGACGAGGCCCCCACGTACAACGAGAGGCTCGAGTTCCTCGGAGACGCGGTGCTCGGGCTCGCCGTGGTCGAGGAGCTCTTCAGGGTGGAGGAGACGCTCTCGGAGTCGGAGATGGCCAAGCTCAAGTCCTTCCTCGTCTCGAGGCCCGTCCTCTCGGAGGCGGCGCGCGGGCTCGACCTCGGCAGGGTGCTGAGGCTCGGAAAGGGAGAGGAGGCCTCAGGCGGCAGGGACAAGGAAAACATACTCGCCGACGCCATCGAGGCGGTGGTCGGGGCCGTATTCATCGACAGCGACTACTACGTTGCCAGGAGGGTCATACTCCATGTGCTCGGCGATATTATCGAGAATACCATAAGGACGCGCAAGTCGCACGACTACAAGACCGAACTCCAGGAACTCACTCAGGACGTTTACGGCACCCTGCCGGAGTACCGCGTGGTTAAGGAAGAGGGAGAGGAGCACAACAAGACCTTCACCGTGGAGGTGCTGGTGGGAGGTGAGTGCCTGGGCAGAGGAAGGGGCAGGAGCAAGAAGGAGGCACAGATGAGGGCGGCCAGCGAGGCCCTCGACAGGCTGGCGGCGGGGGGCTGAGAAAGGGGCCGTCCGTTGGGCCTGCCGGCTCACCATCGACTCGTCCTCATGAAGAAGAGGCCTCCTGCA
The DNA here is from genome assembly GCA_011051565.1 of Nitrospirota bacterium. GTDB lineage: Bacteria > Nitrospirota > Thermodesulfovibrionia > Thermodesulfovibrionales > JdFR-85 > BMS3Bbin07. The sequence goes on along the minus strand of DRKX01000172.1, from coordinate 505 downwards.
AGGAGGCAGGCTGTTCCGGCAGCGGTCAGTGCCTGGGGGGTGCCTATCCTGTCGGCGACATAGCCTATCACGGCGCTGCCAACCGGCGCCATGCCGAGGAAGACGAGGGAGTATACGCTCATCACCCTTCCCCTGAGACCGTCACGCACGCTCAACTGTATGGAGCTGTTCGCAGTGGCGAGGAAGCTCACCGCGGCCCATCCGGATGCGACGAGTGTGACGACGGAGAGCGGAAACGACCTGCTAAGCGAGAAGACTATGAGTGCTGCAGGGAACATTAAGGCTGCCGCGGACATGTACCTCTTGGGGTTCCTCAGCTTGCCCCTGAAGGCGATCATCATGGCTGCAGAGAACGCGCCAGCACCGGCAGCGCCCATCAGGTAGCCGAGCCCCCTCGCCCCCACCCCCAGTATCTCCTCTGCAAAGACCGGAAAGAACTGGCTGAAGGGTATGCCGAATAGGCTGAAGACCGTTATGGTCAGGATCATGGCGAGTATCTCCTTCT
>DRKX01000171.1 GCA_011051565.1 Nitrospirota bacterium | reverse complement strand
TCAGTGAATTTCATGGCGATGTCGAGGACCTCGGGCTTGTCTTCGTCCCTCACGCTTATGAAGACCTTGCCCTCAAGCGGTATACGGTTGTTGGCCGACGCCTCGGCCTTTGCATAGGCAAGGCCGAAGTCCCTGTCAATGCCCATGACCTCGCCCGTGGACTTCATCTCGGGTCCCAGGATGGTATCGACTCCGGAAAACCTGTCGAACGGGAACACCGCCTCTTTCACCGCCACATGGCCGGGCTCTGGGTCTGCTGCAAGGCCGAGGTCCCTGAGCCTCAAGCCGGCCATCACCTTTGCCGCCGCCTTTGCCAGCGGGATACCCGTGGCCTTGCTCACGAAGGGGATGGTCCTCGACGCCCTCGGATTGACCTCGAGCACGTAAATGTCGGAGTCCTTCACGGCGAACTGGACGTTCATCAAACCGACTACGCCAAGCTCCCCGGCAAGCGCCCTCGCCTGCCTCTTTATCTCCTCGACCGTCTCTCGAGGGAGCGAAAACGGCGGAAGGGAGCATGCAGAGTCACCCGAATGTATCCCCGCCTCTTCGATGTGCTCCATAACACCGCCTATGATAACCGCCTCCCCGTCCGAGACCGCATCCACGTCCACCTCCACGGCATCCATTATGTACTTGTCTATGAGCACGGGATGCTCCGGAGAGGCCTTCACCGCCCTCTGCATGTAGTCTCTCAGTGAGGTCTCGTCATAGACTATCTCCATCGCCCTGCCGCCGAGCACATAGGAGGGCCTGACCATCACAGGATAGCCGATCTCCCCCCCGATCCTGACGGCCTCTTCCGTGCTCATGGCGGTACCGCTGTCAGGCTGCCTGAGGCCGAGCTTGTGGAGCAGTTCCTTGAACCGCTTCCTGTCTTCAGCCCGGTCGATGGCGTCCGGGGGTGTGCCGAGGATCCTCACCCCTGCCCTCTCGAGCGGCACGGCGAGTTTCAGAGGGGTCTGACCGCCGAACTGGACGATGACGCCTTCGGGCCTCTCGACCTCGATAATGTTCAATACGTCCTCGAGTGTCAGGGGTTCGAAGTACAGCCTGTCCGATGTGTCATAGTCGGTGCTGACGGTCTCGGGATTGCAGTTCACCATTATGGTCTCGTACCCGATATCCTTGAGGGCGAAGACCGCGTGAACACAACAGTAATCGAATTCGATCCCCTGGCCGATACGGTTGGGACCGCTTCCAAGGATCATTATCTTCCTGCGGCCCGATGGGGCGGCCTCACACTCAACGGCAGGGGCCTCTTCCCCTTCACCGCCGCCCAGCCTATAGAACGGCCTCTCATACGTGGAATACAGATACGGTGTGTATGCCTCGAACTCTGCGGCACAGGTGTCGACCATCTTGTACGCAGCGCGCATCCCATGCCTGCGCCTTGCCTCCCTTATATCGGCCTCTTTAAGCCCTGTGAGTGCGGCGAGCCTATTGTCCGAAAACCCCCACGACTTGGCCTTGTATAGCAGCCCGGGATCGAGGCCCCCGGAGTGCGAACCTCTGATCACCCTCTCCAGCTCGACTATCTCCCTTATGTTGTCCAGAAACCATGGGTCTATCTTCGTTATCCCGTGGACATCCTCAACGCTCAATCCCTCCCTGAAGGCCTGAGCCACGTACCAGAGCCTCTCACTGTTGGGCACCTTCAGCTTCTCCCTTATCAGGTCGGGCCCTGCGGCCCTCTCATCGAGACCGCAACTGTCGGTCTCAAGGCTCCTGAGCGCCTTCTGCAGGGACTCCTTGAAAGTCCTGCCGATGGACATGACCTCGCCGACGGACTTCATCTGTGTCGTCAGCGTGGGGTCTGCCTCTGGAAACTTCTCGAAGGCGAACCTCGGTATCTTCGTCACCACGTAATCGATCACTGGTTCGAAACTGGCAGGCGTCTCGCGCGTTATGTCGTTCGATATCTCGTGAAGATTGAGACCGACCGCGAGTTTTGCCGCGATCTTTGCTATCGGGAAGCCGGTCGCCTTGGAGGCGAGGGCCGAAGAGCGCGAGACCCTCGGGTTCATCTCTATGACGACCATCCTTCCATCCTCGGGATTGAGGGCGAACTGGATATTGCTGCCCCCGGTGTCGACCCCGATCTCCCTGATCACCGCTATAGAGGCATCCCTCATCCTCTGGTATTCCTTGTCGGAGAGGGTCTGCGCAGGGGCCACGGTGATCGAATCACCGGTATGTACACCCATGGGATCGAGGTTCTCTATGGAGCAGATGATCACCACGTTGTCGCGGCCGTCTCTCATCACCTCGAGCTCGTACTCCTTCCAGCCAAGCACCGACTCCTCCACGAGAACCTGGCTTACGGGACTCAAGTTGAGCGCATTCTCGAGGAGTTCGCGGTACTCCTCTATGTTGTAGGCCACGGCACCTCCCGTGCCGCCCAGCGTGAATGCGGGTCTCAGTATGACGGGAAAACCGATCCTCGCCACCGCCTCGACCCCCTCTTCCAGGCTGCTGACCGCACTGGACCGCGGCACGTCGAGACCGATCCTCGCCATGGCTTCCTTGAAGAGGTCGCGGTCCTCGGCCTTCTTTATGGCGTGGAGCCTTGCACCTATCAGCTCCACGCCGTAGTGTTCGAGAACCCCAGATTCGGCGAGCTCGACGGTGAGGTTGAGGGCCGTCTGTCCACCCATCGTCGGAAGCAGGGCGTCTGGCCGTTCCCGCTCGATGATCAACCTGATGATGTCCGAAGTCAGCGGTTCGATATAGGTGATGTCGGCCATCTCAGGGTCGGTCATGATGGTGGCCGGATTCGAGTTGACGAGGACCACCTCGTAGCCCTCCTCCCTGAGCGCCTTGCAAGCCTGGGCACCCGAGTAATCGAACTCGCAAGCCTGCCCGATCACGATCGGGCCAGAACCAATCAGGAGTATCTTCTTGATGTCGTCTCTCTTTGGCACGGTCACCTCACCTGTTTTCTTGTTGTGAAGGAAAACCCCGTTGACCCCGCGGCGCACCCTATCCGCCGACGTATCTCTTCAGCTTCTCGGCCACGGCATTCGCCTCCGCCTCCGCCCTCGTAGTCAGTACGGTGAACTCCTCGCCGGCTAACCTCAGCACCACACTGTAGAAATCCTCTGTCTGTCCGAACCCCGGGATGACGGTACCATGCTGAAGGGCGATCTTCTTTACGAAGGCCACACCGTCGGGATTCTCAGGCTCTATACGCGTGTGAACAACACCGATATCGGAAAGTGAGCTCAGGGGCCTCGTCACACTCCTCCTTCCGAAAGGCCTTCTCAGCGTCACGCTGACCGTCTTCGCACTGCGGTCTATGACCGTCTCGAGGCACGGCTCCTTGAACAGATACACCCTGGCAAGCGGAAAGGCAGCGACGAAGACAGCGGCTGCAACAACGTAATGCACCGGCTGCAGTTCGTACTTGAGCGCGAAGAGGACGAGCACCGAGGCCGCGGCTGCAGCACCGACGAGTATCGAGGAGAACTCCCTGTTGTATATCCCGCTGTGCAGGACACTGCCGCGTTCCGCCTTGAAGGAGGTCGTCTTGAGCGCAATCCTGCCGTCCTCTATCTCGACCCTGTATGTACCGGATTCGTTCATCAGGCTCTCTCCACCATCTCCCTGAATCTCGCAAACAGGTGCGTCGAGTCGTTCGGCCCTGGCCCGGCCTCGGGATGATGCTGGACCGAGAAGACCGGAAGGTCGACATGCTCCATCCCCTCTTCGGTGCCGTCGTAGAGATTCCTGTGCGTGAGCCGCACCTTCGAGCCGAGACTGCCTATATCCACGCAGTAGTTGTGATTCTGCGAGGTGATCTCCACCCTGCCGGTCAGCAGGTCCATCACCGGGTGGTTGCCGCCGTGATGGCCGAACTTAAGCTTGTAGGTCCTGCCTCCCATGGCGAGTCCCAATATCTGGTGGCCGAGGCATATGCCGAACAGCGGTACCCTGCCGAGGAGCCGCCTTGCGTTCTCGATGCCGTACACCACTGCCTCCGGGTCTCCTGGGCCGTTACTGAGGACCACCCCGTGAGGTCCCATATCGAGCACAGCCTCTGCGGGTGTCTCGGCCGGCACCACCGTTATGTCAAAACCGGCGGCTGCAAGGTTGCGCAGGATGTTGAACTTGACGCCGAAGTCGTAGACGACCACACTCTTCAGCGTGGATTCCTCTCCGGATGCCGTCCCCTGGTTCCATCCCTTAGACTCACCTCCCCACCGCCAGACCTTCTCGTTCCACTTGTAACGCCTGCCGGTCGTCACCAGCCTTACGAGGTCGACACCGCCTATACCGGGATGCTCCCGCACCCTCTCGTAAAGCCTCTCAGGTGTCGCCTCCCCGGTCGATATGACGCCCATCTGTGCACCGAAGTTCCTTATGTGCCTCGTGAGGGCCCTCGTATCGATCCCCTTGACCGCCACTATGCCGTGCCTCCGGAGATAGTCTCCGAGGGTGTCCTCGGAACGCCAGTTGCTTGGATATCCGACGCACTCCTTAACGACGAAGCCCTCGGCCTTGGGGCCGCCGGCCGACTCTTCGTCCTCTCCGTTTACGCCGTAGTTGCCCATCTGCGTGTATGTCATGGTGACTATCTGTCCCTTGTACGAAGGGTCCGTCAGAATCTCCTGATAGCCGGTCATGGAGGTGTTGAAGACGACCTCCCCGACCGCCTCGCCGTCAGCACCAAAGGACTCACCCTCGAACACCGTCCCGTCCGAGAGGACAAGCAAAGCCTTTTTCATTCAACCTCCGTTCTCGATCTTTCTTTTGCAGGCACCTGAACGGGTCTGCAAACCGTCACACTGGAGACCCATTTGGAGGGGATCACCCTCGATGGACATCCGCACGGTCGGAAGAATGCAACACCGACGCCCGCCCCTCCGGCAACACATCCCGACCGTATACTCAACCGGAGGAGACCATCTACCTGCCCGTGATATTTGCCGTTAATTATATCATAGAACCACGTATAGAAGTCTCACGACCTCCGGAAGCACCGCATGAGTCCCTGTAATGAAAGGCTGGAAGCACGGCGTCTGAGTGAAAAAGTGGACTTTTGTTTCGTTGCAAGGGGACGTGAAGAGGATCGGGGAGTATATACTCCCCGATCCCGAGAAGGGTTGTATGATGTTCTGGATCAGAATGCGGCTGAAACCTGGACGGTGAGGCGGTTGTCCTTCTCCACGGTGTCAGGGACGTCAACCTGAGTCCAGTATTCGGCCATCGCCTTGATGTTCTGAGTGA
>DRKX01000170.1 GCA_011051565.1 Nitrospirota bacterium | reverse complement strand
GACCTCACCGGCAGCCGTCCCGTAGTGGTGAGCCACGCCGTCGACACCGGGCTCGTGTTCGACGTGGCGGAGCCGGAGGGTATCGGCGCCGACAGGATCGCAAACGCCGTGGCCGCCTGCAGCACCATAGGGGGGGATGTGGTGGTCGTGGACTTAGGCTCTGCGACCACGTTCACGGTCGTGGCCGGGGGCTGCAGGCTGCTCGGTGGAGTGATCATGCCGGGGATCGGGATGATGTGTGTCGCGCTCGAGCGGCAGACGGGCAAGCTTCCACTCGTGAGGCCTGCTGCGCCGGCGGGGCCTTTAGGTAAGGACACGAAAAGTAGTATAATCTCAGGAGTCGTGTACGGGACCGCCGGTGCAGTAGACAGGGTGCTCGATGAGCTCAGCGCCGTGCTCGGGGACTTCACCGCCGTCATTACTGGGGGTAACGCCGCCCTGGTCGATGCACTGCTTCGAAGGGAGCACCTCCATGTGCCGGAGCTCACGTTGACGGGACTGAGAATAATATTCGAAAGAAACAGGGGACCGGGAAGATGAACGAGATCAGAAGAGAGCCGTTGCTTGGAAGATGGGTGGCTGTACTGAGTGAGTCCTTGAAGCCAGAGGAGTATTCCTCAGGCGCGGGACCTACGGAGGGGGGGCATTGCCGCCTGTGCGGGACAGAGGCGGGTGAGCCTGTGGAGATATACAGTGTCAGGGACGGCTCGGGCAACTGGCTCGTCAAGGTCGTGCCCGCGATGGTGCCGGTCTTCACCCCCGAGGGGGACCTCGGCAGGAAGGGGATCGGCATATACGACAAGATGAACGCGATAGGTGTGAACGAGCTGCTTGTGGAATCCCCCAGGCACGACACTCCACCGGAAGACATCGGGCCGGATCAGATGTTCAGCGTGATCGCGGCCTTTCATGCAAGGATGCTCGAGCTCGAGAAGGATGCGAGGATCAGGCACATAATGCTGCACAAGAACTGCGGGAGCCCTTCGGGAGACACCCTGGGTCATCCCCACTCACTCATAACCGCGACCCCGGTGATCCCGAAGCGCGTGAAGGAAGAGCTCGACGGCGCGAAACTCTACTTCGAGTACAAGGAGAGGTGCATATTCTGCGACATCATGAGGGAGGAGGAGAGGCTGAAGGACCGTCTCGTGCTGGAGACGCCCCACTTCCTCGTCTTCTGCCCCTATGCGGCAAGGTTTCCCTTCGAGTTCTGGGTCCTACCGAGGAGACACAACTGCTCCTTCAGGGATGTGAACGAAGAAGAGATGAGGGACCTCTCGGAGACCCTATCGACGATGTTCAAGAAGCTCAGGAGGCTCCTGAACGATCCGCCGTACAACTATGTGCTGCACACCGCGCCGAGCAGGATACCGAGAAGGAACCACTGGCACACGCTCGGTGAGGACTTTCACTGGCATATCGAGGTCATGCCGAGGATAAAGAGCATCGGCAGCTTCGAACTCGGCTCCGGCATGTACACCCTGACCACATCCCCTGAGGATGCAGCAAAATATCTTAAGGAGGTTTCCCATGGAGATTAAGAGGATTCTGTTCCCGACGGACTTTATGGAAGGCACTGTGCAGGCCGTTCCCTATGCCGTGGATCTCGCAAAGAAGTACGGAGCGAGGCTCTTCATAATTCATGTCATACACGAGGTTACCAGGGCGACGGGTCTGTATGTCCCGCACATCACGATAGACGAGCTGTACAAGACGATGGAGGCCGAGGCAGAAAAGGAGATAAGCCGCGTGTATCTCGAGGAACTGAGGGGCTTTGACGACGTCGAGTACAAGGTGCTCAAGGGCATCCCTTACGAGGAGATAATCGCCTTTGCGCGCGACAATGCAATGGACATGATAGTGATGGGCACGCACGGGCGGAAGGGACTGGACAGGCTCTTCTTCGGAAGCACGGCGGAGAAGGTCGTCAAGGGTGCACCCTGTCCGGTGCTGACGGTCAGGGCTAAGGAGTTCGCAGCGTGAGTCTGCGCCGGATGGATCGGACGGCGGTCCGCAGAAAGGACCGACTAAGGGTGTCCGGTGCCGCCGGTCGGAACGGGGATGTCTGCAGTATGGGTCTGTGCAGTATCGACTCGGACGGCGGTCCGCGGGAGGTCCCTCCAGCGGTGAAGTCATATCTGGAAAGGTTTTCAGGCTGAACAGAGATGGTCATGCGCACACAGGTCCTCGTGGTCGGAGGCGGCCCCGCAGGTGCAACCGCCGCCAGGAGGCTTGCCGCTTCGGGCAAGGAGGTCATGCTCGTCGAGAGGGATCTCTCCTTCAGGAAACCCTGCGGCGGCGGAATAGCCTCATCGGCGCTGGATGAACTCGACATACCGAGGGATGTGCCCCACAGGGTGGTGAGGACCATCCGGTTCGTCTCCCCATCGGGCAGGGTCCTCGACATTCCACTGAGAGGTGGAGAGATACTCGTCGTCGACAGGAGGGCATTCGATTCCCTCCTGAGGCGGCTTGCCGCCGAGGCAGGAGCCGAGGTCGTGGAGGGAGAGTTCACGGGGCTTCAGTCGAAGAGGAGGGGGCTGAAATCCCGTGTCCTGATAGACGGTGAGGCCGTGACCGTGGAGTCGGACTACCTGATCGCATCCGACGGCGTGAACTCGAGGGTGAGGAGGGCTGCCGGGCTCGACCCTTCCGACTATGTCTTCACCCTGTCGGCACCGGTGGGCGGCCTCGAGACCGATGCCTGCGAGTTCTGGTTCGGCTCAGAGCATGCGCCTTCATCCTACTCGTGGGTCTTCCCGAGGGTGGACGGAGACTCGGCCGGAGGCTGTTCCGTGGGAACGGGAATGAGTTACGGCCGTGATGCGAGGGCCTGCTTCGGGAGGTTTCTCGATAGGCTCGGCATAAGCGCTGAGGGCGTTACAGCCAGGGGATACAAGGTGCCCTCGTGGAAGCACGGGCCGTACACCGCGGGCAGGGTGCTCTTTGCAGGTGACGCCGCAGCGCAGGTGATGCCTTTCACGTACGAGGGCATATACTACGCGATGAAGTCAGGGGAGTTCGCTGCAGAAGCGGTGACCGGAGGCCGCCTCTCCCTGTACGGCAAGCTGTGGCGCAGGAGATTTCTCTCGAGGTTCAGGCTCATGAGGACGCTCGAGGGTGTCTTCCTTCGAAACGACGCGGGTGCGGAGAAGCTCTTCGACATATTCTGCAGGCCAGAGGTCCAGGAGGCCTCGATGCGTCTCTGGCTCAGAAAGGAAGCCGGACGGGGGAGTCTCCTGAGCTACATCAACCTGTTCAGGAAGTTCTTGCATTGAGACTGAAGAGTGCCGTTGTCCTCTCCTTCCTGCTTCACCTGCTGATAATCTTCCTTCTCACGAGGATACTTCCCCCCCCTGTGCGGGAAGACGGGGCGCGGAGCCCGCTGAGCGCGAGGATCGTCTACCCGCCTGAGGCTGAAAGGCCTGAGCCCTGGGCCGGCGCCAGCAAGGCGGAGCCGAGCCGCGAGGCGCTCGAAGCGCCTCCTGCCGCTGAAGCCCCCCCTCCGGTCGTGCCGCCGCCTCCTGCCGGAACCCCGCCCCGCAGCCCGCAGCCCGAGGCCCTGCTGCGTCCTCCGGCCGGTCCGCCCGCGGGCGAGGCTCTCGGCGAGGGTGTGGAGCGGCTGCCGGGTGCAAGGGAGCTGTTCGACCCGGGGATAATCGGTGACATCGCGAGACTCGACCGGAAACCCGCGCCGGAGCAGGGGAAGGAGTCGGGCATCACCTTCAGCACCGGTGACCTCAAGTACTACAGTTACATGATGAAGCTCAAGTCGAAGATAGAGCGCGTATGGAGGTATCCGCCCGAGGCCCTCAGGCGGGGTATTTACGGTGACCCCTATATAAGGTTTACAATAAAGAAGGACGGTTATCTCGGATCAGTGGAGCTGATACGCACCTCCGGGTACAGGGAGCTCGACGAGGCCGCGATGAAGGCGCTCAGGGACGCCGAGCCGTATTGGCCCCTGCCGGAGAGCTGGGGTAAGGAGGGGCTCACCATCACGGGCCACTTTGTGTACTCCATCTACGGGGCCTACCTGAGATGACGGCCGTGTTGCAATGAATTTAATCTGCTTGACAATCCGCCGGACATCTGCTATATATGACAGAGGGGGGAGCAGCCCGAGGGGGTAGATGAGAGACGAGGACAAGACAAGGGAGCAGCTCATAGAGGAACTGATGGAGCTGCGCCGTATTGTTGCAGACCTCGAGGACTCGGAATGCCGCTGCAAGCGGGCCGAGGAGGCGCTGCAGAGGGCCAACCGGGCGCTCAAGGTGCTGAGTGAATGCAACCAGATCGTGGTGAGGGCGAAGGATGAGCCACAGCTGCTCGCCGACGTCTGCAGGGTCCTCGTGGAGGACGGTGGATACAGGCTTGCATGGATAGGCTTTGCCTCCAACGACGAGGATAAGACCGTGGAGCCGGTGGCCCAGGCCGGTTACGAGGACGGCTATCTCGATACACTCGACATCACCTGGGCGGACACCAGCAGGGGGCGCGGTCCGACGGGTACGGCCGTCAGGACCGCTCGGGTGAGCATCAACAGGGATGTATTGTCGAACCCTGATTACGCCCCCTGGCGCGACGAGGCTGTCAAGCGCGGCTACCAGTCGTCCATCGCCATTCCCCTGATCAGCAACGACCGGGTCTTGGGAGCGCTGAACATATACGCTCCCGAACCCGACGCCTTCGACGACGAGGAGGTGAGGCTCCTCACGGAGCTGGCCAGTGACCTCGCATACGGTATTACGACACTGCGCGCCCGCGTCGAACACTCACATGCGGAAAAGGAGCAGGCCCTGCTGCAGCGGCGTCTCGAGGTGCTGTGGAACATCGCGCGCATGGCCGATGCCGACTACCAGACACTCTGCGATCACGTGCTGGCTGAGATCACCGCCACCACCCGGAGCCCCTATGCCTTCTACGGTTTTCTCAACGAGGACGAGAGCGTCCTGAAGGCCTATGCCTTCTCCGTGGAGGTGATGGAGGAGTGCAAGATCAAGGACAAGCCTGTCGACTACCCGATCGGCACGGCCGGGCTCTGGGGAGATGCGGTCCGTTTCAGGAGGACCATCATAGTCAACGACTACCAGTCCTACCCTGACAAGAAGGGCATCCCCGAAGGCCACGTGATGCTCGAGAGGGTGATGGTGGTGCCGGTCTTCAGTCACGGCCGTATAGTCGCGCTGGCGGGTGTCGCAAACAAGCCGACCGACTATACCGAAGACGATGCGAGGCACGTCGAGTCTTTCACGACGAACGTCCAGGTCATCATGGACCGCCGCAAGGCCGAGGAGGAGCGCGAGAGGATGCAGGCCCAGCTCCTCCAGGCACAGAAGATGGAGGCCATAGGCACGCTGGCCGGAGGCGTCGCCCACGACTTCAACAACCTGCTCACGGCAATCCGCGGTTACATCGACCTCGTGATGATGAAGGTCGATGATACGGAGGTCCCCTACAGGTACCTCACGCAGGTGCGCAGTGCTTCGGCGCGCGCGGCCGACCTGACACGCCAGTTGCTCCTCTTCAGCCGGAAGCAGCCGATGGAGTTCGTCCATCTCGACATCAACAGTATAATCGTCGACCTGCTGAGGCTGCTCGACCGGCTCATTGGTGAAGACATCACCATCGACACCGAGCTTGCCGAGGACGTCTGGATGGTTTGGGCCGACAAGGGGAGCATCGAGCAGGTGCTCATGAATCTCGCGGGCAATGCACGGGACGCCATGCCCGAGGGAGGAACCCTCACGATCAGGACAGAGAACGTGCTGCTCGAAGAGGAGACCGTCAAGGGCATACTCGATGCCCGGCCCGGCAGGTTCGTCCGCCTCTCGGTCGAAGACACCGGGACCGGGATGGACGAGGAGACCATGCAGCACATATTCGAGCCGTTCTTCACCACCAAGGAGGCCGGCAGGGGGACGG
>DRKX01000169.1 GCA_011051565.1 Nitrospirota bacterium | reverse complement strand
CGTTTATGACGATGTAGCCTCCGTTTGCCTTGTGCAGGGACCCGGACTTTATCATGGAGAAGTCGGTCACGGCCACACCGTACTGGAACTTGTGCTCGATACGCCCGAAGAGGTTGTAATACGTCGGGTTGCTCTCGAACACGCAGGGTGCACCCTTCTGAGCGCCGTTGTTGACGATCACGTTGACCGAGTACTTGACGAAGTTCGGCTCCTGCTTGGGCATCTTCATGAGTTGGAGAGGAGACGGTGCAACGTCTTCCGAGGGGGTCTTGAAACTGTCGAGGTTGTCGAGTATGTCCTCCCTGACGGCATCGAGATACTCTGTGATCTTGCCGTTGCCATCGTACTTGTCCTTCAGCTCGTCTATGAGGTGGCCGAGAACTGATATGGCGGCCTCCCTCTCGAGCCTCCTGAGCAGCTCCTTGACGAGTTTCTCGCCTTCCCTCACCGTCCTCACGACGTCATCGAGCTTCTCCTGCAGCTGCTTGCCGATCTCCTCTATCTTCTTGCGGACCGACTCGTCGAGGGACTGGAACTCCTCCTCGGTCAGCGGTTCTCCGTTCTTCTTGACCGGGACGATAAGGAACCCTCCGACCGTCCTCTTTATGGTGAAGCCTTTCGCCTCTGCCTCTTCCTCGAGGCTCGAGAAGAGCTCCTTCTGCCTCTTCTGGAATTCCTCGAAGATGCGGCCGCGCTGCTTGTCGTACTCCTTTGACTCGAAGACCTTGGGTATCTCCACCTTCAGGGTGCTTATGAGCTCGGACATGTCCTTCTGGAACTCGATCCCGCGCCCTGGATCGAGGGAGACGGCCAGCGGGCTGTCAGGGTCCTTGAAGTTGTAAACGTAACACCAGTCTGGCGGGACCGGCTCCTCCCCAGCCTTCTTAGAGAGGAGCGCCCTGATCGTGGACGTCTTTCCCGTACCGCTCTCACCGAGCACATAGATGTTGAACCCCTTGCTTTCGAGGCTGAGGCCGAAGTCGATGGCGCTCAGCGCCCTGTCCTGGCCGATCGTGCCTTCAAACGGGGGAAGCTCGTCTGTTGTCTTGAAGCTGAACAGATCGGTGTCACACCGCCTGTAGAGGTCATCCACCGTGAGAGACTTCACCATGTGTTCCCCTCCTTTCGTCTATGGATAGTTTCATGCCCTCGGATGATACTTCCCGTATATCCTCTTGAGCCTGTCGGACGTGACCTTTGTGTATATCTGTGTTGTGGATATGTCGGAATGCCCGAGCATCTTCTGCACGGAGCGGAGGTCGGCCCCGCCCTCGAGCAGGTGGGTCGCAAAGGAGTGGCGCACTACGTGCGGGGTGACCTTGACACCCGCCCGCCTTCCGTACTCCTTTATGGTCTGCCAGAACCTCTGGCGCGTGAGTGCGGTCCCCCGCCTGGAAATGAAGAGGTAAGGAGACTCCCTGCCCTTCAGGAGCCTCGGCCTCAGCTGCTGCATGTACATGCTGATCCTGCCTATGGTACGCTCGCTCACCGGAACCACCCTCTCCCTCGATCCCTTGCCCATAACCCTTACGAAGCCTCCATCGAGGTTCACGTCCTCCACCCTCAGGCTCACGAGCTCGCTCACGCGGAGACCGGATGCGTACATCAGCTCGAGCATGGCGAGGTCCCTCAGTGCAAGCTCTCCACCACGAATCGCCTCGAGGAGCCTCTTCATGTCATCCACCGATACCGCCTTCGGGAGCCTCTCCCAGCCCGAGGGGGTCTGGAGATTCTCAGAGGGGTCCTCCCTTCTGAACTTCTCCAACATGAGATACCTGCAGAGACTCCTTATCGCCGAGAGCTTCCTCGCAATCGATGCAGTCGTGTAGTCCTCGTCCCTCAGCAGGCTGATGAAGTTTATTATCTCGGCCTTGCCGAAAGAGACGAGGCTCTTTTTCTCGTTCTGCAGGAACGCGCTGAACTTCCTCAGGTCCCTCTCGTAAGAGAGGACCGTGTTGGCCGCCCTGCCCCTCTCCACCGACAGGTACGTCAGGAATCCATCAAGAATATCCGTTTCCATTCAGGAACTCCTCTATCCCCGTCGATGCCCTGAGCAGTCTGTATATTCTCTCGGCGAGGGGCAGGAGGTTCACCGTATCTTCCCTGTTGTACCGGAGAAGCAGATCGAGTGCACTGGTGTCTCCCCTCAGCCACCGCCTCCACAGAATCACCGCGTCGTAGCCGTCCATACCCCTGACCTCGTCTGCCCTCGACAGCCCGGCCGATACCTCCAGCTTCTTCAGCCCGCCCCTGAGCCCCACACGCCTTGCACCGTAACATATGTCGAAGTGCGGCATATTCATCCTGAGCCCGGGGAAACACTTCCTCAGAAACGGTACATCGAAGGTTGAACCGAAGAAGGTGACGAGCAGCTTGCAACCCGAGAGCGCCTCCTCGAGGCTCTCGGCCGTCAGGTTCTCGCCCTTTATCAGGCACCTCCACTGGCGGCTGTCGAAGAGGCCCACCACGGTCACCTCACCACCCCTGTCAGGGGGCAGGCCGTTCGTCTCGATGTCGAGGCAGACAATGTCCGACTTGAACGAGTCGAAGAGCCGCCAGTGTTCCCGCGGCCTGAGAAAGGCATTGAATGGCTCCGGGTTGCTCCTGGCGAGCTCTTCGGAGAAATAGAGGATCGTCTCCTTCATGACGGTGCTCTTCTGCTGCGGGATGAAAGGAAGCGGGTCTTCCCTGACGAAGTCCTCCCACGTCAGTATGCCCCGCCTCCAGAGCTTCCTCTCCAGTCTCTCGCCCACACCGTCAAGCACTGAAAATGTATGCCGAATCATTACATATAGTAACCTAATCTGGCCCTAAATGTTAACCGTTAAAAGCGCTCACGGACCGGGATGCAGCACCGGTCACGACATACAAGAAGGGTGCTTCCCCAATCGAGGAAGCACCCTTCTTCAAAGAAATCAGCCCGACTGCACCAGTACACAAAGGCTGCTATCGTGCTTCTACAAGTCCGGCTCTCACAGCTGTATGCCGCTCAATCAATCGTGCCAGGTACAACAATCAGGTACTTGACACCTTCCCACTCAACTTCGATAACAGCCGCGACATTCTCGGGCGGATTAGTGTCACCGGCATTGCTGTCCGAAAGAGTAAAATCGAAGTCAACATATCGTGTCAATCCGTCGGAAATGGGAGTCGGCGGATAGGCGCTCAGCTTACCGCCGTCTGCGCTGACGCTTATGGTCGTCCCCGGCGACGGACTATTAAGGTTCTTATCCGCTACTATGACGCTGAACACCTGTGAGCCTCCGTCCGCTATGCTGAACGAGTCCGGAACAACCCTGAAGTTGACCGGCTCGCCGGTGAACATGAGTTTTATCGTCTTGAAGAGCATCTTGCTGTCTTCCCTGCCCGTGCACGAATATGACTCGGCGGGGTCGGGTCCGTCCCAGCAGCCGTTCGGACCGTCGTACTGACCGTTGTTGTTTACATCTATGTAGACCTCGAGCGGATCGGATCCGGTACCGTCGTCCCTTACGCCGTTGTCGTTGAGGTCGATGAACGGCTCGCCGATGTCTTCGAAGTTCTCACCCGGATCGTACACGCCGTTTGCATTGGCGTCTTCGAAACTCTCCTCGCCCATGACCGTTGCAAGTATCGAGACCCAGCCGTCGCGGGGATTGTTCGTAGTGCTTATACCCCAGGTGGTGTTCACCGTTGTCTGCAGGGCCGTCTCTTCCGCATTCGGAGCCACGTCGGCAGGCATCGGGTTCTGTGTCCTGAACACCACTGTGCCTGAGCCGGAGGCGTTCACGTTGACGTTCCTGTCGATCGCACCAGCCTCTGCATAGAACGAGACCGAGGTGCCCTCGAGAACGTTGTAGTTGCCGAACCTGTCGGCGATATAGACCGATATGTTGGCCTGCCTGTTGACGTATACCAGCCCAGGCAGGTTGATGACATCGGTTGAAAGGGTAAAGCTCCTCGCGGTCGGGACCCCGCCGCCAATGGATATCGGGAAGGAGGACGTCGTAAGGGTCGAGCCGTTCACATCCACTGATGCCACGATGGTGACCGGTCCTGCAACGGAGCCGCTGTGCAGAATGGTGACGGCTTCACCGTTGACGGTGGACGTGGACGTTGGATCGAGGTACTCACCGCCGTTCGGCCCCTTCATGGTGAATGTCACGGAAGTGCCGTCGGTCACTGCATTGCCGTTTACATCCTTCACGAGGAATGTTATGATCGACGTCTCTGTCTGGCCGGAACCCTTCAGGCCGATGACCTGGGGTGAGGCCGAGGAGAACTCGATGCTGCCGGCATCCGCTCCCTGGACGGTGATCGTCACGGTCTTGCTCACGCTTCCAGCGGTCGCGGTTATGGTGACCGTGCCCGAAGTCGTGTCATTGGCGGTGAACGACGCCTTAGCCACGCCGCCGACGGTGGTCGCCTGCGAGGGCTGTATGGAACCGAGGCTCGTCGGGTCGACCGAGAAGGTCACCGTCGTGCCGTCGGGGACGTTGTTGCCGTCCGTATCCTTCACAGTCGCCTCTATGCTCGACAGCCCACCGACCGTCACGGTCGTCGGCGTTGCAGTGACCTCAACCGACCCCACGGTCGTTGAGGTGGTCTGCGTGCTCGAGTCGGAAGACGAACTCGACGGCAGGCTGCTGCTCGTCGAACCGCACGCGGAGACGGCCATAACCAGCACAAACAACACCAGCAGATCAAATGCTGACTTGCGAGTCGCTTTAGCAAACATTATGGAATTCCTCCTGAAGATGGCTTTATTGAGAAGACCCTGTTGTGACCTCCAAAGTCGATGAGGCGAAAGCAGCGCCGGACCGTACCTCTACGTCACCCTTGTATTCGTATCCGCCGCCGGATATGAAGTCCAGCCTGAAGGTGTAAGCGCCGAACTCGTCGGTGGTCGCCTCGAACGGCGAATCCACGGGAACATCGCCCTTGTACAGCTGTACAAGGTTGTACGGGCTCGGCGAGGCCCATATGAAGGATATCGAGAGCTTCACGTCACCGACAGGGTTGCCGTCCTCGTCGACGACGGAGACCGTGTAGTACTGGGTCGACGTCTCCGCGGTCGGGAGACTGTTCTCGATCGTCAAGGATGACGGCTCGATGGTTATAGTCGAACCCGGCGGAGCACTGACATCACCGCACGACCACAGCAGCAGTATTGCAAACAAAGGCAGTAAGTATCTAAATAATCCTAAGCGCGGGATCCTCATATCGCCTCCTTGTATTTTTTAAACATTAGAAATTTATTTCAAATGTTTCAAATGCGTCTGCAGGGTACACACAATAGAATCCTTACTGCATCTCTATCGCACAACGGTCTTCTTCACTATTCTCGGAGTGATGAAGATGAGGAGTTCGTTCGTCTGCGCCTCTTTCTTCTTGCTCTTGAAGAGCCAGCCGAGGAACGGCACGTCACTGAGACGTGGGACTCCGGACTCTGAATCGTTGTTGACCGTCTTGTATATGCCGCCTATCACGAGAGTCTCTCCGTCCTTTATGATCACGTTCGTCTTGGCCTCCTTCTTGTCGGTCCCGGGAACACCTTCAACCGACGGTATGGTGGGATCGAGTTCTTCCTTCTTCGCCTCGACACTCAGGATGACCGATTCATCGGGCGTGATATGTGGTTTCACCTTCAGCTCGAGCTTCACGTCCTTGAACTCGGTCGACACCGTACCCTCGGACGTCAGCTTTCTCACCGGGATGCTCTTGCCCTGAGATATGAAAGCCTCCTGGTTGTCCACGGTGATTATCCGCGGGTTGGAGACGATCTTGAGCTTACCGGTCGTCTCAAGTGCCGAGAGCTCGACATTGAGCGACAGAGTCCTTGCAGCATTCAGAAAGCCGAAGGTTATTCCCGACCCGGAACCTGGCCCGGCACCGGCGGCAGGGAAGTCCACCACGTACGGGGTGAGGCCTCCGACGCTCGAAAGCCTGTTGCTGCTGCTGGCGGCAAAACCCCACCGCACGCCGAACTCCTGAGAGACATTGGTGTTCACCTCGACGATCCTCGCCTCGATCATGACCTGCGGCGTGGCTTTGTCGAGGGTCTTGATGAGGGACTCAACCTTCGGCATGTTGCTCGGTACGTCCTTGACTATCAGTGAGCTTATGCGCTGATCAACGCTGACACTTCCCCTCTCGGAGAGTATCTTCGCCTGGTCTATGGCTGACTTCACCTTGCTCACCTCGGCATAGCTGATGGGAAAGACCTTTGTCACCAAAGGCTCCGCCTTGCGCGCGGCATCCTTCGCCTTTATGGCCTCCTCCCTCTCCTTGACGAGCACTGACAGCGGCGCGATCCTTATTATGTTGCCCTCGACGACCATGCCGAGATTGTGGGTCTTCAGTATAAGGTCGAGGGCCTGATCCCACGGCACGTTTATGAGCTTTATCGTTATCTTGCCCTTCACCTGAGGATCCACAACGATGTTATAACCGCTCACGTCAGCAAGGAGCCTGAATATCGGGATGATGTCCGCATCCTGAAAGTCGAGGGATATCTTCCTGCCCGTGTACTTGCCCGCCACCGCCTCCTCCGGGGCT
Organism: Nitrospirota bacterium; assembly: GCA_011051565.1. Taxonomy (GTDB): domain Bacteria; phylum Nitrospirota; class Thermodesulfovibrionia; order Thermodesulfovibrionales; family JdFR-85; genus BMS3Bbin07. Next base: position 5,807 of record DRKX01000169.1, on the reverse strand, counting down.
TTACCTTCTGCCGCTTTCCGGCCGGCAGACGCTGCAGCACCCCCGGAAGGCACAACCTCGGGCTCAACCGCCTCACCAAGGAGCTCGGGCGAACGGAGGGATATCTCTATCCTGTTGGCTATCGATACGACGTCAAAGGTGGTGCCTTTATCGAGATCGAGCACTATGCGCAACCTGTTCTCGTAATCTCCCCACCTCATCCCCTTCAGGGGCTTTATCACCGTCTCCGGCAGAGACGCCCTCATGTCCACACCCGGGATGTCTATCACGAGACGGTCGTCGAGCGGAAAGACGTCCGGGATCATCCTGCCGTCTCCGTTTATGGTGACGACCACCCTGTCTCTCTGCCTCTTCATGGAGACGTCGTCTATATACTTCGCAGGCGGCAGCTCAGATGACTCTCCTGCAAGCGCATCAGGGGCCTCTGCCTCCGCGACGCGCGGTGCCTCCTCCTCGCCCTTGATCAGGAGGGTAAGCGTCCCCCTGGAGTACCGCGGCTCTACGTTTGCAGGAGACGAGAGCAGCACCTCGAGCCTCGCACCCTCGACCGGAACCCTGGCATACTCGGGCTTGATCTCAGTGATCCCGGAGGCCTCGGGCAGTATCTTCTGCGTATACCTGCCAAGGGTCACTCCCTTCAGTCCTATCACGACCTTGAAGGGATCGTCGGGCTTGTATATGGTGTACTCAAAGGGAGCACTCGCCGTTATCGTCAGGCTGTTGTCCGAAGCCGTGATCGAGGTTATCTCCGGAAGGGTCTTCCGGTCCTGATCCGCTCCCTTGACCTGTTTGGCGGACTCGACCGTGGTACAGCCGTAGAATGACGTAAAAAGCAGGATACAGAAAGCAAGTATGGCTGAATAATGAAAGTTCAAGTGTTGCGAACCGGAAAGGCCCGCAGCCCGTAACCCGAATAGTGCCTGTCGTCTTCTCTTATATTGTCTCTCCATTATTCCTCCTCTTTGCGGAGCTTCAAGACTGTATCTTTCGGCATTAATTGACCTCTGTAGTCAACGATGTACTCCCTGACCACGACGGCGTCGCTCTTGATGTCTATGACCTTCCCGCCGTAAAGCCCAAGTGTCGTGCCCTTCTTGATGGTATATGCCTTCCCGTCCGGAAGGATGACAGAGGCGTAGTAGTCGTTGTCGGCATAGACCACGCCGAGGAGTCTGAAGTCCGTCACGTCGTAATTCTCGAGTGGATTGACGGTCTTCTTTTTCTTCTCCACCTTCTGCTTAGTCAGTACTATAATGGAAAGGAACGGGTCTCGCCTGCCTTCGGGGTTGTAAGTTATCGATTCGATACCCTTCTTGGCCTTCTTTGGTTTCGGGGTCACGGCAGGCACTGTCCCCTTTGGGGTGTTCGTCTGAGCAGGAGACTTCTTTACCGGTTGAGCCCTCTTGACTTCCGGCTTGTCCTTGCAGGCGACGAGCACCGACGCCAGTATGATAACGGTCAGTATGTTCACGAAGGTCTTCATCTGCGCCCCCGCCTCCTCTGTTTACCCGCAGCCCCTTTCTGCATCTCTCCCTCAGGTATCGCGGAGAATGTAAGGGCCACGAAGGATATCTGCAGCTTCGCCTCCCTCGTCTCGGGCTTTGCACCTCCAAGCTTTATGTTCGTTACATTGACGATCCTGCTCAGCCGCGTGAGGGAACTGAAGAAGTAGCCGAGCCTGTGGTATGAACCGACCATCTCCACCTTCACCGGTATCTCGTAGACCACGCCGCTCGAATGCATCTTCCTCTGCGCAGGCTTCCAGAGCTTTATCTGAAGGCCGGCCTTTATACCCAGGTCCGAGACCTGCTTCAGGAGGGTCGTCACCTCTTTCTCCTCGGGCAGCTGCCTCTTCAGCTCGTCGAGCTCCTTGACGAGAACCTCGTAGCGGGCCTTGATCTGGGGCAGCTTCCTCAGCTTGGCCTCAGCCTTTCCTATCTCCTGCTCCTGCTTTGCGATATCCTTCTCTAACCGCTTTATCTCGGCTGCCTTCGGCTTGTAGTAGATGAAAAAGAAGAGGATGATTATCAGCAGGGGCAAACCCGCGGCAATGGCGTATTGAGCCGCCGGAGGGACAGACTTGAGATCCATCTTCAACCTTGTCGCCATCTCAGACCTTCACTCCCAGTTTGATCTTGAAGTTATAGACGGGAATCTTCTCCTTCCTGGCTCCGCTCGCTGATATGTCCTTACGTTTGGACTCGGCAAGGTATACGGAGTTGAACAGGGGAGACTTCTTGAGCCTGTTCACGTACTTGACGACATCAGAGTTTGTGAAGGCGTAGCCTTCTATGTCGACAGTGTTGCCCATGGTCTTGAGCTCCTTCAGCCAGATCCCGTTCGGGAGGTGCTTGCTGAGCTCATCCATCAGCCTCACGGGAACGCCCTGATTCTTCCTGAGCTGGAGGATGACGCTCTTCTTGCGTTCCACGGCCTTCACGAGAGTCTCATAGTTCTCAAGGTCCTTGAGCTTCTTCTTCATATCCTGAAGTTTCCGCTCGTTGGCCGTCTTTCGGGCCTGCAGGGTGTTGATCTCCTCCTTCAGGTTGACATATGTGAATATCACTCCGATTATCACTAAGATGCTTGCCGCAACGGTCGCGATCACAAAGCCGGGGATAGGCTTCGGCTTCTTCTTTCTCTTGACGGGCAGAAGGTTTATTCTTATCATCTGTCTCCAACCCTCCTGATGGCAAGTCCGACGGAAACAGCGGCTATCGGAGCTATGTCCCTTATGTAGGCCTCATCCAGCCTCTTCGATATGGCGATGTTCTGGAAGGGATCGGCTATCTTCACCTCTATGCCCAACCGCTCGGCGAGCATCTCGGGGAACCCCGCGATGAGCGCACAGCCGCCGCTCAGAATCAACTCCGCGACCTCCTCCTTGGCCATGGAGGTCCTGAAGTACTCGAGTGAGCGACCGATCTCGTTGAATATCTCTTCAGAGGCGGCCTCTATCACGGCCCTGGCCTCCTCTTCGGAGATGTTCTCCACGGTCTCACCCCTCTTTAGCCGTTCCGCCACCTCGTAAGGTATGTGGAACTCCCGCTGCAGGGCCTCGGAATGGAGGTTGCTCCCCACCGGGCCGTCCCTCGTGAATGAGGGTATTCCGCCCTTGATTATGTTCATCTTTATCGAGCTTGCACCGATGTCCACGAGGGCGACGTTCTTCGCGGCCGAGATGTCATAGTTCAGTTCGTACATGTTCTCGAGGGCGAAGACGTCGACGTCCACGATGACGGGGTTCAGGCCCGCATCCTTGACAACGCTGACATACTCGTTTATCACGTCCTTCTTCACCGCCACGAGGATAACGTCCATCTGTCCGGGTTCGTCCCTCGGGCCTATGATCTGGAAGTCGATGTTGACGTCGTTGATGTCGAACGGAACGTACTGTTCAGCCTCGAACTTTATGGATTCCTCGAGTTCCTCCTCGCTCATCTCGGGCAGGGTGATCATCTTTATGATGACAGAGGAGTGACCCGAGACCGATATCACGGCATCCTTTGTCTTTATCCTCGATTTACGCAGCAGTTCCTTGATTGAGTCCGAAAGACGGAGGGAATCGATTATGGAGCCGTCGACGATGAGCTCCGGGGGCAATGGAATCATATCGAAGTCTTCAAGTTCATACCCACCCCTCGCCTCTTTTACCCGGGCCACCTTCAGGAAACCGGCCCCGATATCCAGCCCTATAGGAGTCTTTTCACCAAACAGCATACCTCTATATAAACAGAATTTTTTTTTCTTGTCAAGTATTTTTTCCAATTTTTTTACCGGGAACCCGAATAAATCCTCACCCCGTTCGGGGAAAAAGGCCGGGCACGGCCCCGAACACCCTCAAAGGAAAAAACTCTCAACACATTACGGCGGTTAGGCATGCCATCCTGACACGGCACTTTCAGGTTTTCGGACTTGAGTGCAGAAAGACCTTCTCCACCTTCATGACCCCACCGTCCTTCAGCCTGCCGATGGCGAAGAAGACGCCCGAGGGGTCCTTCAGCCTGAACAGATCTCCCGGAGACCCCGCTGCCGCGGAGAAGAACTCCGTACCGTGACGGGCAAGCCGGAACTGCCCGCTGTCGAGTACGATTTCACCAAGATGCCCGAGTGCATCGTCCATGGAGCTGACCGGAGCCGCCCCCCCTTCGAGGTCACTGAAAGAGACCGAGTCTTCCACCCTGAAGTCACCGACCGCCGTCCTCCTGAGAGCGCTGACGACGGCTCCGACACCGAGGGCCTCTCCGATGTCCCGCGCCAGGCTCCTGACGTACGTGCCCTTGGAGCACCTCACCCTCATCACGAACTCAGGCGGTACGAATGAGATCAGCTCGATCTCGCGGACAAAGACACGCCTCTCTTCGCGCCGGACGGTCACTCCGCGCCTGGCGAGCCTGTAAAGCGGCACCCCGTCACGCTTTATGGCCGAATACATGGGAGGAATCTGCATCAGCTCACCCCGGAACCGCCCGAGGACCTCAGCTATCATACCGCCGGTTATACCGGATGGGTCCTCCTCACTCACCACCTTTCCGGTGATATCGAGGGTATCGGTCACGAGTCCGAGCCGTATACGGGCCATGTACTCCTTTTCGAGCGGCAAGAGGTATTCGGCTATCCTCGTGGCATCGTTGAGGCAGACGAGGAGTACTCCTTCGGCGAAGGGATCGAGGGTGCCGGCATGGCCGGCCTTCGATGCGCCGAGGATGCGCTGCACCTTTCTGGCCGCCTGGTGGGACGTGATGTCTGGCGGCTTGTTCAGGTTCACGACGACGCCCTCTCTCAATCCGTCTCCACCCCTCATCCGGCGGCTGCACAGACCTGAACCGCCTCGAGGAAACCCCGCCTCAGGTCTGCAAGGCTCCCGCAGGCCCGGTATCCGGCGGCGTTCCTGTGTCCGCCGCCGCCGAAGCGGGATGCAACGGCTGAGACGTCGCAGGCGCCCCTGCTTCTCAGGCTCACCTTCCAACAGCCCGGCTCCTCTTCCCTGAACATGACCGCTATCTCGACGGAGCCGATCATCCTTGGAAAGTTTATGAAGTTCTCCGTGTCCGCGGCTCCGGTGCCCGTCTCCCTGAACATATCGAGCGTAACATTGGTGATGGCACACCTGACACTGCCGGCATCGACGATATCGAGTGTCTGGAGCACCCTGACAAGGAGGCCGAACCTCTTCTCAGACCACGACTCGTAGAGCCTGTTTGAGACCTCGGCCGGGTCGGCTCCGGCATCAACCAGGTCGGCGGCAGCACGGAACGTCTCCGCCGTTGTGTTGGGATACCTGAAGGTCCCGGTATCCACCGCTATCGCCGTATACAGGTTCACCGCGATATCCCCGTCGATCCTCGTTCCGAGAGCCCTGAGGAGGTTGTAGACCATAAGGCCTGCAGCAGGGCTGTCCGGCTCTATCCACCTGACGTCGCCGAAGTCCGTGACGGTCTGATGGTGGTCTATCACAACGACCCTCCGGCACTCCGCACCATCGAGCCCCACCCTGTCGAGGCTGTTGCAGTCCAGCACTACGAGGACCGAATCCTTGAGCCTCTCGCCGTCCATCACGGTCTCGACCAGCCCTGAGGACGGAAGGAACCCGTACACGGCAGGGACACCGTCGGTGTTGAAGACCCTGACGTCCTTGTTCAGCCCCTTCAGGGCGAGGGCAAGGGCTATGGATGAGCCGATGGCGTCTCCTTCCGGATTGACGTGGGAGGCTATGGTGAACCGCTCCTCCCTCAGCATGAGTTCAACCAGTTCCCCGGGAACCTTCACCTTCGTCCTCTCTCTTGATCCTCTCCAGGAGTTCGTCT
>DRKX01000168.1 GCA_011051565.1 Nitrospirota bacterium | reverse complement strand
GGGTCCCGGAGGAGTTCAACGAAGTTCCTCTCTTTCGGCGAGAGCCCGGCACCTGGATTCCCCCTTGCCGAGAGGAACTTCAGGAACTCCCTCGCCGCCTCTTCCTCCAAGGGGCTTCGGGGCGAGTCTATCAGGGCGAGCTGGCTGCCGCCGGTGAAGATGTTGCCACTGGAGACAGCCGGACCCGACAGTGAGCCCGCATTCACGAACCTCTCGGGTCTCTCGGCCGAGGCAATCGCTCCGAGGACCCACGGGCCTATGAATACCATTGCGTACTCACCCCTCAGAAAACCCGTCTCAATGTCTACAAGGCGGATGGGCTTGCCGTCGGCGCCTTTCAAAGGGGTGCAGCCCTTCACCGCAAGGCCTACATACCTGCTCATCCCTTCCATCGCATCTCGATCCGCTATCCCCGGCACTCCGTCGTTCTTTATGACCCTTCCGCCCCATCCCCATATCCAGGTCATGGCATTGTGCAGGGTGCTGTAGTCGTCACCGGAGGTCGGTATCCCGGCAAACCAGACGTCGCGGCCCCTGGTGTTCTGACGGAACTTTTCGCAGGCGACCTCCAAGTCTTCGAGGTTCTTAAGGGAGTCGGCGCTTATGCCCGCCTCATCGAACAGCTCGCTGTTGTAAAACCAGGTCCTGATGTCGAGGCTCCAGGGAATGGCGTAGTAGCCGTTCTCGCCCAGAATCCTCGACCCCTGGAGCGCAGCCGGGATGAACTCCGCCTCAAGCGGCCTCACCACGTCGGATATATCGGCGATCACCCCGCGCTTTGCCAGTGCCGCGGTCCACGTGGAACCGATCTGTACGACGTCGACACCTTCGACCACGGCTTCGTCGATGATCCTCTGAAGCGGATAGTTGTGCCAGCCGATGAAGAGGACCCTTATGGTCAGCTCGTCGTACCCGGTATTGAGACCCTTTCTCCTGAGAAAATCCCTCCTGAACTCCTCGATATCACCGAGGATTCCGCTGTTCTCCATGAGTACAAGCCTCGATCTCTCCTCACCCGCGCCTATATCTATGCCGGTATGTGGATACCTCGTCTCAAAATCCCTGAACTCCTCCGCGGAGTAGGTTCTCTCGGACAGGTATTCTCCTGCCATGAGCCAGACTGTGATCTCGGCTCCCCGGGCGTGAAGCGGGTATGAGGCGAGCAATAGAACACACAACCCGGCAAATATACTCTCTATCCTCAATGCCCCTCCTGCCTCCGCTGGCGTCTCGATGAACGAGATCGGCCCCCTCTGAAGAATGCAATGGCCTGCACGTGCGACTCAGGCGATTTTCCGCCTACCCTAAATATTACTACAAAGTGGACACCTTATGCTCCTGTAACTTCACTCATTGCACTGAACTTTCGGAAGGAACAGTTCTTTTGGAATCAAGCATTCTATTCTGGCCGTGACTATTTACCCTTTTAAAGTCTCTGTTGCCATTTACCCCCGGGAAAACGTTTAACTGAAAACAACATCAGGAAAGGTGTTGTCCATTCCTTTAAGTTTCAGGCTTTAGTCCATCTTTGATTTCCCGGAGGTCGGCTTCTAATTTGACCAGGAATTGTTCCAATGCTCCATTCAAACCATGCAGGACAGCCTTCGCTCCAAAGTGTCGCGTACCTTGGCTAATGAGACCTTTATCTTCAATTTGCGAACCATAGTATGACTTCCGTTGGATAAGTACTCCATCGGAAAAGAAGCCGACCTTGATGAATACAGTACAGCGCATATGCATAACTGTACCCCGACATGATACACGCTCTATGTTCACCTTGAGCGAGAGTCCTTGGGTGTTTCCTTCCTCATTCAAAGACGGGAAAGAATAACCAAATTCAGAAAGTGATATAATCCCGCTCCGTACCCATTCGATTACCCCAGAACCATAGATCGGGGCATCTGTGCTTCCCAAGTATTTTTGATCAACCCTTTTATCGAAAACTTCGATCTTGACAATGCGCAAGTTAGCCTTTTCTCCTTCTGTGGACATTGTTTTTACACGATTCTTTCTGGGTGTGTAGTTTAGTTGCACATGAACGGGTTGCATGGCAGTACAGGCTGATAGCAAAAAACAGACCAACAGTACTATAGGAATCTTTGTTTTCATAAGTGTTGTCCTCAAGGTTTAATTAGTCTTCAATCATACCTGTTCCAATCGAGAGCAAGTTGCCACCTTTTTCCCGTATTACAACGCGGTCCTTGTCACGCTTGATCACCTTGCCTTGAATGGTTACCATCAAACCTGAAAAAAGTGAGCGAATACGCACTCTGATTTTATCTCCTTTTTCATTTTTGGGATCAGCCGGCTTATCCAGAAGATCAAGGCGCAACATATACATGTTCTGCTTAATGCCTTCTGTCAGCGATTCACGATAGGCCGATGCATTGTTTGCCGCCCAAAGTTCAATGGCCTTTTCATCCTTCTCACCTTTCTTTCCAATCTTATCGGAATAATATGTGTAAACCCCAAAGTAGTCGGGTTTATTGAGATCGTTCAGATAAAGACTCGCCTTTGTTTGAACAAGAAGAACCTGAGAATTTGGTGATAACTCATAAAGAGTATTCAGAAGCAGGAAGGGAGGCTTAACTTCAGCTATCTCCTCCTGAGTATAGCCAATACTACGTTTATCCAGGCGTTTTATCTTCAACCAAGGTGAACCGTAAAGTGCCTTTTCCAACTCATCCCAATACTGCACACGAAAGTTGACATCTGCCGCAGCCTCAAGCAGAGGTGAGATTCTTTCTTCAGCGGCCTTCCCACGCGCTTTGTTTATTGCTTTATCAATCAATACCCAAAGCAACCCACTGTTACCACCAATAGTAGTATATTTCTTCTCCTCTATGTAAATACTAACTTCTTCTTTTGGAATCTTGCTAAGAACTGTTACCTGGTAGCTATGATTTAACAACTCAGGCTCCAAAGACTTGTGAGCTTTTACTGCACAGCCCCCCGTCAGGATGGTAAGCAGGAGAAGCATTACAGTCCAATTACCATTAAAATCTGATAACTGTTTCATTCTTATCTGCTCCTTTCATTTGTGTCTAAGCGGGCATTTACTCAATGCCCTTCACTCTAACCGACCTTCTTAGCTACCTGAAAGCAGTAACATAACTCTTCCAACCTTCTCGTCCCTCATATCCTGCTTCGGGGAAGCATTATAAATACTTTAATACCAATATCGCATTCCAAATAATATCTGAAAATTACTGATATGAAACGTTTCAAGATCAATCTCCCACCCTGACGTATCAACATTTCCAAATAAAAGCCTTCCATCAAGATTTGCTGAAATATTCTTTGTAAAAAATAAATCAGCGCCGGCCCCTAACTCGAACACAAAAGACCTCTCCACGGTTATATCCAAAGTAACACCATAGGTGTTCTCCAGGCCGGTGATGTACGGCCCTTTGTCGAAGCTGTTAAAACTCCACCCGAATCCTATATCCGCGTGTCCGGTAAGTCCGGTATCACCTTCAGGCATGTCCTGGACCTTGAAGAGAAACATCACTGGGGTCATATTCAATGTTCCAAACTTCACCCCCAACTCTTCCAAATCCATGGACAAGCGCTCAACACTCAGTTCCAGGGCATAGCCCGCTGGAAACCTGTACATCAGGCTCCCTCCTATTACTCCACCGCTTTTGAACTCCGTATCAGGATATATGCTATAGGCCCCTGCCGCGGCATTCTCGACAATGCTGTTGGCCCTCCCGGTAAAGACACCGACACTGAACCTGCCAGATTCACTGCCTGCAAGAACGGGATTGACTGTCAAAAGCAGAGCGGCCACCACGAACCCCACCAGGCTTAAATTCTTAGTCATTGTATTCCTCCTTATACCTTAAAATTATGGTTATACTCGTTCAGCATCACTACGGCAACCGATAACACATTACCAGTGCGACTGGAAGAAGGCAAAAACAGCCTTTAACATAAGAATAGTTCTGCTCAGAAAAGGCCCTCTGTGACTTCTATGGTATAGGTCTCTCCGTCGGAAACAGAAAAGTCTCTTGTTACAGTTGAGCCGAAGTTGGAAGTACATGAATCATTAGAGATGTAACACTGCGTCAACTCCACGGTGTGATATCCTGTAGACACACCGAATATGGTACACTCCCTGGTTTCATGTCTGCGCCAAAGGCATACTCCCACATGACCCACGACAGTCCCGAGTCCAGACGATTGACAACCTTCAGGAATGCAGGGCCGTCCGCGTTCGCCACCACGTCGCAACGGGCCTCTCCGTCATCACTGCTGCTCCCGCAGGCAGCAATGAATACAGCAAGAAGGATTATCAAAAATACCGACGTCTAAGGACTTGAATGCAATCCTCATAATTCCCTCCCTTTGGCAACTCCCTCTTTTTGTTTTTGCACTCTCCCTGGCAGCCGGACACTCACTTGCCCATCCCACGAATCACAACTTCACAACTCGTTACATTTCTTATCTGGCATCACTTCCGAAAGACACAGGCGAAAAACCGAATTTTACGCGAAATGTGGGTGGCAGCCGGCCTGTTGGCCGGCTGCCACGAGTGATTGCATGTCAACGCCTGTTCCTGACACCTCTTAGGGCGTAGAGAAGGTTATCGATACGTCGTCAAGGAACCATCCAGGACCGACATAGGTTGAGTAATTAGGCCAACCACTGTCGCCCTGGATAAGAACAAAACTGACACGGACCTTCTTTCCCGCATAGGTGGAGAGGTCGACGAGCGGATACGTCCAGACACCGCCGGAGTTCCTGCTATATGTTGCAAGTGTAGTCCAAGCGCTCCAGACTCCGGATTCCGTCTCCTCCGAGACCCGGACCTGCACTTTGTCATAACTTCCTAAAGCGAACCAGTGCCAGAAACGCAAATGAATCTCCGCACCGGTTGCAATGGAGGGAAGCTCTATGGTGGGACTTACAAGAGCACTATTAACATTATCCGGATAATTCCCGTCCAGTACTGTACCGGCAAGGTTACTATCCGAATAGGCTTCACTTGGTCCGGCAGTGGGTGCCCCTGACTGCCATATGCCGTTGGATACCCACCAACCATTGAGACACCCGGTGAAATCGTCAAAGTAAGTATCACCGGAAGCTAAGACTACAGTTTGGCCAACAGTTATTGACACATCATCCAGGAACCATCCAGGACCGACATAGGTTGAGTAATTAGGCCAACCACTGTCGCCCTGGATAAGAACAAAACTGACACGGACCTTCTTTCCCGCATAGGTGGAGAGGTCGACGAGCGAATGCGTCCAGACACCGCCAGAGTTCCCTGTATATATTGCAATTGTAGTCCAGCCGCTCCAGACTCCGGGTTCCGTCTCCTCCGAGACCTGGACCTGCGCATTGTCATAACCTCCTAAAGCGAACCAGTGCCAGAAACGCAGGTTAATTTCTTCTCCTGTTGCGATATCTGGAAGCACAATCGAGGGGCTTACAAACCTGCTGTTAACGTTATCCGGATAGTTTCCATCAAGCACAGTTGCAACGAGGTTGCTATCCGAATAGGCTTCACCTGGTCCGGAAGTCGGCACACCCACCTCCCAGATGCCGTTTGACGCCCACCACAGGCCTATGCCGTCCTCGAAATCTTCGAAGAAGACGTATTTCGAGGCAGCGATCTTCGTGATGGCGTCGCTTGCCACAGCAGAGACATTGCCTGCTTCGTCCTTGAACCAGGTGTAGACGTAGACCCTGTCGCCCTCGCTGTAGGTCCCTGCAAAGGTGTACGTGACGTCTGCTTCGTAGCTCCCGACCGGTGTGATCTCGTTCCAGCCTGCAGCATCAGGGGCGGGTGCATCCGGTATCACGCCCGTTGCATTGTCGGTGACGTAGTAGGCGGCTACTCCCACATCGTCGGTGGCCGAAAGGCTGAGCGTCACGGTGTCCGAGGTGGTGGCCACAGCGCCGTTATCGATGAACTCGCAACCACTTATCTTATTCACCGATGTTGTGTTAACCGGTGGCGCAACTACGGAAAAGCTCCAGGAATAATCGGCGTCGAGCGCGTTGTGGGCCAGGTCGGTCGCGCCTGTAGTCATCGTAGCGGTATAGGTGTGTCCGGTAACGAGCGCGTCGGCCGGAGTGAAAAGCGCGGTCTTCGAGGCCTCGTCATACGTGACGGTCCCCCCCACAGCGGCAGACGCAGTATCGTCGTAGAGCTTGAACGTGGAGGCCGTGATCGAGGCGGGATCCATGTCTTCAGAGAACAGGGCTGTCAGCGTGACATCGAGTGCAACATCGGCAGCACCGTCAGCCGGATAGGTGGAGACAACGGCAGGAGCCGTGGTCTCAGGCGCACAGGCAACCGAGACATCCGTAACGTCTGCACCTGATACGCTGCCGGTACCGCCGGTCACGCTGCATGCCTGGCCTACGGGATGACTCAGTACTGTGACGTCGTATGTGGCGCCGTCGGCAACAGGGGTTGCGAAGGTGAAGGCTCCGTCAGCAGAGACGACCAGATCGTCACCGCCGTTGTTCTGGAGGGTGAGCGTCCCTGAAAGGCCGCTGACAGTGCCGCCCACAGTGTAGGTGTCGGCAGAGCAGAAGACGAGTATACCCGTTACGTCCGCACCGGGCACAGTGCCGCTTCCGTTTATGACCGTGCAGGTCTGGTTGGAAGGCTGCGTTGCGACCGTAACGGTGTAACTTGCGCCGTTGCCGAGCCTTGTTGCAAAGGCAAAGGAGCCGTCCGCCGTCACGTCGAGCAGCTCGTCGCCGTTCAGCTGGAGCGACACCGTGCCGACCAGGCCGATGACCTTGCCCCCCACCGTGTAGGTCAAGACCGCACTGCCGCCGGTACCGTTACATACATAGGCGGTGCCGTCCACCTCTTCAGGGTCGAGCAGTCCGTCACGGTCGTCGTCGAGCCCTGTCTCGATCTTCACGCCACCGCTTTCACAGTTCGTACCGGCAGGCTCGCTGCTCACTGAGACGAGGGATTCAAGGCCGTCGGTGCCGCTTGAGCCGTTACAGACATAAGCCTCGCTCTCCACCTCTTCGGGGTCGAGCAGTCCGTTACGGTCGCTGTCGAGCCCTGTCTCGATCTTTATCCCGCCGTCGGTGCAGTTCGCGCCGGGGGGCTCGTCACTCACTGATATGAGGGAGGTCAGCCCGTCCGTACCGTCACCGCTGCCGGTGCCGGCTACTGTGCAGACATAGGCGGTGCCGTCCACCTCTTCGGGGTCGAGCAGTCCGTCACGGTCACTGTCGAGCCCTGTCTCGATCTTTATCCCCCCGTTCGTGCAGTTCGCACCAGGGGCTTCGTCACTCACTGATATGAGGGAGGTCAGCCCGTCGGCACCGTCTGCTCCGTCGCAGACATACACGGTGTCATCCACCTCTTCGGGGTCGAGCAGTCCGTCACGGTCGTCGTCGAGCCCAGCCTCGATCTTTATCCCGCCGTTCGTGCAGTTGTCTCCCTCCGGCTCTTCGCTCACAGAGACAAGGGTGCTCAACCCGTCGGAGCCATCCTTTCCGTCGGTGCCGTCCGTACCGTTCGTGCCGTCACAGACATACCTCGTCTCCTCGACTTCTTCAGGATCGAGAATACCGTTGTAGTTCTGATCGAGTCCGGCCTCGATCTTTACGCCTCCTCCGGCGCAGTTGTCTCCGGCAGGCTCATCACTTATGGATATCAGTGATATGAGGCCGTCGGAACCGTCGGTGCCGT
>DRKX01000167.1 GCA_011051565.1 Nitrospirota bacterium | reverse complement strand
CGTCCATCTTCTCGGCGAACGTCCTGACCGGGCCCTCGGGCAGTTTCTCGACCACGGCCGAACGGAAGGGCAGCAGTGTCATGACCAGTACGATGGCGACCAGTATGGTGACGGCCTTGTGGTGGAGCACCCAGCGGATCACCGGCTTGTACACCCATATGAGGAACTTGTTTACCGGGTTCTTGTCCTCGGGGCTGACCGCCTGGGGCCAAAGCAGAAGGAATGTGAGGGCGCCGAGGGAGACCGCCAGCATGCCTCCGAACGCACCGAGCGCTGACTGGGGGAAGAGGACGGAGATCAGCCACAGCAGCAGGCCGACAGCCACCGAGGCACCGGCTGCGACCGTCCTCTGCCTCCTCCTGCTCCACGCCTCGGGCAGGAGCGTGGTCCTGATGAAGTAGCCCATCATGACCGGCACGAGCGTCACGGCAAGGAGCGCCGCCCCTGCCATCGAGTATGTCTTGGTGAAGGCGAGCGGCCTGAAGAGGCGCCCCTCCTGGGCCTGCAGCGTGAATATGGGCAGGAAGGAGAAGGTTATTATCAGCAGAGAGAAGAATAGCGCGGGGCCGACCTGCTTGGCCGCAATGGTGATGATGAGCCAGTGGTCCTTAGTCCCGTCCTCCTTCTCGATCTGCTTGTGGGCGTTCTCTATCATGACGATCGCCGCGTCTATCATCGCGCCTATGGCGATGGCGATGCCTCCGAGCGACATTATGTTGGCGTTGAGTCCCTGGAAGTTCATGACGATCAGGGCCATGAGTATGCCGACAGGGAGCGTGAAGATCGCCACGAAGGCCGACCTGAAGTGGAGGAGGAAAATTATGCAGACGAGCGCCACCACGATCGACTCCTCGATCAGCTTCACCTTGAGGGTCGAGACAGCGCGCTTGATCAGGTTCGACCTGTCGTAGACGGGGACTATCTCTACGCCTTCGGGAAGGCCCGCCTTGAGGCTCTCGAGTTTCGCCTTCACGCGGTCGATCGTCGCAAGGGCGTTCCCTCCGAACCTCATGAGCACCACACCGCCAGCGACCTCACCCTCACCGTCGAGTTCGGTTATGCCGCGCCGGAGCTCGGGGCCGAGGTGTACGTTGGCCACGTCCTTGACGAGAATCGGCGTCCCCTTGTCGTCCACGCCTATGGCTATGTTCTCTATGTCCTCTATTCCCTTGATGTAGCCGAGCCCCCTCACCATGTATTCGATCTCGGACATCTCGATCAGGCGCCCTCCGACGTCCTTGTTGGAACGCTTTATGGCCATCTTCACCTTAGAGAGCGGAATGTTGTATGCATTGAGCTTGTTCGGGTCCACATCCACCTGGTACTGCTTCACGAACCCGCCCACAGAGGCCACCTCAGAGACACCCTCGACAGAGGTGAGCTCGTAGCGGAGGTACCAGTCCTGAATGGAGCGGAGCTGTGCAAGGTCGTACTTGCCGGTCCTGTCCACGAGTGCATACTCGTAGACCCAGCCCACGCCCGTTGCGTCAGGGCCGAGCGACGGCGTCACCCCCTCGGGCAGGAGGCCGGACACGTAGTTCAGGTATTCGAGAACGCGGCTCCTCGCCCAGTAGAGGTCGGTGCCGTCCTCGAAGAGGATGTACACGAACGAGAAGCCGAAGAACGAGTATCCCCTGACCACCGTCGAGCCCGGGACCGCGAGCATTGCAGTGGTGAGCGGATAAGTGATCTGGTCCTCCACCACCTGCGGGGCCTGTCCGGGATACTTGGTGTATATGATCACCTGGACGTCCGAGAGATCGGGTATCGCGTCGAGCGGGGTCCTGGCCAGCGAGTATACGCCCCAGAGGATGATGAAGACAGTGGCGAGTATGACCAGGAACCTGTTTCTTATCGAGTATTCGATTATCTTTTCGAGCATCAGTACTTCTCCTCATTTCCGCATATGAGCATATCCTTGCCGAGATACGGATTCTGGACGTCTCCGGCCTTCTGCAGCCAGAACTCCTCTTTCATGGGGCAGAAGAAGAGCTTGACGCCGGCGGCGAGGGCGTCGGCCCTGCCCGTGCCCCTGACGTATGCGGCCATGACCCTGCTGAGGGCCGCAAAGGAGTCCCGCGCCTTCACGAGGTCTCCGGAGAGGAGGCCGTCGAGGGACTCCTCGATCGGACGTGTGATCTTCCGAAGACTCCCACCGGGGTCCGACTCCTTGAGCTTGCGCACGGTCTCGGAGAGGGCCCGGGCACCTTCGGCCACCCCGTCGGCAGACTCCTCGACGAGTGCGGCGTGTATGCGGAGATAGTCATCTACGGCCTTTCTCATCAGGGCGGCCTGCTCCTTGCCGAGCGCCGGATGGAGCATCTCGGTCTTCTTCTCCTTGCCGCCGTCCTTCCCAGGTTGTGGGGCGGCATCCTCTTTTTTCTTCTCCATGTCCATATCCATCTTCTGTGCCGCCTTCTTTGCAGCGAGCATCTTGGTGATGGCCTCTCTCAGGTTGCTCTCCGAGTCTATCAGGAACTGGCCCGAGACAACGGCGGTCTCACCCTCTTTCAGGCCTGAAAGTATCTGCACGAAGCCCTCGCCTTCGGGGCCGAGCTTCACCTCCTTGGGGAGGAACTTCCCGCCGCCGAGTGCGGTTATCACAATGTTGCGCACGCCGGTGCGTATGACCGCCTCGGAAGGCACGAGCACGGCATCATCGCTTATCTTCGACTTGACCACGACATCGGCATACATGTCTGGCTTGAGTTTCAGATCAGGGTTTTCGAACTCCATCCTGACCTGTACGGTCCTCGTCTTGCCTGAGAGATAAGGGTATATGAAGGCTATGCGGCCCTTGTACGTGACTCCCGGCTCATAGGGGAGCGTCATCTCCGCCTCCTGGCCGACCTTGAGGAAAGGGAGTTCGTATTCATAGAAGGAGACCATCACCCATACACGCGAGAGGTCAGCGATGGTGTAGAGGTTCATCCCCGGCCTCACCTTCATGCCCTCGAAGACGTGCTTCTTTATGACCGTGCCGTATACGGGCGAGCGGAGGATCATGCTCTTCTGCACCTCTCCGCGCTCCTCGAGCGCCCTTATCTGCCCGGGGTCGATATCCATCAGCAGGAGCCTCTTCCGTGTGGACTCAAGCAATGTGTCCGCACCCCTGACCACGTTCGCGAAGGCCGAGTCGGACGTCGCCTCCTTGTACTTGAGTGCCTGGAGGTACTCCTCCTGAGTGGCGACCAGCTCCGGGGAGTAGATGGAGAGGAGTTCCTGCCCCTCGCGCACATCCTCGCCCGTTGTGTCGACGTACAGCTTCTCGACCCAGCCGGCTATCTTCGTGTTGACATCCTTCACGAGCTCCTCGTCGTACGTTATGTAGCCGACGGCGCGTATCGTAGCGGAGAAGGGCCGCCTCGTCACCTTCGCGGTCCTGACGCCCATGTTCTGCACCGTGACGGGGTCTATCTTGATCGCGCCCTCGACCTCGTCCTCGACCTCGTCCTCGTAGACGGGGATCAGGTCCATGCCCATCGGCGACTTGCCCGGCTTGTCACTGATGTAGGTGGGATCCATCGGAGCCTGCCAGTACTTGATCTTCCTCTTCGGCTTCGAGGCGTCCTCTCCGCCCTCACCGCCGGCCGCAACCTCGGTGGCGGTCGAGCCGGGCTTCTCACCGCCCCGGGAGGCAAACCACAGAACTCCCGCCAGCACCAGCAGTACCAACAGAACGCCTGCAACGACCTTTCTTCCTTTAACTGCCATATCTATCTCCTCCGTGTATTTTCATTATCCTGCATACGGGCCGGCGGACCGCCGCTAAAACAGCCTCCTGCCGACCGCCGCCTCGAGCTCTGCAAGTTTGTTTTCATGGTCGGTTATGAGCCGGTAATAATCTATCTCGTAATTGTACAGCGTTATCTGGTTGTTGACCAGTGTGACGAAGTCCACCTTGTTCACCTTGTATCCGGCGATGGCCGACTCGAGGGACATAGTGCTCTGCGGGATTATCCCGGTCCTGAACAGTTCGATCTGCTGCCGGTACTCCTCTATATCCGTGAGGATGTCCTTTATCTGGAAGAGGAGGTTGTTCTTCATCGCATTGTACTGCTCGGTCGCCTTCCTTATGTTGGCCTCCTCTTCGGCCACCTTCCTGCTCTCCTTCGTCTTGTACCAGAGGGGGATGTTCACGGTCACAAAGGCTGAGACGAAGTCGGTCCTCTCAACCGCTGCACTGTCGTCACGCTGGCCATAGCCTATACCCACATCGAAGTCCGGGTAGAAGTCCTTCTTTGCAAACTCGTGGGCGAACCTGTAACGCTCTATCAAGTGCCCAAGCCCGAGCAGGACCGGCCTGCTCTCGACGGCTATCTTCTGAAGGCCTTCGAACGTCAGGTTGAAGCCCGTCTGGGATATCTCCTCGACATCCTCGAACGGCATCTGCGTGGGGCGGTTCAGAAGCGTGTTCAGGCGTGCCACCAGTGTCTGCCTCTTCTGCCTCAGGGATATCAGGCGGTCGATCATCCTCGAGAGCTCCACCTGCGACTTGAGCACGTCCTGCTGCAGCCCCTTGCCCACGGCATACTTGGTCTCGGCGATCTTCACGAACTCCTCGAGGAGTTCCCTGTTGTTCTCGGTTATCTCTATCGCCTTGTCTATGAACGAGAGGTTGTTGTAGACGACCTTGACCCGCTTTATGATCTCGTTCTTCTTCTCAAGGTACTCTTTCTTCACGATCTCCAGTTCCTGCTCCGCCATGGCCCCCTTGAGGGAGAGTTTGCCGGGAAACGGAAGCTTCTGCATGAGCGATATCTGTTTCTGGGTCATGGGCTCCTGGTTCAGCCTGAAGCTGTCGAGCGGAACATTGACGATCGACAGTTTCAACCTCGGGTCGTCGAGGGATTCGGCCTGCGGGGGCCTCTCCTCGTAGGCACGTATCTTCTCCTCGTACGCCTTGAGCTCCGGGTTGTTCTCAACCGCCTCTTCTATCAGTCTCTCGACCTTTCCCTTGTACTCCGGCTCCTCGGCAGGAGCCGGAGCTGCAACGATCGTCGTTATCGCAAGAACGACCGACACAAGAAGCGCGAAATGCCTTTTCGTATCCATAGGTGTCGGACCCCTGTCACTTTGCATCGATACTGAACGTTATCTTTTCGGGCTCTCCGCCCGGCCTCGTGAAGCTCACGCCGACACTCCATCGCCCGGCCATCGCCAGCTTCAGCACCGCTGCGTAACCGCCGTCCCTGCTCTCTGCAGTCACCTTGTACCTCATGGCCGGCATGGACGGCATGAAGTAGTCGAGCTCGACCTTCGCGTCCGTGATCGGTGAGCCGTCCGCACCCAGCAGCTCGAGCGCAATCTCGTTGCTTCCAACTACGGGGTTCTCCATCGAGACCTTCACGGTTACGTCACCCGACTTCTTCGAGACACTGAACCCATCTGCATACGCAATCGCGGGCAGCAGAACCAGACCTAAAAAAACAACGAACATCTTCTTCATCCTTACCTCCTCAGGACAGTCATTTTTCAGGTTGTATTAAACATGAAGATTGTGAATACAGTATGAAGGAAATGTGAAAAAATGTCGGAAAAACGAAAGAAACCGGGACCGTCACCTATCACCCCCTCCATCGCCGGGCCATCGTGCCCGTGTCCTCAGGCCTCGACGCCCTACATTATAACCGAATTGAAAGACAGACGGTGATTTCAATTTTCACCGTTGACTGCTATTATATATCTATCGATCATATTGATCAATATTGAGAAAGGGGGTATCCTCCTGCCGCACCCGGAGCCTGACTTCATATAAACTTCACACTTTTCCTGTACGGTT
Source organism: Nitrospirota bacterium (assembly GCA_011051565.1). Taxonomy (GTDB): domain Bacteria; phylum Nitrospirota; class Thermodesulfovibrionia; order Thermodesulfovibrionales; family JdFR-85; genus BMS3Bbin07. The sequence continues at coordinate 1,641 of DRKX01000167.1, read as the reverse complement.
ACCTACAATGCACGGGAAAGCATGCAAATAAGGAGGGGAGAAACAATGAAACACGACAAACACGAGGGCCACGCCGAGCATGAGGGCCACGCCGAGCACGAGGGCCACGCCGAGCACGAGGGCCACGCAGAACACGAGGGCCACACAGAGCACGAGGGCCACACAGAACACGAGGGCCACACAGAACACGAGGGCCACGCAGAGCACGAGGGCCACGCAGAGCATGAGGGCCACACAGAGCACGAGGGCCACGCAGAGCACGAGGGCCACGCAGAGCACGAGGGCCACGCAGAACACGAGGGCCACGCCGGACACGACCACAAGGACCATCATGCCCACATGGTCGCGGATTTCAGGAAGAGGTTCTGGATATCCCTCGCCGCCACCATTCCCATACTCATACTCTCACCCCTCGTCCAGGAGTTCCTGGGCCTCGGCGAGGCCATACGATTCCCGGGTGACCAGTACCTGCTGTTCGCCCTTTCGTCCTTCGTCTTCTTCTACGGTGGATATCCCTTCCTGAAGGGCCTGTTCGAAGAGCTCAGGGCGGTGAAGCCGGGAATGATGACACTCATTGCAATAGCGATCACGACGGCATATGCCTACAGCAGCGTGGTCGTCTTCGGGCTGAGCGGAAAGGTCTTCTTCTGGGAGCTCGCCACTCTGGTCGACATCATGCTTTTGGGACACTGGATAGAGATGAGGTCCGTAATGGGTGCCTCGAGGGCGCTCGAGGCGCTGGCAAAGCTCATGCCCTCGGAGGCACACCTGCTGATGCCTGACGGCAGCATGAAGGACGTGCCGCTGGAGGAGCTCAAGGCAGGCGACAGGGTCCTGGTCAAGCCCGGAGAGAAGATACCCGCTGACGGCGACGTCGTCGACGGCAGGACATCGGTGAACGAATCCATGCTCACGGGAGAGTCGATGCCGGTGACGAAGACGGCGGGCGCAAAGGTGATAGGGGGCTCGATAAACGGTGAAGGGTCGATAACGGTGGAGATACGGAAGACCGGTAAGGACTCTTTCCTGTCACAGGTGATAGACCTCGTGAAGGAGGCGCAGGAGAGCAAGTCCAAGACCCAGGACCTGGCCAACAAGGCGGCCCTGTGGCTCACGCTGATCGCCCTCGGCGGAGGCGGCCTCACCCTCTTCGTATGGCTTGCCGTGATGAACAAGGACTTCGCCTTCGCCCTCGAGAGGACCGTCACCGTGATGGTCATAACCTGTCCACACGCACTCGGGCTTGCCGTACCGCTGGTGGTGGCCGTCTCCACCGCGCTCTCTGCGCAGAACGGCCTGCTGATCAGAAACCGCGTCGCCTTCGAGCAGGCAAGGAAGATCCAGGCCATAGTCTTCGACAAGACAGGCACCCTGACCGAGGGGAGGTTCGGCGTGACGGACACCATAATCCTCTCAGACGGCATCGAAGAGAGGGAGCTCATAAAGTATGCCGCCTCGGTCGAAGCGCACTCGGAACACCCGATAGCAAAGGCGATCGTCAACTCCTCCGAGACCTATCCGGTCGAGGGGTTCACAGCGATCCCAGGCAAGGGGGCCGAGGGCAGGGTGAACGGCAGGGAGGTGAAGGTGGTGAGCCCGGGCTACCTGAGAGAGCATGACATGAGCGTGACGGACAGGAGG
>DRKX01000166.1 GCA_011051565.1 Nitrospirota bacterium | reverse complement strand
TCGCGTCGGTCTCGACGACGTACAGCGACGAAACACCGGTGGGAAGGCCTGCGGCATCGCTGACGGACGGGTTGACGGGAGCGATAGGGACGGTGACGGCAGGGACCGACAGGGTGATATGCCTCTCCTGTCACAGGCCGCATGGCTCGCCTTACTTCAAGATGATGCGCTGGAACTACAGGAGTTCGACCCTTGCGACAGCCCTTTCAGGGTGTAATGCGTGCCATACGTCAAAGAACTGAAGTCATGGAAGAAGCACGGTCGCCGCGTGTGAAGGCGGCCTGCCTGGAGGTTTGAGAATTGAGACGAATGTTGAAGAGAGCATCTGTGCTGCCGGTGGTCTTCTTTGTTTGTGCCGCGCTTCTTTACGCTGCGGACGCTACTGCAGGGATGTACCTGAACTCGGCCCACGGGAACAGCACATACGGGGTGAGCCGTTCGTCCACCGGCTCCTATCCGCGGGGGCTCTGCGCGAACTGTCACGAGCAGCATGCGAGCATAGGCGGCTCGGAACCATCGCCTGCAGGGGGCCCGGACGGGTACCTCCTGTTCGATACGAACTTCACGAGCCAGACCGCAGGGCTCTGCTTCGATTGTCATACGGACACCAGCTCCTACCAGGTCGGGGGCAGCATCATAAACCGGAGTTACAGCTTCAGGGCCGGCGGCTGGACTTCAGACACTCTCAACGATATACTCGAGGCGTTCTCGTATACCTCTCCCGGGACCTCGCACAATCTCAGCGACATAAGCAACTTCATATCCGGAAGGTGGAACTATACGTCAGACTCAAACCCGTGTGCCGCCTGTCACAATCCCCACGCCGCTCAGGGGGACCCTCCCAATGCACCCAACAGTGCCAAGAGTGCAGCGACGAGGGGATGGCCCGTGTCGCGTCCGAGCCTGCACAGCAGGGACAACAACGCTTGGGGCCTGTGGGGTGACGACGCCGGCGAGAAGATGAGCGACTTTGTGGGGGCGCTCATGTACCAGGCACCATACAGGTACGGGTCCACCACTACTTTCGAGCCCGACGGGTCCACGACCCAGGACGGGTCCAACCTTACGGATTTCGCAACGTTCTGTACGGATTGCCACAATCCATCGAACACGATCTACAGCACGACGCTCGGAAGGAACCTGAGGCCCATAGACTGGGTCACCACCGGCGGCGAGAGCGGCGGAGACAAACACGGCATCAACGGTGCAACCGTGGGCATCGCTGTAGACCCTCCCTTCTCGCCTTCAAACTACGGCCAGTACGTGCTCTCGTGCACGGACTGTCACGAACCTCATGGTTCGCCAAACAGGTACCTGATCAGGAGGGAGGTGAACGGCAGTCTGCTGGCAGGGACGGTCGGCAGCGGGACCAAGAGTCTCGGTTATCTCTGCAGGCAGTGTCACATCGATGACAATGATTACAACGGCGGAACGGTCAACTCCTGGGAGTACCTGCACCATCTGAGCGCAGACGCACCGTATGCCCAGATGCGGTGCAGCCGCTGCCACGGCAGCGGGGGAGGTGGTACGCCTATTAACTGTTTCAACTGCCACTTCCACGGCTCTGACGACAGCTGGGCCGGGTCGAGTGCGACGAACCGGAGGACGTTCTGACCGTGTGGCAGGATGAACCGGCTGCCTGAGGAGAAGATTGTCAGCTGTGCTCCAGAGGGCTTCCTCTGTCAGGTTAAAAAATGCTGCTGCCCGCTGGTGACGGACAGCAGCTTTAGGGGAGGTAACGAGGCGCTCATGCAGATATTTTTATCATAATTTTAAGATTTTGTCAAGAGAAAAATGCAAGGTGAGGTGGTAACTGTAAGTTTAGGTCTGTGGGCTGCCTGTCATCTCGCGCGGTTTCGACACAGCCTCGGGCGTTCAGAATGCACCGATCGTCTTGTCTTCGCCTGCCAAGAGGTCGACGAGCTCATCCCAGCCGATCACCTTCAGGTCCCTCTCGATATCGTCCTCTGAGAGGCCCCTGAGCTGAAGGTCTTCACGTACGGCATAGGCTCTGCCGCAGAATCCCTCGAGCCTCTCGATCTGGGCGAAGTATACGGCGTTCTGTATCAGGCACACGTCAGCAGCCATATCCCTTGCCAGCTTGATCCCCCTCTTGCCCTCCGGGGTGTCGGGTGCGCTCTTTATTATGACAAGCATGATTTGTCCTCCTCCTTTTTCCCGTCTTGAACGTTCCGGCTGTCTCAGAATATCATGATCGTGTCGGACTCTCTCACGAGTTCGGCTATCTCGTGGCTGCTTGCGACGGTGACGCCCTCTTCGAGCTCCTCTGGGTCTATGTGTGACTCCTTCAGGGATATCTTGTCTGCATAGACGCCGACTCCCATCTCTATGCAGTCTCTTATCCCCTCACCTGTGTTCATGTATTCAGTGCCGGACGTGTCCTGGTTTCTGCGAGCAGCGTTCACCCCTCCGTCTACCAGTATGAGTCTCACATCCATATCTTCGGTGACCCCGCCGAGGGCGTGACGTACGGCCTCCGAGGCGTCCACCGTGCCGTAAGGCGGCCTTCTCAGGATTATGCCTATGCTGCCCATGCTCTCTCCTCCTATATGCCGAAGTTCAGGAATACCGGCTCTTTCTTTATCACGTTGAAGAGCCCTTTCAGGGAACCCATCTCTCCGCCCTCGACCGAGTCTTCAGCCGCAAGACCGCGGCTCTGCATGCAGCCCGTTCATATATCCACCTTGAGCCCCCTGCCGACGAGGTCCTCCAGCATCGAGAGGGACTGTGGCAACTGCCCCTTCACTATGGAGAATACGCCGTCACCTGATGCGATCAGCCTCACCTTGTGTCCCTTCCTGAGCGCGGCGTCTGCGAGCTTGAAGATGGTGTGCGTGTTTTCAAAGCTGTAAGGGGTGGTGGAGAGGAACATCACTATCTCCTTCTGCATTTCGTCCTCCTGTATCGTTGTTGGTCCGGGCCCTACCTCCTTCTCTCGCCCGGGTACTTGCCCCGCTTGGTCACGGGACAGCATGCAGGGGCTGGAAGGGCCTCCGGATAGTCTTTCCCGAGCAGTTCCAGGATATCGGGGATCACCGGGTCTATCAGGAAGTAGCACCTGAGCCGTCCATCCATGTAGTAGTCGATTATCCCGTGACTTCTGAGCAGGGAGAGGTGCTGTGATATGTTGGGCTGGCTTATCTCGAGGAACTCCTCGAAGTCACTCACGCACTTCACGCCCTTCGTGAGTTCCTCGAGTATCCTGAGCCTTGCCGGATGCGCGATGACCCTCAAGAGCTCGGCCTTCTGTCCAACTGATCTCATCTATCCTCCTTTGCTGCGTCATGCGCTGTGCGGTCATACATTCAAATATTATTATATTTTTATGTTCATGTCAAGGGCAGGGCCCTGCCTTCGATGCCGCGCGCTCATGCCTCGAAGACACGCCTGAATATGTAATCGATGTTCCTGAGGTAATAGGCGAGGTCGAAGAGCGAGGAGAGTTCATCGGCCGAGAGGTGTCTTGTGACCTCCGGGTCCTGGGACAGGAGCGACCGAAAGTCCCTTCCCTCCTGCCAGCTCTTCATGGCGTTGCGCTGTACGAGGGCGTAGGCATCTTCACGGCTGAGCCCTTTCTCGGTGAGTGCAAGCAGCACGCGCTGCGAATTGTACAGGCCGAAGCTCCGGCCGATGTTTGCCTCCATCCTCTCGGGATAGACGTGCAGGCCCTCCATTATGCCCTTGAGCCTGTTGAGCATGTAGTCGACGAGTATGGTGCTGTCAGGCAGTATTATCCTCTCGACAGAGGAGTGAGAGATGTCCCTCTCGTGCCACAGGGGGATGTTCTCGAGTGCGGCAATCGCATTGGACCTTACGACACGGGCGAGGCCGGAGAGGTTCTCGCTCCCCACAGGGTTCCGCTTGTGAGGCATTGCGGAAGAGCCCTTCTGGCCCCGGGCAAAGGGTTCCTCTGCCTCGAGAACCTCGGTCCTCTGCAGGTGCCGTATCTCCACCGCGGCCTTCTCTATACCGGCGGCCACGATGGCCAGTGTGGATAGGTACTCGGCATGCCTGTCCCTCTGGACCACCTGTGTGGCGACGGGCTCGGCCTTCAGGCCGAGCCGCGACAGGACCCTCTCCTCGACCTCGGGCGGGATGTTCGAGAACGTCCCCACGGCTCCGGACAGCTTTCCATAGGATACGGCGTCCCTGGCCCTCCTCATCCTATCGAGGTTCCGTTTCATCTCTTCATACCAGAGGGCGAACTTGAGGCCGAAGGTCATGGGCTCGGCATGTATTCCGTGGCTCCGGCCCATGCAGGGTGTCTCCTTGTACCTGTACGCCTGATCCTTGAGGACGGCGAGGAGTGCCTCGATGTCGCCTATGATGATATCGGCCGCCTCACGCATCAGCAGGGCGAGTGCCGTGTCGAGCACGTCCGAGGATGTGAGCCCCTTGTGGATATAACGTGACTCAGGTCCGACATGCTCGGCGACGGACGTCAGGAACGCGATCACGTCGTGCTTGACGGTGGCCTCGATCTCGTCTATCCTCGCCGTATCGAACCCCGCCCTCTCCTTTATCACCCGGAGGGCCTCACGTGGAATCTCTCCTATCTCGGCCCAGGCCTCACAGGCGGCTATCTCAACGTCGAGCCACTTCCTGTACTTGTTCTCGAGTGTCCATATCCTCTCCATCTCTTTCCGCGTATAGCGTGGTATCATCAGTTCAGCGCCTCCGTGCTTTTGTTTTCACCCGAACGGAACCTATATTTTACAGCTTGTGCGTACCGTGAGGCAAGCTTCGTTCCGTCGCAGTACCCGCTGCTTGTTAAAATATTTTAATAATCCGGCCGGCGTGTTATAATATAGGAGTGAGAGTCTAAAGCCGCTGGTCGGCATCACGAGCCTTTTACAGGAGGTCGGCAGATGAAACCAGAGTCGAGAAAGGTCTTCTTGGAGACGAGGGCGCGTATCATCGAACGTGCAAGAAAGGAGAGCAGGTCGAGGTCTAAGAGCCTGAGGGATATGCTTTTCGGCTGCAAGCCCGGAAACATAAAGTACTACAACATAAAGAAGATTGAAAACAAGAAGACCGCCAGCGGGGACTCCGGCGGCAGGTAGCACCCCGAGAATACGGAGTTCCGGCCCACCTTACCGACTGAGGGCGCATTCCGCGCACACCGACATGCCCTTATCAGGGCTCCATTCCACTCTGATGATGGTACGGCACTCGAGTTGTGTGCCGTATCGAAAAGAGCAGTGCTGCGTGCCGGCTCCCTCGTGTCCGCGCCACCGTCCGGGCGAGCTGCAGATGGGGGCTGTTCGGCTCTCGTTGCAGCGGATATGCTCGAGGGAACCGGTCTCGATCTATCGAGGCGAAAGACGGGATGAAGACAAGGGAGGTTGCAGCAAGACGAATACTGTCGAGATCAAGGGTGTTCGACTATACGTTGAACCCATACACGGGCTGTGCGTACGGCTGCACCTACTGTTATGCAAGGTTCATGAAGAGGTTCGCAGGCCGCAAGGAGAGGTGGGGGGAGTTCGTGGATGTGAAGCTCAATGCCCCTGAGCTGCTCGTGCGGGAGACGGAAAGGAAGAGGAGGGCGGGCCGAGTCTGGGTAAGCGGTGTCTGTGACCCCTACCAGCCGGTTGAACGCAGGTACGGGCTGACGCGGAGATGTCTCGATATACTGACCGGTAATGGTTGGCCTGTAACGGTCCAGACCAAGTCTCCCTTGGTGTTGAGGGACCTCGACCTGCTGAAGCGTGCACGAGGGGCCGAGGTCGGCCTCACCGTGACCACGGCTGATGAAGGGGTGAGAGTGCTGTTCGAGCCGAAGGCTCCGCGCATTGAAGAGAGGATCTGTGCCCTTTCAGTACTCCGCTCAGAAGGCGTGCGGACATTCGCCATGATAGCGCCGCTGCTTCCCGGTGCAGGCGGGCTGGTTGAGTTGTTGAGGGGAAGGGTCGATTACGTGCTCATAGACAGGATGAACTATCACCATGCCGACCGGGTTTACAGGAAGTATGCCCTTGAGTGGGCGGCCGAGGCGGAGTTCTTCATGCGTACGGGCCGTGAACTGCAGAGTTCCCTCGAAAGGGAAGGGATTCCATGCGAGGTGTTGTTTCGCGGGTCGTGACCGTTGGACCGGGCCGAAGGGCCTGCTGAAACAGGGGATATCACTTGCGAGGTGTGGTCACGGGCATGGTCAATCCGAAAGAAACTACCCGCGGCCTGCTCCTTGACGCTATGCTTTAGATTCAAGGCCGAAGCACCGGCAGATGAACTCGCCCCCCGGTTGGAGCTGCCTGTTGCATGACAG
>DRKX01000165.1 GCA_011051565.1 Nitrospirota bacterium | reverse complement strand
TCGCGTCGGTCTCGACGACGTACAGCGACGAAACACCGGTGGGAAGGCCTGCGGCATCGCTGACGGACGGGTTGACGGGAGCGATAGGGACGGTGACGGCAGGGACCGACAGGGTGATATGCCTCTCCTGTCACAGGCCGCATGGTGCACCCAACCCCGACAGCCTGAGGTTCACCTACCAGACGTCACTCAGCTCCGGTACGGGCTGTCTGAGGTGTCATACGCAGAAGAGCGCCTACTGATAACAGGTAAGATTTAGGATCAGGGCTCAAAGGCCTCTGTGGATCCACAAAAACATGGGTATCACGCGATACCCATGTTTTTTATGAGAGACAGCGTTGTCGGGGCGGTTTGGGAACGGCCCCGCGGGATCAATAAGGAACCTCTGTCAGGGGTAGAAGAGGGGGGATGATGTCAGGGATTGAGAGAGTCTTCATGGTGACCGTTACGCTTTTACTGGCACTGTCTGTTCCCAGCTATACCGGAGCAGCCGTCAGCGGGCCGTGTTCGAACTGTCACACGATGCACAACAGCCAAGACGGCAGCCCGGTCGTCAGGGACGGCACGGGTGTGGGCTGGAACGACTCTGCTGTATTGTCAGGAGGGTCGCTCTCTTCGACGCCGAAGAACAGGCTGCTGGTCACGAGCTGTGTGGGGTGTCATTCCTCGAGCACGAGCCAGACGATCATCAGCAAGGCCGGCAGCAACATCCCCATAGTATACAACACCACCGTGCCCGTAAACCCCCTCGCCGGCGGCAACTTTTACTGGGTCGCCCAGGGAGACGACACAAAGGGCCACAATGTCTACGGTATAGCGGGCGCGGACGGCAACCTGGCGACGGCACCCGGAAGGAACCCGGCAGCGTGCTCGAACAGCTGCCACGACACGCTCGCCGCTGCTCCGAGTGCAAACAACTACAACCGCGGCGGGTGTCAGGGCTGCCATCTCTTCACGTCGCATCATGACGACGTCAATTATCCGTGGTATCGCTTTCTCAAGGGTCACGGACCGGGTCCGGGGCTCACGCTGGATGAGTCACGCAAGGAACTCGGCGATTACGTCGTCGGCGTGGAAGACGACGACTGGGAGCAGGAGACGACGGTCGACCACAATTACTACAAGGGGGCAGTCGCCACCTACACGAACGACGGGACTTCACTGACGAACTACCAGAGCATTACGGCATTCTGTTCAGGCTGCCACAGCGTGTTTCACGGCCCGGAGAGGAACGGTGACGGCATGGGGAGTGCGAGTCCGTGGATAAGGCATCCCACGGACATAGCCCTGCCTGTAACCGGGGAGTTCGCGTCATACGATCCTGTGACGAACTACAATGCCGAGACACCCGTTGCATGGATCAACCCAGCGAATCCCGCAAGGTCAGAGGCCACGGTGATGTGCCTTACCTGTCACAGGCCTCATGGGTCGGATCAGCCTGATATGCTGAGGTGGGACTACAGTACCGCAGGTACGCAGGGTACCGGGTGCCTCACCTGTCACTCGTCTAAGAGGAGCAACTGAGAAGGAGGTTTGACAATATCTTGATGAATACCATATCTTAGTCAGTGTTTGAATTCGCACTTTTTACGTCAGGAGGTTTATGTTCCGTATTCTCGCTATAGTTGTATCCATTGTGACGCCGTTTCTTCTCATGCGCAGCGAAGCAAAGGCCCAGTGGCAAGGCGACGGTTCGGTGGTCCATGAATACAGTATAGTGGAAGGCGAGGAAGACTCGTTGTTCTTTCCGTCCTTTGTATGGACGGACCCGGTCGCCAAAGAGGTTTACGTCATTGACGGCAAGAGCAGGATCATCATATACACGCAGGACTTCTTTCCCCTCTTCACCCTCGACAAGAGAAGGGGTGTCGAGTCCCCTCAGGGGTTGGTTGTTGATCCCAGGGGAAATCTCTACGTAGCCCAGTCTGCCACCAAGGATAACCCCAGGCACAGGATATCCGTCTTCAATGCCCGCCTCAAATGGGTCAGGGACATATACCTGGAGGGATTCGAGGGATCGGACAGGTTCAATCCCTACCGCCTTGCAATGGATGGGGCGGGCAACATCTATGTCGCCGGGTCGTACTTTCCCGGAGTCATCGTCATCGACAAGCAGGGCCGTCTGCTCGATGTGCTGTCACCGGAGGAGGACGGCAGGAGGGTCGACCTGAACTACGTCACACTGGATGCCAAAGGCAGGATATATCTCGTTAGCGAGGAGATGGGACACGTATACGTCTACGACGAGAACAGGAAGTTCCTCTTCAAGTTCGGCCGCAAGGGCGGCAGCACCGGCAAGCTGAGCCGGCCGATGGCGGCCGGTGTGGATACACGGAGGGGAAGGATATACGTGGTGGACTATATGCGTCACACCGTCTCCGTGTATGACATGCAGGGCAACTATATGTTCGAGTTCGGAGGTCTCGGGCTCGAACCCGGGTGGTTTCAGTTTCCGAGGGATATCTCGGTGGACGCTTCGGGCCGGATACTCGTTGCCGATACGTTCAACAACAGGGTGGAGGTATACAAGCCCGAAGAATAGCCGCGGGAATATCCGGTACGTTTTGGCTCCTCGTCCGCGACGGAGGAGAACGTTTTGAGGTGAAGTCCGAGGACTTCACTTGCATCTGACAGTGTGGGCCTGTCGTCACCGAGTGAAGCTTGTTATGCTGAGAAACGTGCGTTTTTTTAACACAGCGGTTTTGGGAGGCCTTATCGCGGTCCTCTGTGCGGTCCTCCTGACGGCCGGATGCGTTCCGGTCAGAGAGGGCGCCGCCCGTGGTGCGCCTGGGCGTCCAGCAGGGCAGATAGATCTCTTCCTGAGGGGCGATGAGACCGCCTCGGTGGATATCTCGTTCGAACTGGCCGGGATCGAGGTCATGGCAGAAGACGGCGCGTACACGAAGATAATGGAGAGGCCCGTGAGTATAAACTCGATCGCCGTCAGGGGCCGGCAAGTACTGCTGGCGGAGAAGAGGCTGCCCGAGGGCAGGTACAGGAAGATCAGGCTCGTTGTGCAGCGGGCGTCCATAAGCAAGAAGGGCAAGAGAGCAAGTCTGGCCCTGCCCCCCGGCGGTATAGAGATCGACGTGAACATCACCGTACGCAGAGGCCGGAACACGTCCATCTTCCTTTCGTGGAATGCAGACGCCTCGGTTGCCGGCGGATACATGTTCAGGCCTTCTTTTTCGGTTTCAGGGCAGGTGCCGGAACTCAGCAGCCTCCTTGTTTATGTCACCAACGAGGACTCGGACAATGTCTCGGTGATCAACCGGCAGTTGGGCGAGGTCGTAGCGACCGTGAGCGTGGGCAGCAGGCCGAGGGGGATCGCCGTCGGTCTGAGGCGGGAGAGACTGAGGGTCTATGTCGTGAACTCCGGCTCCAACAGCATCTCGGTGATAGATCCCACAACCAATGAGGTGGAGCAGGAGATACCCATACGGTTCGGCAGGGAACCGGAGGGGATTGCGGTGGCACGAGGTCCGTCCGGTGAAGAACTGTTGTTCGTGGCCGACTACGGCTCTGACACGGTTTCGGTCGTCGATGCCACGACATACCAGGAGATAGACAAGATCGACGTCGGGAACGGACCGATAGCTGTGGCCGTGGACCCTCCGGCAGAGGGCATCACGGTGTCTCGGTCACTCGACAGCGGGGATGTCGAGGTGCTCAGGAGCTACAGAGAGAGGTATTTCAACGTCTACGTGGTCAACAAGGACTCGAGGGATGTCTCGGTGTTGAGGGTCGACCTTGACGGAAAGAGGTTCGATGAAGCAGTCCGGCTCGGTGTGGAATGGAATCCTGTGGCGCTTGCCGTGGATTATACGAGGGGAAAGGTCTATGTGGCCAATCACGGCTCAGACAGGCTCTCGGTGATAGACATACCGGGAATCATCAGGGGTGAAGGCCAGGGGGCCGTGAGCAACATAAGCAATGTGGGGACCACAGTCACCGGGATCGTCGTCGATCCCGTCTTCGACAGGCTCTACCTGTTGAGGGAGGTCCCCGGAGAGGTAATGATCATCAGGCCGTTCCCCCGGGACTACGCTGCAGGCGACACCACGATGCCGCTCGTGACCGGCGTTGTCGAGGTGGGGACTGCCCCGAGGTCCATGGTGATGGACCCTGAAGCGAGAAGGCTCTATGTGGTCAACAGGGGGTCCAACAACGTGACCGTGGTGGACAAGACATCGAGAGAGGTGGTGGAGGTCATTCCAGTGGGTAAGAGGCCGTACGGTATTGCGATGTTTCCGTATTGAGACTCAGCTGCATAGGGATGACCACGTTGAGCCTGGTCGGAATGCACGTCTCCAATGCTGCACACATTGGTTGTTTTTTCGGCTGGATCGAACCCGACGGTGATGTTCGCGGGAGTTGCCGACGATACATCGACATATAAGCGACCGGACAATGAGGAACAGGGTATGGAAGATCATCGGGATTGCACTGCTGAGTGCCTGTCTCGGCGGTCCTGCTTTTGCGGGAAGCCTCAAGGGCTGGGCTGACTTGAACAGCAAGACGATCGAACAATACGAGGACGGCACCAAGACGTCGGTCAACAAGACCTTCTACCGGAACTTCTACCTGCGCCTGGACAAACCGCTCACACCGATGCTTTCGTATCAGTTGTACTTCAGGAGCGGCCTGCTCGACTCGGACGCCACCGATTCCGCCGGTGTCACCACCACCACGTACAAGAGGGCTGTCGAGCCTGCAATAGACCTGTTCCTCCGCAACTCGGCCTATGACCTGAGTGCAGGCTACCGGCGCCAGGAGGAGTGGTCTTCAGCACACCTGCGGGACGACACCAGAGAGACCTCCGAGTACTATTACTCGCGTCTCAACGTAAAGCCGGTCGATCTGCCCGGCATGTCGTTGCAGTTCGACAGGAAGAAGGACTATACACACTTTCTCGTCAACGAGACGGATAGGCGCAGCACGGCGTATACGGGCTACTACGGCAGCTCGGTTTACCGGTATTCTCTCAGGGACCTCGACCTCTCCTACAGCGTCACGTTCAGGCACACCGTGGATGAGGCCCCGGCTGACATAGTCTCCAAGTCGACCGGTGACAACTTCAACGGCCTCTACAGGGTCGCGTATTCACGCGCCTTCCAGACCGGCCGCACCACGGTCTCGGCCGTCTACCAGGGGAACTACGTGCGCAACAGGAGGCGGCAGTACCTTACCCAGACGGGCAACGTAACGTTTGAGCGGACGGCCCTCAGGGGGCTCCATGCCATAGACCCGAGCCAGATCGAGGTCGGAACACTGAATGACGAGCCTGCCCTGATAGACGATGACTATCAGGCGTCAACCGGCATCAACATCGGCGCCAACGGGCAACTGCACCACAACATGGGCCTTGAGGTCTTGTCGTCACTCGAGGAGGTGGACAGGCTCTATGTTTACGTGAACAGGGATGTCAGCTCCGACACGGGTCTCATAAACACGACCGACTGGAGGGCCTACCGCAGCGACGCCAACCAGCCGGGGACGTGGATGGAGATAAGTATATCGAGTGTGCAGGTTTATGCTGACATAGTCAACGGTGTATACCGGTATGAGATAACGTTCCCCTCCGGTCAGAGCGCGCGATATTTCAAGGTGATAAACATGTCCACCGCCGGCCTGAACGACGTCATGGTGACGGAGATCGAGGCCTACGGCACGGACTATGTGCCCGAGACGGGCGAGATATCCGACGTGACGAGGGTCTTCACACAGGGGCTGATACTGAGTGTGAACGTGACACCTGTGAAGAACCTGAGCGTCCTCTTCAACTACTACATAGACCGGACCGACCAGAAAGACGTATCACTTCCCGACTCTGTCAGGGGTGTCTTCATGAACCTCTTCAGTAAGTCCGCATACAGCGAAGACGAGGGGCTCCTCAGCAATGTGACGAGGACCTACGGTGTCACATCGTCGTGGACGGCCCACAGGCTGCTCACCACCACCTTGCGCCTTCAGAGGAACGAGGCCTTCGACAACAAGGATGTGACGGACATCGGTTCCAACATCTACTCCCTCACCTTCAACTCCGTGCCCTTGCCCACTCTCGATGCAACGCTTTCCCTGATAAGGACCGACAGGTACAACGCCGGGAGAAGACAGTCCCTCAACAACTCGATGCTGTTGAGTGTAGGGTCGAGACTGTTCAGTGACGTCAACATGATAACGGACATCGGATACACGGACACGGAGTCCTTTTCGGGAGGGGGTGACACGACGTCACGCTTCATCCGCGGCTCGCTCGACGCCTTCCTCACACGGAAGCTGACGGCCAACCTGATATACGGTTTCACCAGGCAGTCGTCCGGCAGCGGCTCGTCTGACTCGAAGGAGGGGAGCACGATAGTCACTTACCGTCCGGGCAGATTCATCAACATATCGGGAAGCTTCAGGGTTTCCGACATAAACGGCGGCACGAGCACCGCCGAGGGACTCCTGATCGACTGGCTCCCCCTGCCGGTCTTCAAGCTGAACCTCAACTACCAGCACACGCGGAACGAGTCGGATTCCTCGACCGACGACTCCCTGAGCGGTTACGGCCTGTGGTACATCACCAAGTTCATCGACCTCCGTTTCACTTACGGATATACGCAGAGCGTGAGGGATAAGGAGACGGAGACGTACACGGTGGGAGCTATCTTGAATTGCAGATTCTGACGGCTCTGAATTATAATTAGTGTCAGTCTCGACCAGCGGGTCCTGCAAGGGCCTCGGGAGGACAGAGTCGTTCTCTACAGAATGGTGAAGATATGATGGGCGGAGCAGAGAGAAGGAGAGACGGCAGGGGCATCCGTGCCGCAGCGCTTTTGCTGGTGCTGCTGATGATGGCCGGCTGCAGCGGCCCCAGGCAGTACGTACGTGAGGATGCAGGGGTTCGCACCATCAAGAAGATCGCCGTGCTGCCTCTGGCGTCCCTGACCGCTGATGAAAACGCCGGTGAAAAGATCCGGGGACTGGTCATCTCCGAGCTGCTTTCACGAGGAGTCGACGTCGTCGAACCCGGTGAGGTCACGAGGGCGCTCCTGGAGATGAAGGTCCGCTCGCTCGGGGCACTGACGGTTGATGACTTCAAGGCCCTGGGAAAGAGGCTGAAAGTGAAGGCTTTGATGACGGGGTCGGTTGCCGCCTACGGAATGAGCAGGGGGATCACTACAACCTACCCCGAGGTCTCCATCCACCTGATGCTGATCGATACGTCTAACGGTGAGATAGTCTGGTCCGTGTGGCACACGGCCGGAGGGCCGAGCTTCTGGACGAGGCATTTCGGTACAGAGGGCTTGACATTGAGTGAGACCGCCAGAAAGGCCGTGAGAGAGGCCATTGGCGCATTGCTGTAGCTAGTAGCGTTGTCGGGTGTCCGCTGTAACCCGACGTGACCAATCAATATTTAAGGCAGAAAAGGAGAGACTCTATGGGCGTGCTCAGGAAATATGTCGTTGTAGGCATGATCGGTCTGTTGCTCCTTGGTGCAGGGTGCCGCAGCAGCATGCCTTCCTTTCATATCCGTCAGGATGTTGATTTCGGTTACATAAAGAGGGTGGCGGTCCTGCCCCTGAACAACCTGACCAACGTAAGGTATGCGGCCGAGGCCGTAAGGGACGTGGTCATCAGCGAACTCCTTGCCTCGGGTCTCGTCGACGTGGTCGTCCCCGGCGACGTTACGGCCGCAATGGACACACTCGGGATCAGGTCCGTCTCGTCGCTCAGTGCCGAGCAGATAAAGGCACTCGGCAAGGCCCTCGGAGTACAGGCCGTCGTGTTCGGCTCAGTCGGCGAGTTCGGAATGGTAAGGATGGGGAACATCTCTGCTCCGAACGTGACTATAACCCTGATGATGGCCGAGACGACGTCGGGGAGCATAATATGGTCGGTCACGACCACGGGCACTGGAGGAGGATTCATGGCGAGACACTTCGGAGCAAGGTCGGAGACGATGAGCGAGACCCTGTTGAGGGTGGTGAGAGACGCGATCCAGACCCTTGCCGAATACGGCTCGTGATCAGGCCGGAGACCCGCCTCGTTACCATGGTGGCGGCCTTCGAAAACGGACTTTGGCATGTGTGAAAACGACCAGGGAAGAAGGAAAGAGTTCAGCCGTGAGACGGATCGTGCCTGAGACGCTCGACAGGATGGCCGCCGCGCTGCTGATACTCGCCATCCATCTCTTCTTCGCCCCTGTACCGGCTCAGGCGGCGCAAGGAGCTGGGTGGGGACGGATAGCCCTCTTTCCCTTTGTGAACCTCAGTGACGACAGGAGTGCCGTCGAACGCGTCATGCCGGTGATCAGGGGTATCCTGGAGGAGAGGGGCCTTGACCTCGTGGGCGAAGAGGACCTCAACGACTTCCTGCTCAGGGAGAGGGTCAGGGACACAGGGTATGCCTCACGGGAGCTGGCCGCCAAGGCAGGGCGGGACCTCGGGGCAGCGGCCGTGCTGCTCGGGTCGGTCAACTCTTTCAGGCTGGGGAAGAATCCGGCCGTGGGGTTCACGGCCCGACTGATTGATTCAACGGATGGACGGATACTCTGGGCCGAGCACGCCTCGGCCACCGGAGACGACTTCACCGGGATACTCGGTCTCGGCAGGATAGATACGATGGATTCCCTCATACCGGCGGTTGCCCGCAGGCTGCTTGCATCACTTCCGCCTGCCCGGCCGTACGCCGCTGGAAAGGCTCATCCATACAGGGTGGCCGTCATGCCGTTCAGGAACAACAGCGGCGTCAGCGATGCAGGCATGATAGCCACGTACATGTTCCTCGTCGAGCTCTTCAGGAATCCCGAGTATGAACCCGTGGAGTACGGAGATGTGAGGAGGGCGATCGTCGAGCTCAGGGTCAGGGAGAGGGGAGAGCTGGACTTCGAGGATATGAAGGGCCTTGCGTCCATCCTGCCGGTGGACGGGTTCCTCGTCGGTACCGTGGAGACCTACTCCGACGGATCCGACACCTCGTCGCCGCCCGAGGCCTTGATTACAGCCAGGCTGTTAGACGCCCGGACGAACAGGGTCCTCTGGTGCGACAGCCTGCAGATGAACGGTGATGACGATATAATCGTCCTCGACTGGGGGAAGATCAGGTCTGTCGACGGAGTGGCGTTCAGGATAGTCTCAGGGCTGTTGGAGCGGGCAGCGAAGGCCTGCAGAGAGAAGCTCCCCCCGCCTGCGGCCCGATCATCCGGACCCAAGGCGGCCTCCCGGAATACCGTGCCGGAAAAGAGGGTCCCGGTCGTATCGAAACCACCGCCTGAGGAAGCCGGAGGTGCCGTTGAGAGCACGACCATCGCCCCCCTTCCAGAAGAGGACGAGACCGACGAAGTTTCTGAATCAGCCCGCCGCAGCCCCCCAGACGTGTCAAGGACGGAAGTATTCTTCGATTACGACAGCTCAGAGATAGGAAGAGACGCATACAGGCGGCTGCGTGCCCTGGCCGATTCCCTGAGGGGACGGAGTATAAAGGCGGTCTCGATAGAGGGTCATGCATGCGCTCATGGCCCGGCGTGGTACAATTACAGGATCAGCAGGGAGAGGGCGCTCGCAGTGAAGAGATTTCTGGTCGAGAATGCGGATATACCGGAGGATGCGATTGAAGTGTCGTACTTCGGGGAAGAAAGGCTCCTCTATCCCGAGAGGCCCGAGTCCGAGAGTGTGCGCGCTCCCGAGGTGCGGAAGAACAGGAGGGTGATTGTAACAGTGGTATACGGACGGTGAAAACGACAAGCAATGGAGAGAGGGCGATGAGACGAATTCGGTCGAGAGTTTACGGCGGGTACCATGTACCCGTGTTGAGGAGACTTGTTTCCTGGAGGGGCCCTGACAGTGCAGTTTCTCGGTTGTACGCCGCCGCTGTCTGCCTGTTGCTGCTTTACGCAGCCGGCGGGTGTGCCCCGCTTCTGCAAAGGGGGGATGCGGTGGGCGGCAGGGTCTTGGCTGTGGTCGACGGCAGGCGGATCACCGAGGAGGACCTGAGGTATTCCCTGCAGATAGCCCACCGGAGAGAGGACCTGTCTTCGGCGGGGGAACTGAGCTTGACCGGGTTCGTGCAGAAGCTCATAGACGACACACTCATTATCGAGGAGGCGCGCCGCATGGGGCTCGACCAGGACCCGCGCGTGCGGAAGTCCGTCGACGCCTTCGTCCTGAGGGAGTCCGTGGTGAGGCTCTATGCCGAGGAGGTCTCATCGAGGGTCTCGGTTTCAGAGGAGGACCTCCGGCGCTACTATAAGAAAAACTACGAGACATTCGAGCTCGGAATCATAGAGGTCGGCTCCAAGGAGGAGGCGGAGGGTATACTGGAGCAGCTCGGCAAGGGTGCGGATTTCAGGGAACTCGCCGCTAAGTACTCGACGGACCTCACGGCGCGCAACGGCGGTGATATCGTGCTGACGCGCAGGTCCATGCCTCCCGACATCGGCGACGCCGTCGCCGGCCTCAACCCCGGTGAGGTCAGCGACGTGATGCGGATTAGGGACAAGTTCTACGTAGTGAAGCTCTACAGCAGGAAAGAGGCCCCTGACGAGAAGTTCGATGACGTGCGCAATGCAGTAGAGAAGGCTGTCAGGAAGCAGAAGGAGCAGGCTCGTGCCGACGAATACCTCGATCTTCTGCGCAAGCGTGCCTCGATCAGGGTGGATGAAGAACTCCTCGCATCAATCGACCTCGACAACAGGGATGCCTCCGGTGAGTGGGCGGACAGCAGCGCCGTGGTGGCCGAGGTCGATGGCTCGGTCCTGACCGCAGGAGAGCTCTTATCCATGGCTGCATCCTACAGGGGAAAGCCTAAGGAGTACATAGTCAACAGCTGGGTCGACCGCAAGGTGGTCGACCTCGAGGCGCTCAGGCGGCATTACGATACCGCCCCGGACCTCAAGAGCAGGATCGAGCGCTACGAGGCACAGGTCCTGAAGCAGGCGTTCATCGACAAGGTTATCTTCCCGCAGATAAAGGTTTCAGAGCAGATACTGCGGGACTACTACGAAGAGCACGGCAGCGAATTTGCCGGGCCTGAGAGGTTCAGGATCCAGCAGATTACGGTCGCGAGTCTCGACCAGGCCCGGGAGATACTGAGGAGCCTCGAAGAGGGTGCAGACTTTTCGTGGCTTGCAAAGGAGAGGTCCATCGACAGTGCGGCCCAGGAGGGCGGAGACGCCGGCTGGCTCGTTCTCGATGAGCTTCCTCCCCCTGCAAGAGATGCGGTGAAGGGGCTGGAGCCGGGAGCGGTGAGCCCGGTGTTCAGAGTCGGCGACTCCTACAGGGTGATCCGGTTGCTGGCAAGGGCCGAAGGTGAGGTGAAGGACTTCGCACAGGTGAGGGATGCGGTCTTCAAGGCGTATGTCAGGGAGGAACTCAAGAGGCTGATGGACCGATACGTATCGAGACTGAGGGCCGAGGCGCGCATACGCGTGTATGAGGATGCGGTCAAGTCGATCGAGGACGAGATACGGAAGTAGCGTTTGTCCTTGACAAACAGGACCGGGCAGGGATAAATTATCAGAATCAGGCGAAAATGAAAGGCCATTCAATTATGAGAGGAAGAGTCCGTTCCAGAGGAGAGGGGCTGCTGAAGATACTCCTTGTCCTCCTGGTGATCGCCTTCGTACATGCATGCGCTTCCGAAGATACGGCGAAGAGGCGTGGATTCGCGCCCAAGCCTTGCCTCGATTGTCACAAGGACAAGCTGAAGGACCTCCAGAAGAAGTACGTACACTCTCCGGTGAGCAGAAGAGACTGCGAGGCATGCCATCTCCGCCACGGAAGGCTTGCCGTGAAGTCATTCAAGGAGAGGGAGGAGAAGAAGCTCTGCTTCACATGTCATGAGAAGACGGCCGCTGAGGTTGAGAGCTTGCCAAGTGTTCATACCGCGCTGAAACAGGGCAGATGCGTGGCGTGTCATGACCCCCATGCTTCAGATGACGACTCGCTGCAGAAGGCGACGGGCAGTGCGCAGTGCTTTACGTGTCACGACAGGGCACCTTTTGAGAGGGCCAACCGCCATGAACCGCTCTCGGATGGATGTCAGACGTGTCACGCGCCGCACGGGTCTCGATACAAGAACAATCTCGTCACTGACGAGGCAGGGCTCTGCCGGAAGTGTCATGATCCAGCAGAGGGGGATTTCAGGAAGGCACACGAAGGATACCCTGTCGAGAAGGGCAGGTGCACGGACTGTCACGACCCTCACAGCTCGGCTGGAGACAATCTGCTCAGGAAATCCGTCCACGCACCCGTGAAGCGCGGCCAGTGCAGTTCCTGTCACAAGCCGTCTGGAGGAGCCGATCCCCTCGGTGTAGTCGCCACCGGTGGAAAGCTCTGCTACGGCTGCCACGAGAAGGAGGAGAAGTCCTTCAAGACCGCCTACAGGCATACCCCTGCCGCAGAGGGAAGATGTCTCGACTGCCACTCTCCTCATGCCTCGGACAATCCGGACATTACGCGCCAGAAGGGGATGAAGCTCTGCCTGAAGTGCCACGAGGACGAGCCAAAGGTGGCGGTGACCAACCTGCATGAGCCGATAAAGGAGAAGGGATGCACGGCCTGTCACGATCCGCATGGATCTGCCAACCCTTCATACCTGAAGGCTCCAAGGGGGCGTTTGTGCCTTACGTGCCATGCCGATACGAAGCGAGAGCTTGAATCGAAGACCACGCATGAACCGTTCGCCTCGCTGAAGTGCACACAGTGCCACAGTCCCCACGGTACCGACCGGCCCCGCATGCTTAAGGCCGTGAAGGCACGGCTCTGCTACGGCTGCCACGAGAAGGAGGAGAAGTCCTTCTTCAAGACGTATATCCACACCCCTGTGCGGAAGGGTGATTGCCTCTCCTGTCACGAGCCGCATGCCTCAGCAGGCGACGGTGCCCTGCTGAACGGTTCCGGGGACCGGGTCTGCCTGAAGTGCCACGACGGCATGCTGCCCGATGTTGACGACAGCAAGAAGCATCCTCCGTTCAGGGATCGCGCCTGTAGCGCATGTCACGACCCGCATGCCGGTGACTATATTGCGAACACGCGTGTCCCGATGAAGGAGCTGTGTTTCAAGTGTCACAGGGCTTCGGAGAGGGCCCTGGAGAAGAGCAAGACGAGACACCTGCCCGTGGAGGAGGGCAAGTGCACGGCTTGTCACAGTCCGCACGGGACCAAGATAGACCGGATGCTGCTGAGCAGGCCGGGACAGCTCTGTCTTTCGTGCCACGGACGGGTGGTGACCACGACTGCAAGGAAAGGGCACCTGGAGATGCAGGGTGGAGACTGTCTCAGTTGTCACTCCGCCCACGACTCCGGGACCGAGGCACTGCTGAAGGAGTCCGATCCGTCACTCTGCCTCAAGTGCCATGCCGGCAGGTCCGAGAGGCTGATGAGGATGCACAACGGAAGGCGCCTGGCCGAGATCGAACGATGCCTGAGCTGTCACGAGCCTCACGCGACCGAAGAGCCCGGGATGCTCAAGAAGGTAAAGCACGAGCCGTTTGAGAGGAGGGACTGTGAAGCCTGCCACAGGTGAGACAAGGGTGCGGCCGTCAAGGTTGACAGGGGCCGTTGCCGGAACGATCCATGGGCCTGCTGCTCTGTGTCTTGCTGTTGCCGCCTTCGTCCTGACGCTCCTGGTGAGCGGCGGTGCCGACGCCCGCTCCGGCCTCAATGCGGATGTGCCGGAGCAGTGCTACCGGTGTCACAAGGAACTGAAGAAGGGCCTTTCCGACGCATACGTCCACACACCGTTCGCCCAGGGCCGGTGTGTCGCGTGTCACAACCCTCATGTCAGTGACAAGAGGGGCCTGTTGAAGGATGACACTGAGTCTGTCTGTCTCGGCTGCCACAAGAAGATAAGGAGACTGATCCGGCAGTCCAACCTGCACGGTGCCTTGAAGAAGGGCACTTGTACCGACTGCCACGATCCCCACAGCGGAAATAACAAGTACCTCCTGGTAAGCGAGGAGAAAGAGATATGCTGGAACTGTCACGGGAACCTCAAGGAACAACTGGGAAAACGGCAGGTGCACGCAGTCTTCAAGGCGGGCAAGTGTTCTTCTTGCCACGACGCACATGCCTCTTCAGAGGAGGAGCAGCTGCTCTCGGCCCCGTCGAGGCTCTGCCGGAGCTGTCATGAACCCCGCTGCAGGGCTGACGGTGTTCCGATAGCGCGCCTCACGAGGGGGATGGACTGCACAGAGTGCCACTCCGGGCATGCCTCTGATGCGGCTGGCCTCCTCGGTCCGTATGGACACGAGTCGTTCCTCGGCAAGGACTGCAGGGAGTGCCACGGCCCTGTCACCTCCGGCAGGAGGATGAGTCCCAAAGTGAAAGGCGAGGCGCTGTGCCTGGGCTGTCACAAGGGTGCAGCAGCCCCGCCCGGTGGTTTGGACCCCCACGGAGCAGGCCGTGACAACGCCTGCACCCTCTGTCACAGTCCGCATGCATCAAAGAAGAAGAACCTCACTGTCGACGAATCAGGCGTCTGTCTCGGGTGCCACGAGAAGACCGAGAAGAGGACCGCGCTCATGGAACGGACCCTGAAGTCGATACGCTGTGCCCCTGTCAAGGAGAGGAGATGCTTTGAGTGTCACGTGCCGGGGCACTCGGATCAGCCGCTCTACTTCAGGACGGACGACATCGAAACGTGCTCGAAATGCCATGAATCACAGCACGAGATCACCCATCCGGTTGGTGAAGGGGTGATAGACCCGCGTAACGGCAGGGAGGTGACGTGCATATCGTGTCACAGCATGCATGCCGCCAAGGCCGACTTCATGCTCTCGTTCGACAGAAAGAGACAACTCTGTATCCAGTGCCATAAGATGCCGTGACCGTGAGAATATAGATGCTCAATAGTGTGTAGTGGATTACATACCAGTGCGTGCAGCAGCTGCGCGGTTGCTCAGGCACCCATGCTTGCCGAGGTGTTCATACGGTGCGGTGCCGTCACCGCTTGGCTTTGTGCTCACGCTGCGGTAGAGGTCACGATGTGTGGCCTTGAGAGTTTCCTGGTATGATATTTGCTTAATTTCATTAGAAGAGAGGAGTTTTTGCTATAGCTCTGATGATCAAGAAGGGATACATATCGGCATGTATTGTCCTGCTGCTGATGCTTCTGTCCGGTGGGGTCGGGGCCGAAGTCGGCGGTGTATGCAGCAACTGCCACACCATGCACAACAGTCAGGGCGGAGTACCGATGAACTATGACAATTCCGCCACTCCCAACCAGAGGCTGCTCCGCGGCGACTGCATAGGGTGTCATGCACAGAACACGAGCAGCAACATAGTGAACTCGATACCGCAGGTGTACCACTCGGCCTCTGTGGACCTTGCAGGCGGAAACTTCAGATATGTCGTCGATTCCGGAGATGCGTACGGCCACAACGTGCAGGGGATAGTCTCGGCAGACGCCACGCTCGGCAACTCCCCGCCCGGATACAACGCGTCGTACGACCCCTCGGCGGTCGGGTTCAACACAGCGAGCCGGCTTGTC
>DRKX01000164.1 GCA_011051565.1 Nitrospirota bacterium | reverse complement strand
ATCGTATAGCCGAGATTTCCCGAGGCTACCTCTCTCGCTGCATCGGAGAGTTCCCTTATGGGCTTGAGTATCTCGCTGGTGAGGTTTACGGCGATGATGCAGCCGGTTATCATGATGCCTATCAGGCTTGCAAGGAGTATCCATTTTATGCGCTCCACCTCGCGCAGCGCCGTTGCCGACTTCTCCTTGAGCTTCTGGTTGGTGATGAAGGCCATCTCGCGCGTGCTCTGAAGCAGCATCTCTCCGATCTCGGCCGTTGCCATCTGGAGTCTCTTGACGCGTTCGGGGTTGGCCGTCGTGGTTATGAAGGCGCTGAGCGCTTCCTTGTATTTCTCCGTGAACTTCTTGAGCCGGTTGAGTTTCTTCGTCAGCAGGGGGCCGTGATGACATCCCTGGCAGCTCGTTATCGCCTTGTCGAGGGAGGTTACGTTTTCCACTATGACGTCGAGGTCCGGTCCGAAGGAGGTCCCTATGGTGTAGAGGTTGGTCTGTACGGTCTGGAGGTTTATTACGAGGTTCTGGCGTATGATCTCGACCTTGTGGAGGGTTATCAGGCTGTTCAGGTCCTTTGTTACCTGCGACAGCGCCGTGATCGCTATGCCTCCGCTCAGGGCGAAGAGCAAGAAGATGATCAGGAGATATTGCGTTATCTTTTTCCGCATCTATGAAATTCCGGCACCCGCGATCCTGTAAGGGCTCACCTCGTCGAGTCCTGCAGAAGTGCTTTTCCCATCTCCCGAAATCGATTCGTCCGGGAAATCGTAAAGGCTCACCTTCATCTGACCCTGTACTGGTATGTCTCTATATCCTCTCCGAGTGTCTCGAGCATCTCATAGACGGGCCTGAAGTCTTCGACCGAGGCCTCTACGAACCTCTTCGCCTGAAGCCTCGCGAGTATCTTGCGGCCCTCCCTGTCCCTGTCCATCGCCAGGAGCACGTCCTTCACGCTCTTCTTGACCTCTTCTGGGAGGTCTCTCCGGAGGCAGAGCGTGCTTTCGGGCATAAGGGGGGACTTTGCGATGATCCTCAGCTCTTCCCTGATCGTCGGGTCCCTTGAGACGAGGTTGTTGTATATGGTGTTCTTTACGCATCCGATGTCTGCGCGTCCGTCGAGCACTGCATAGACAGAGGAGTCGTGACTGCCCGTGAAGTAGTATTCCGAGAAGAACCCCTCCAGGCTCTTCACCCCCCGGGACCTGAAGTACGCCAGGGGGAACAGGTATCCCGTGACCGTCGCCCTGTCGACAAAGGCGACCACCTTTCCCTTCATGTCGGCGACGCTCCTTATCCCGCTGTCCTTCCTTACGATTATGTAGCCGTAGGAGGAGGTCGAGCCGTCGAGGTTCTCCGGCCGCACGAGGGGTTCTATGTCCAGCTTCTCTATGGCGAGCGCCCCCGTGAGGTCGCCGAAGAAAGCACCGTCGAGACCCCGCTGGACGAACCGGTCTATTATGTCGCCGTAGCGGCTCAGTATCGTCAGCCTCACCCCTATCCCCGTCCTCTTGGAAAGATATATGGCCAGTGGCTTGTACCTCTCTATCTGCTTGAAGATGTTCTGCTCGGGGATGAGCCCTATCAGCAGCTCCTTGTCTCCTGATGCGGCCTTCACCGACTGAGAGGACAGGAGCAGACAGCCCAGCACGGTCAGGACGACGAGTCTCTTCATTACTTTATCACCCTGTCGGATTCCGTCAAGAGTTCCACCGGTATGTCCAGCCCGAGGTCTATCGCGAGACGCATGTTGAACGTCAAGGAGTTCTTCAGGAGTTCGGTGTTCTCGATGCCGCTTATGTCGCCGTTGTTTATGAACTGGATGAGGTTCCTGGCCAGTATGTCCCCCTGCTTGCGCGGGTCCGTCGAGAGCGTGATGACGGAGTACTCCTCGAGGCCGGTGATTATGGCTGCCAGGGGAACCGGCTTCTTTCTGAACACGAGGATGTAGTCCGGAAAGTACTTGTTGATCAGCGCACTGCTCGTAAGCAGCAGGCTGTCGTATGACATCAGCCTGAGCCTCCTGCCGATCTCGCTCGGCCTCTTTATAGGAATCTTGACCACATCGATCGAGAGGCTTTCACAGGCGGCCTTGACGTCATCGTACTGTGTCTTGGTGCTGGGTTCGGCGTCCGAGTACAGTACACCGATCTTCTTGATGTCTCCGGTCTTCCTCAGGTACCTGATGATACTCGATACGGGTATCCGGTATCCGACCCCCCTGATGTTCGATCCCTTGATGCCCGATCTCTCGGGTTCGTAGACCGCGGCATAGATGATGGGGACCGAGGACGACTCGTACAGTGCGGCGCGCGCGGCACCTGAGCCGTAGACTATTATAAGGGACGCGTCATAGGCGATCATCTTCCTTATTGCGTTGCTCCAGGCGAGTGCGTCCGGGTTGGGTCGCTGGATGATGAATCTGACCTTCTTGTCGTATCCCTTCTCGAACAGTCTCCTGACGAGCTCCTCGTGAATCTCCCTGTAGAAGGGCAGGTCGCCCGAGAAGACCACCCCTGCCACGATACCATCCTTTGTCGCGGCATGCAGGGGGCCCGCAAGGAATGAGAGGATCAAAACCGTTAAGAGTGTCAGCCTTTTGATCTTACCACCTCTTTGTCAGGATCAGGATTGCCTGGTAAAACCTGCCGTCGTTGTAGTCGTCGACACGGTCATTATAGTCTCTGACGCCGAGGATCGTCTCGACGCCGAAGCCGTCCGCCATCTCGTGCCTGCCCTTCACCGAGACGGACGTCTCCGTCACCCTGAGCGTTGAGAAGGAGGCGATGCCGTCGGCGAGCGGGTCTCCGGTCCGGAACCTGCCCTTCGAGAACGTCTGTCCGGCATCGGCCGAGACGTCGGTCCGGTCGTTGAGCCGGTGCGTTATACCGACGGAGTATGACGTGGACTCGTCAGAGTACGGCACACCGCCGTCAGTGATCGGTTCCCCCGGGTCAGAGGAGCCGTCGCCGAGGAACGTCGAATAAAGCAGTGTCTGTCTGAGGCTGTTCCTGTAGTATCCGCATGTCAAGGTGACGGACGTCCTTTCACCGGGGGTGAGCATGATGATGCCGAGTATGTTGTGGGAGGTCCTGTCCCTCTGGCCGGTCTCGATCGGGCTCTCCGTCAGGGTGTTGATGAATCTCAGGTTGTCGCGCCGTTCCTTCCGCAGCTTGTAGCTGAGAACGGTCACGACGCCGGGGACCGGGGTGTAGCTCGTATAGAGTTTCAGCTCGTGTGAGAGGTCGGGTTCGGTGTTGTAGAGCGGGTCTCCGTAGTCACTGTACCTGTAGCCGGTCCTGAACTTGAGCCTCCTGAACAGATTCCCGTAGGCCTTGAACTCAAGGGTGTTGACCGTGGTGTCCCTGTCGGTCAGGAGCCAGTCTTCGGTGCCGTAGATGTCCTTCCTGCCCACGGAGTAGCTCCCGGTGAGATTTATGCCCCTCAGGGGCCGGGCCCGGAAACACAGTGATGCCTCCCGCTGTCTTACGTCGAGGGGCGGGCGCACATCATAGGTCAGTTCATTGCTGAGTCCCTTGAGCACGGTTGTCTCAGGTCCCTCCTCGTCCAGTTCCCTGAACCTGAACCTCAGGAAGAAGGATAGTCTGTCCGTGGGGATGAAGCTCAACTGTCCGGCCCCGACGGTCATGTCCCTTCTAACCGAGCTGTCCTCGTTCGACTGCCTGATGCTGCCGAACGAAGCCGAGGCCGTGATGCGTCCCGTATAGGACGAGTGCGCCTTTATGTAGTCGGACGATGTGCGTGTCTCGGGTATGAGGTTGTGGGGATATACGTCGGATGGTCTGGTGGAGGTGGCCGGATAGGGGTCTTCGAGCACCTTGTTCCCGCCGGGAACGAAGTCTTTCTCCTTGTGGGTGTACTCGACCTCGACGGGACCGAAATGGCCGTTCGACCCCACGGTCACCTCTTCCGTCCTGTAGTCGATCCTCCTGCTCTCCGAGGTCACGGTCATGTCGTTGAAGTATCCCACGAGGAATCTCTGTTGAACCGTTCCCTCCTTGTCGTATCTGAAGTATCTGGCGAAGAGATGGAAGGGGTAGTCGGGAGTCTTGAGCCTCAGGAATAGGTCGCTCGCCGTTACGTCCGCCTGATACGAATCACCGGCGTTTCTGTCGTTGTATTTCCTCGTGACCGAATCGGGATCGGCCGCGGGCAGGGGGTAGTGGTCGAGGTTGTGTGTGAGGCCGCGCATGATGAACCTCGACAGCAGCACCTCGCCGTATGCATACCCCGTGTCGAGGTAGAGGTCGTCTCTCTCAAGGGTCGAGAGGTCGAGGTACAGCCTGTGGGGCAGTGGGTATAGCTCTATGTCGGCCCTGAGGACGGGTGACTTGACTGCAGAGCCGTACTCGGTGACCCGCCGGGAACCGTCGAGCCTCGACCAGTTGTATCCGGCACCGAGGGTGTGCGTGTGGCTGTATGTCTGCCTCCGGGGTTCCTCGGCCCGGGCCTCTATAGCGGGCAGTGCGAGGGCCGTTATCACGATAAGGGCGAGGAGGCAGGCGTGGCGGCTGACCTCCATGCGTGGAGCACCCCTTGCCGTTGCGTTGATCATTGTATGAACCTCCCCTTGCCACCAGGCGACGGTATGTCGGTGCCGTGTATCTGGCTGTGACAGTTGGTGCACCTGGTGAAGAAGAATCCTTTCAGCGCCGGCGTCTTGGATTCACCCGTTGCGGTGTTGATCCTGTGGCTCTGGTGACACTGCAGGCACAGAAACGGTTCCCGCACGGCCAGCAGGTTGTTGTTGGGAGAGCCGTGCGGCATGTGGCAGTTCGTGCAGTCGTCCGTCAGGTCCGCGTGCTCGTAGAGGTACGGGCCCTCCTTCTCCCCGTGGCAGCGCGTGCACGTCTCCTTGACGCTGTCGGCGCGGAGGAGCTTCTCGGTCGTCGTTCCGTGTGGGTTGTGGCAGTCCGTGCAGTAGACCTTTCCCTCGGCGACGGGATGGCGGCTCGGCATCTTGAAGTAGGCCGCAATGTCCTGGTGGCACTCTAAGCACATGGCCGCCGTCTCCTTCGGCTTCACCTTGAGGTCGGGGCCCGCATGTATTCTGTGGCAGTCTGAGCAGGAGACGTCGTTTACAGCGTGGACACCGCTGTTCCACTCGTGGAGGTTGAACGTGGCGTTGCCGCTGTGGCACTTGAGGCATATGAGGCTCTTTGCGACCGCCGGAAGGTTCTTTATGTCGATCAGGGTCTCATAGTTGCATTCGGTCTTGATTCCCTTCCTCTTGTTCTCCTCGACGAGTTCCCGGGTGATCCCCTTGATTGCGAGGCTTCCGGGCCCGTGGCATGATTCGCAGTCGACGAGGGGGAGCCCGGACTCCCTCCTGAGCTGCCTTCCCATTGTGCTTGCGTCGAAGGCGGCCCTTATCCTGTCGTGGGCGTGACAGGCCGCGAGGCAGGTCTCGGTACCCACGTAGTCGGCATCGAGGCGTCCGGCTATCATCCTCTCGTATTCGCTCAGCGGCAGGATGGGCTTCGACCTCTTCAGCTCCGTGCACGCATAGAGGATGCCCAACCCGAGGATGACGATTGCTGCAAGCAGCAGGCTCTGTTTCATTCAGACCCCTTTCAGGAACTACATGTCAATATTACAGAATACCGGGCCTATATTTCAAATATGATCGGCACTATCATCGGCCTGCGGTTCATGGTCCTGTATATGTGTTTCTTCAGCGTGTTCCTGATCCTCGCCTTCGTGAGCGTGAGGTCCTGGAGCACCTCGGCGTCGAGCCCTGTTATGGTGTCGGCCACCACGCGTTTCGCCTCAGCGATCACCTCCGGCGAGGCCTCCTCGAAAATGAACCCTCTCGATACTATGTCGGGGCCCGAGGCGATACGGCCCGAGGGTTTCTCCATCGAGAGTATCACGAGGACTATGCCGTCATGGGCGAGCCTCCACCTGTCCCTGAGGACGATATCCTCGATGTCACCCTTCCCGTCGATGAAGATCCTGCCGGAGTCGACCTTTCCGTTCTGTCTCGCCCCCTCGCCGTCTATCTCGAGAACACCGCCGTCCTGCATTATGAATATGTTCTCCTTGGGGATGTTCAGCTTCTCGGCCAGTTTCGAGTGGTAGACGAGGTGCCTGTACTCCCCGTGCACCGGCATGAAGTACTTGGGCCTCACGAGGTTGAGCATCAGCTTGAGCTCCTCCTTTGATGCATGTCCCGATACGTGGACCTCGGAGACCTTCTCGTAGATTACGTTCGCCCCGCGGTGGAAGAGGTGGTTTATTATCTTGCCTATGGAGCGTTCGTTGCCCGGGATCACCTTGGCTGAGATCACGACGGTGTCGTCCGGCCTGATCTTGATGGTCTTGTGCTCGCCCGTGGCTATGCGAGACAGTACGCTCATCGGCTCCCCCTGACTGCCGGTCGTGATCAGCGTCACCTCCCTGTCGGGCAGCCTCTGTATCTCGTCGAGGCTGAGCCACGTCTTCTCCGGCAGCCTGAGATAACCGAGGTCGAGGGCTATCTGGGCGTTCGATACGATGCTCCTTCCGCATATGGCGACCTTCCTCCCGTACTTCACGGCCACGTCGATCACCTGCTGTATCCTGTGTATGTTCGATGCGAACGTGGCGATGATGAGCCTGCCCGGCGCGGTGGAGAATATGTCCTCGAAGACCCTCCTGACCTCTTTTTCCGAGTATGTGAATCCGCCTTTCTCAGCGTTGGTGCTGTCGGACATCAGGAGCAGGGTGCCCCTGTCGCCGTACTCGGAGAACTTGTGGAAGTCGAGAAGCTCGCCGTCGACCGGTGTCGGATCGATCTTGAAGTCACCCGTGTGGACCACCAGACCGTAGGGGGTGCTGATGCCGAGTCCCACCCCGTCCACGATGCTGTGGGTCACCCGCACGAACTCCACGGTGAATCCGCCGAGCGTGACCGTGTCCCTCGGCTTGACGGTGTGGAGGGGTGCCGAGAGCCTGTGTTCGGATAGCTTGTCCCTCAGGAGCCCCAGCGTAAGCGGCGTGCCGTAGATAGGCACGGAACCGCCGAGTTCCCTGATGAGGAAGGGGAGGGCACCCGTGTGGTCCTCGTGTCCGTGGGTTATGATCACGGCCTTCATCTTCTCCCGGTTCTCGATAAGGTATGTGAAGTCCGGTATGACGAAGTCGATGCCGAGCATCTCGTCCTCGGGGAACATCAGCCCTGCATCGATGACGATCATGTCGTCGCCGTGCTGGACGACGGTCATGTTCAGCCCGCCGACCTCTTCGA
This sequence comes from Nitrospirota bacterium, assembly GCA_011051565.1. Lineage (GTDB taxonomy): Bacteria > Nitrospirota > Thermodesulfovibrionia > Thermodesulfovibrionales > JdFR-85 > BMS3Bbin07. Next base: position 2,158 of record DRKX01000164.1, on the reverse strand, counting down.
CGCCTCCAAGTGGTATTATGTACAGTGGTTCACTCACAAGGCGAATCGGTATGGCTGCTCAGCCGGAATACTCCAGAGTTCTCAGGATGTATAGATACCGGAAGCCGTATGATCTCTTCCATCTATCCTCGGCTGTGGGGTCGTCCGCAGGGCCGGGTGTCACCTTATCAGCATCTCAAGGAGCGCTTTCTGCGAATGAAGCCTGTTTTCAGCCTGGTCGAAGACCACGCTCTGCGGGCCGTCTATGACGTCGTCGGTGATCTCCTCACCCCTGTGCGCCGGGAGGCAGTGCATCACGATGACGTCCTTCTTCGCACACGCAAGCAGCGAGGCGTTGACCTGGTAGGCGCTGAACTTCTTCCGTTTCGTTTCCGCGGAGCCTTCCTGCCCCATGCTCACCCATACATCGGTGTAGATGACGTCCGCCCTGCCCGCCGCCTCCTTCGGGTCCCGCAGGATGATGATCTCTCCGTTCCCGGCACGTGCCTGTTCGAGAATAACCGCGTCAGGTTCGTAACCTTCCGGGCATGCGATGCTGAGCGACAGTCCCATCCTGCCTGCAGCCTCCATGAGGGAGTTGGCCACGTTGTTGCCGTCGCCGATGTATGCGATCCTCGTGCCCTCGATCACTCCCTTCTTCTCCTTTATGGTCATGAGATCCGCCAGCACCTGGCAGGGGTGGTGCAGGTCGCTCAGCCCGTTTATGACCGGTATGTCGGAGTTGGCGGCGAACTCCTCGAGCTTTGAGTGCTCGAAGGTCCTGATTATGATGCCGTCGAGGTACCTCGACAGCACCCTCGCCGTATCGGCGGTGCTCTCGCCCCTGCCGATCTGTATCTCCGAGGGCTTCATGTATATGGACTGTCCCCCGAGCTGGTAGATGCCTACCTCGAAGGATATCCGTGTCCTGGTGGAGGGTTTCTCGAAGAGGAGCCAGAGGCTCTTGCCTATCAGCGGGCAGAGGTTGGCGTCCACCCCTGACTTCAGGGCCAAGGCCCTCTCGATGATGCCGGTGATCTCCTCGGAAGTGAAGTCCCAGAGCCTCAGGAAGTCCCGCTTCATGACAGCCTCTCCAGTATGTCTCCGACTATGTCCGTCACTGTGTCTATCTCCTTTTCCGTAACTATTAGCGGCGGAGTGAACCTGAGGGTGTTGTTCGCCGTGCAGTTGACCAGCACTCCCTTCTCCATGCAGGCCCTGACAATCGGAACGCAGTCCCTCGTGAGCTGCATCCCGACCATCAGGCCGACTCCCCGTATATCCACTATTATACTCGAAAACGACTCTTTGAGGTCCGACAGCCTCCTGACGAAGTACCTCCCGAGCCTCCGGCACTCCTCGAGGAGGATTCCGTCCTCGAGGACCGTCTCTATGGTGGCTATTGCAGCCTGTGTTGCGAGCGGGTTGCCGCCGAAGGTGGACGCATGGCTGCCGGGTACGAACGCTGCCGCCACCTCTTCCCTTGCAAGCAGCGCACCGATGGGAACCCCTCCGCCGAGTCCCTTCGCCAGTGTCATGATGTCGGGTTCCATGCCGAAGTGCTCGTAGGCGAAGAGCCTGCCGGTCCTTCCGATCCCGGTCTGGACCTCGTCGAGGATCAGCAGTATGCCCGTTTCATCACAGAGGTCCCTCACGCCTTTCAGGTACTCGTAAGAGGGGACGACGACGCCGCCCTCACCCTGTATCGGCTCGAGCATCACCGCGCAGGTCTTCTCACTTATAGCCTCTCTCAGGGCTCCGAGGTCGTTGAACGGCACATACCTGAACCCGGGTACGAGGGGCTCGAAGCCTCTGTGGAATCGCTCCTGACCCGTCGCCGTAAGGCTCGCAAGTGTCCGGCCGTGAAAGGAGTTGAGCGCGGTTATTATCTCGAACCTCTCCCCTCCGAGGCGCTCCTTGGCGTACTTCCTGGCGAGCTTTATCGCTCCCTCGTTCGCCTCGGCGCCGGAGTTGCAGAAGAAGACCTTGTCGGCGAACGAGTTCTCAACGAGTATCTTCGCAAGCTTTATCTGGGGTTCTATCTGATAGAGGTTCGAGACGTGCAGGAGCCTCTGTGCCTGCTTCTGTACGGCCACGACCACCCTCGGGTGGCAGTGTCCGAGTATGTTGACCGCGATGCCTCCGACAAAGTCGAGGTACTCCTTGCCGTCGATGCTGT
>DRKX01000163.1 GCA_011051565.1 Nitrospirota bacterium | reverse complement strand
CGTAGAACCGTACTTCCGCCAGGCCGCCCACCGCAAGCCTCACGTCCTCGACCATCTGGCCGAGGTTCAGCTCGGCCACCAGGAACCTCTTGCCCGCGCGCGCAAGCTCGTTCAACTGCCTGTCGGGAAACGGGAAGAGAGTTATAGGCCTGAAGAGCCCTACACTCCTGCCCTCCCTCCTGAGCGCCCTAACGGCCGAGAGGCAGACCCGCGCGGTTATCCCGAAGGCGACGAGTACCACGTCGGCGTCATCGACCATGTAGGACTCGAACATGACGTCCTCCTGCCTCATCCTCTGGTACTTGCCCTGCAGCTTCAGGTTCTGCATCTCGAGCTTGCCGTCGCCGAGGTAGAGTGACTTTATCACCCTCGGGGGCCGACCGCGGCAGCCGTCGAGCACCCAGTCCTTGGCAGGCAGGGCCGGGGGCACGTACTCGGTCGGAACGAAGGGCTCCATCATCTGCCCCAGCACGCCGTCAGCAAGCAGCATTACGGGGTTCCTGTACTCGTCGGCCCTGTCGAAGGCCCTCATCGTGAGGGTCCAGAGCTCCTGGTGACTGAACGGAGCGTAGACGAGCAACCTGTAGTCACCGTGTCCGCCGCCCCTCGTGGCTTGGAAATAGTCCTGCTGACTGCCTGATATGTTTCCGAGCCCGGGTCCGCCCCGCTGAATGTTCACGATGACCGCCGGAAGCTCGGCCCCGGCGAGGTAGGATATACCCTCCTGCTTCAGGCTTATGCCCGGAGAGGAGGATGACGTCATAGCCCTGACACCGGCGGCGGAGGCGCCGTAGACCATGTTCACGGCCGCGAGTTCACTCTCGGCCTGTATGAAGACGCCCCCCACCTCGGGCATCCTCCACGACATGTATTCGGGTATCTCGTTCTGCGGGGTGATGGGATAGCCGGCATAAAAACGGCAGCCCGCCATGACCGCCGCCTCGGCGATCACTTCGTTGCCTTTCATCAAGAGGGCGTCGGTCATCACTCACCCTTCATCGAGATCATGGACCTCTCTCCTCAGGTCACGGACCTCTTTCACACTGTTCCCCTCGTCCATGATAAGGACCCTCGGCCCGGCAGAGGAGAGCTCCGCCTCATCCATCCACGCATACGAGAACACGATTATCTTGTCGCCCGGTACGGCCTTCCGCGCGGTCGGTCCGTTCAGCATGAACCTCCTGCCGCCGCGCTCACCGGGAATGATGTAGGTGGTGAACCTCTCGCCGTTGTCGAGGTTGCTTATCTGGACCTGCTCGTACGGCAGCATGCCCGCCGCCTCCAGTATCTCCTCGTCTATGCTTATGCTCCCCTCGTACTCGAGGATACAGTCCGTAACCGTGGCCATGTGAATCTTGGCCTTAAGCATGCATCTCAACATTTGCAAATACCTGCCTTGTACTGTTTTACCGCCTCATGCCGGAGACGACACTCCTGAGTCGCCCAACCCGTGACTCCCTGTTCCCATTCCTTCAGGATCTCAGGGGACCGCGAGTGTGTTCGTCATGGTCTGGACACATGAGTCAACGGCTAAAAGATCAGCCCCCTGCACGCGCCTTGGAAAAAACCGGTCTTCAATTCAGCCCCCCGCAGTCTCAGGGTTCACAGCCCTCAAAAGCAGGGATCGCACTCCTAATCGATGATCTTGGGAACCCGGTAGAATCCGTCCGCGGCCTGTGGGGCGTTGCCGAGGGCCTCCTCCCGCGGCAACGAGGTTCCCGGCACATCCCTGCGAAAGACATTCTTTATGGGAATTACGTGACTGGTGGGTTCGACTCCGGCCGTGTCCAGTTCGTTCAGCTTGTCGACGTAGTCGAGTATCTCGTTCAACTGGGCACCGTACATCCTCTTCTCTTCATCGTTCAGGCCCAGTCTGGCAAGCCGGGCTATGTGCTCGACATCACCGGCCGATATCTTCATCCCCTGACCCTCCTGACTCGTTCTGCTGCGTCCGTCTTTTTTATTATACACCCTGAGGCAGCGAATAACCAATGAATTCAGATCCTCTCGAGGTGTGCAAACTTCAGGGCCAGCCTCTTTATACCCACGCCCGGGAAGTTGACGCATACCTTGAGGTCGTCACCCTTGCCGTAACAGTCCCTGACGACGCCTATGCCCCACTTCGGATGCCTCACGCGACAGCCCGTCTTGTAAGGGAATGCATAAACGACCGTCTGGCTCTTGCCGGCGGCCTTCTTCTTGGCGCCGTTGCCGCCCTGCACATCACTGCAGGAGGCCTTCTCCACCCAGTGGCAGTAGTCCCTCGGGATGTCCTTCAGGAACCTCGAAGGCTCCTGTTCCTGGCGTCTCGAGAATATCCTCCTCTTGCTCGCACCCGTGAGGCAGAGGATGTCCTTCGCCCTTGTGAGCCCGACATAGAAGAGCCGCCTCTCCTCGTGGAGTTCCTCCTCGCTGTCGGCGGACTTGAAGTAGGGGATGAGCCCCTCCTCCATGCCGACTATGAAGACCACAGGGAACTCGAGCCCCTTGGCCGTATGGAGCGTCATGAGGGAGATGGAGTCGCCCTCCGTGGTGTCGTCGAGCTTCGTAACGAGGGAGACCCTGTCGAGGAACTCGCTGATCGGCATCCCTTCGGCCGAGAGCATCAGCTCTGTAAGGTTCTGTATCCTCTCCTCCTCGATCCCCTCGGCATAGGAGGTCATCTCGAGGACCGACTTTACGGCCTCCGAGGCAGGCGTGTCCCTGAGCCCAGCGATGTCGTTGACGAGCTTGAGGAACGACTCGAGCTTGTCTATGACCGTCTGAGAGGAGGACTTCGTCTTGCAGATGCGCTTGATCGCATCGAAGAGGCTCACGCCCCGCCTCTTGGCCTCCTGCTCGATCTTGTTGAGCGTCGCGGAGCCTATACCCCTGTGAGGGGTGTTTATTATCCTCCTGAGGCTCACGTTGTCGTGGGGATTCACTGAGAGCCTCAGGTAGGCGATTATATCCTTGATCTCCCTTCTCTCGTAGAAGCTGATGCCGCCGACCACGCGGTAGGGTATCCCCTCGCGCCTGAGCGCCTCTTCGATGACCCTCGACTGGAGGTTTATGCGGTAGAGCACGGCCATGTCCTTGTAGTTGTAGACGCCCTTGAGATATATGTCCTTGATGGTCCTCACCACGTACTTCGCCTCGTCCTCCTCGACAGGGAGCCAGTAGAAGAAGACCTTCTCGCCCCTGCCGCGGTCGGTCCACAGGCGCTTCGCCCTTCTCTCCGGGTTCTTTGCGATGACCGCACCTGAGACATCGAGTATGTTCTGGGTGCTCCGGTAGTTCTGCTCGAGCTTTATGACCTTGACGCCGGGGAAGTCCTTCTCGAAGTTCAGGATGTTTCTCACCTCCGCGCCCCTGAAGCGGTAGATACTCTGGTCGTCGTCACCCACTGCAAAGATGTTGCCGTGACGCGAGGCGAGGAGCTTGATCAGCTCGTACTGGGCGCGGTTTGTATCCTGGAACTCGTCGACGAGAATGTAGGCGAACTTCTTGCAGTACTTCCCGAGGATGTCCGGGTGTTCGCGGAAGAGCCGGACAGTGAGCATTATCAGGTCGTCGAAGTCGAGCGCGTTGCATCTCCTCAGCTCGTCCTGGAACCTCACGTAGACCTTTGCGAGCTTTTCGTCGAAGCCGAAGCCGTCACCCGAGGAGAGGAACTCCTCAGGGGTCACCATGGACGCCTTCAGCGCGCTTATCCTCGAGGCCACACCCTTGTAGAGCGCCTCGTATATCTTCAGCTCCCTCAGTATGTGCCTTATGAGGCTGTGCCGGTCGCTTTCGTCGTATATGACGAACTCGGGCCTGTATCCCAGCGCCTTTATCTCCCTGCGCAGTATCCTGTTGCACTGTGAGTGGAACGTTCCTATCCAGCAGTCCCTGAGGTCCTCGCAGGTCAGGGCGCATATCCTCTCCTTCATCTCGTCAGCAGCCTTGTTGGTGAATGTCACTGTAAGGATGGAAGACGGAGGAACCTTCTTCTCTTTGGTGAGGAGGGCGTATCTGTGGGTTATGACCCTTGTCTTCCCGCTGCCTGCACCTGCAAGCACCAAGAGAGGCCCTTCCGTATGGAGCAGCGCCTCCCTCTGTTGAGGATTCAGGCCGTTCTGCAATTCTTCTTTGCTCATCTCCCATTCCCCCTTTTGTTTTGTACAGAGACCGGAGTATTCAAAGAAGCCCAGAAACCGGAAAGCCGAGGACCCGGTGGATGGAAGTCCGCAACCCTCTGATTTTCAGACTCCTTACCCTGCCCCGCTTCCCTGCACGTTCTGCATTTTTATATTTCTCACCCTGAAACGCTCCAGCCACGGTTCACCCCCTCCCGTGTCACCCGAACCCCCGCGTTATCTATATAGAATAACAGATTCGGGCCGTCTAAATCCATTGACAGGCGCTACTCCACGGTCACGCTCTTGGCGAGATTCCTCGGCTGGTCCACGTCGCACCCCCTCAGCACCCCTATGTGATACGCCAGCAGCTGCAGCGGAACGGCCATGAGCACGGCCTCCAGGTAGGGATTCGTCTCCGGTATCCCGATGGTGTAGTCGGCCTGCCCGACCTCACCGAGCAGGCCCTCGCCTGCAACGACCACCGCCTTGCCGCCCCTCGCCTTCACCTCGGATATGTTGGACAGGACCTTCTCCTTCAGCAGGCCGGCCTGGACGAGAAAGACGACCGGCACGTCCTCGTCGATGAGGGCTATCGGGCCGTGCTTCATCTCACCGGCAGGATACCCCTCTGCATGTATGTACGATATCTCCTTAAGCTTGAGGGCTCCCTCGAGGGCAATGGGATGCAGTATCCCCCTGCCGAGATAGAGGAAGTCCCTCGCCTTGAAGAGCTCTTTCGCCACTGCGACCACCGCATCCTCGTTGCTTATGATCCTCTCTATCTTTTCCGGAACCCTCATAAGCTCGGCGATCATTGCGGCGGCGTCCTGAGCACCGAGCTTCCCCCTGACACGCGCCACCATCAGGGCGAAGAGGTAGAGGGAGAAGAGCTGGGCAGTGAACGCCTTCGTCGAGGCCACGCCGATCTCCGGCCCGGAGTGCGTGTAGAAGACCGCGTCGGCCTCCCTTGCGGAAGTCGCACCGAGTGCATTGCATATGCTCAGGGTCATGGCACCGCGCCTCTTTGCCTCGCGCTGCGCGGCAAGGGTGTCGGCGGTCTCGCCCGACTGGGTTATGGCGATGAAGAGGTCTCCCTCGCCTATCAGCGGCCCCCTGTAGCGGAACTCCGAGGCGAGGTCCACCTCCACCGGGGCACCGGCTATCTGCTCTATCATGTACTTGCCGGCGAGTGCCGCATGCCAGGACGTGCCGCATGCACCAATGAATATGCGGCCGATCCCCCTCAGCACATCCTCGTCGAGACTGAACTCGCTCATGTTGACCTCACCCCTCTCGGGGAATATCCTGCCGCGCAGCGTGTCCGAGAGGGCGCGAGGCTGCTCGTGTATCTCCTTCAGCATGTAGTGCCTGTAGCCGCCCTTGTCGGCGCCTGCAGCCATCGGCGGTATGAGCTCCGTCTTCCTCTCGACCTCGTTGCCGCCGAGGTCCATGATCCTGTAACCGTCCGGGCTCAGGACGACGATGTCGTCGTCCTCGAGAAAGACCACCCGCCTCGTCCTCGTGTGGAAGGCCGGCACATCAGAGGCGAGGAAGAACTCCCCCTCTCCTATGCCGAGCACCAGGGGGCTGTCCTTCCTGACACCGATCATCTTCTGCGGCTCCCTGACCGATAGGGCGACTATGGCGTATGCACCCTTGACGGCCCTGAGCGCCCTGATGACGGCCTCTTCAAACTTGACTTCCTCCCTGCTGTGGCGGTCTATGAGATGACACAGGACCTCGGTATCGGTCTCAGAGGTGAAGCTGTAGCCGTAATCGATCAGCTCGCGCTTGAGGTCGAGGTAGTTCTCTATGATCCCGTTGTGCACGAGTACGATGTCGTTGGAGCTGTGCGGATGGGCGTTGTATTCTGAAGGGACGCCGTGTGTCGCCCACCTCGTATGTCCGATGGCCACGTTCGTCTCGGGCTTGTCGGCATAGACTATGGCCTCGAGGTCCTTGATCTTCCCCTTGCACCGCCGGACCTCTATGCCTCCATCCGTGGGGAAGGCGACGCCGGCCGAGTCGTACCCGCGGTATTCGAGGTGCCTAAGCCCCTCGACCACCACGTCAAGTGCGTCGTCCCTGCCGATGTATCCTATTATTCCGCACATGTTACGTCACCGCGCTCATTGCGCTCCATGCCGCCGGGGCCGTGAGGTCGGCGCGGCGTCATCCCTTCTTCCTCTTCTTCTTCCGAGCCCAGCCCCTGATGTGCCTCTCGCGGGACCTGCTGATCGCGAGCGCCCCCGGCGGGACATCCTTCGTTATTGTGGAGCCGGCACCCACGTAGGCCCCCTTCTCCACCCTCACGGGTGCGACGAGCTGCGTGTCGCTACCGATGAAGACATCATCCTCTATGACCGTCCTGTGTTTCTTACGCCCGTCATAGTTGCAGGTGATCGTGCCCGCACCTATATTCACCCTGCTTCCCACGTCGGCGTCACCTATGTATGAGAGGTGCTGCGCCTTTGCGCCCTCGCCCACGGTCGAGGCCTTCACCTCCACGAAATTGCCGATCCTCGCATCCCTCATGATCACGGTCCCGGGCCTGAGCCTCGCAAACGGCCCCACGACGGCCCCCTCCCTTATCTCGGCCGACTCGACGACCGATGAATCCTTTATGATGACGCCGTCGCCCACGGTGCCGTCGGTTATCCTGACGCCGGGATAGATCACGCATCCGTTCCCTATGGTCGTTCTGCCCTCGAGATAGACGTTCGGGTAGATGAGGGTGCCCTTGCCTATGAGGACGCCGGGCTGGATGTAGACCGATTCCTCGTCCATGAAGCTCACGTCCCGTTCGAGCCAGTGCCTGACGGTCCTCTCCCTGAGCAGCCTCTGTGCCCTGAGAAGCTCCTCCCTCGTGTTCACCCCGATGAACTCGTCACCGTCACCGTAGCAGTAGACGCCGCAGTCGAGCCCCCTCCGGGAGGCGATCCCGAGGATGTCCGTGAGATAGTACTCGCCCTTCCCGTCGTTGAGCCTGATCCTCTTCAGGAGCGGCAGGGTGCCGGCGTCGAAGAGGTATATGCCGCTGTTGACCTCTCTTATGGACTTCTCCTCCTCCGAGGCGTCGGCCTCCTCCCGTATGCCGACTGGTCTGCCAGAGCCGTCCCTCAGTATCCTCCCGTACCCTGCTGGGTCCTCGGCGACAAACGAGAGGAGGCTCAGGCCATTCCCCGCACGCCTGTGCCTCGTCACGAAACGCCTGAGCGTAGCGGTGCTCACCAGGGGGGTGTCGCCGTTCATGACGAGGACGTCCCCCTGAAACCCGCTGAGCGCCCTTGCCGCGCTCAAGAGCGCATGGGCCGTGCCGAGCGGTTTCCTCTGCAGGGCGAACCGGACGTCCTCCGCCCCGAGTGCTTCCTCCAGCGCCTTCCTGTTGTCGCGTCCCACGACCACGACGACCCTCTCGGGCCTGAGTCCCGAGACGGCCCGGAGCACATGGTGTATCATCGGCACACCGTTCAGGGCATGGAGCACCTTCGGCAGGGCTGACTTCATCCTCGTGCCCTGACCCGCGGCAAGCACCACGCATGCGAGCGCCTTCCTCATGCCTTCAACCTCACCCTCAACTTGAGTGTCAGCACCTTCCTGCCCCTTACGACCTTTACAGGCACCACGGCCCCCTCTTTCCTGCCCCTCAGGGCCTTCTTCAGGTCGTCCATCGAGGCGACCTTGCGCCCGCCTATCTCGATTATTATGTCTCCGCCGAGGTAAAAGATTATCCCGCTGATCTCGACCGGCCTGTCGCCTCCCCTGATCCCGGCCCTTGCAGCCGGTCCGCCGGGCTCCACCTCGGAAACGAGTATGCCGGTGTCTACCGGGAGCCTCAGGGCCATGGAGAGTTCCCTCCAGAGAGGCACGCCGGTTATCCCGAGCCACGGCCTCTTCACCCGGCCGTACTTTATGAGGTCCGGTATCAGGCCCTTCGCCGTATTCACGGGTATGGCGAACCCGATGCCGACGTTGCCTCCGGAGGGACTGAATATTGCGGTGTTTATGCCGACCATCTCCCCCGAGGTGTTTATGAGGGGACCGCCGGAGTTTCCGGGGTTTATCGGTGCATCGGTCTGTATGACGTTCTCTATCACCCGGCCTGACTCGGTCGTCAGCGGCCTTCCGAGGGCGCTTATGATCCCGGTGGTGAGGGTCGAGTTGAGCCCGAACGGATTGCCGATGGCATAGACCTTCTGTCCGACCTGCAGTCTCCCGGAATCACCGAGCCTCAGTGGCTGCAGGCCCTTGACAGCGGGTATCTTGATGACGGCTATGTCGTTCTCCGGGTCTGCCCCGACGAACGCCGCGCTGTACTTGTCACCGTTGTTCAGGGTCACGGTTATCTCCGAGGCACCCTCTATGACGTGGTAGTTGGTCAGCACGTAGCCGTTGGGATCGATTATCGAGCCCGAGCCCGCGCCCTTCTGTGGATATATCGAGAAGAAGTCCCTTATCAGCGTTGTGGTGGTGATGTTCACGACCGATGGACTCGCCTCCCTGTAGACCCTGATGTTTGTCTTCTCCTCAGGGGTGAGGGCGTGAGCACCGGGGGCATAGGCGAGCACCGCGCATACTGCTGCGAGCAGGAGCAGGAGATGCCTCGACAGGACGGTTTTCCAGGGCTGCAGCTCGGCACGCCCTGTCTCTGACACTTTGTAGATCATCTATTATTGAACTTGCGGGTCGGCATCCCGTATGGAATCACTTCTCGGCCCCGGCAAGGACTTCATCGGGAATGTCGAAGTTGGCATACACGTTCTGCACGTCGTCATGATCTTCGAGCACCTCCATCAGCCTGACCATCTTCTCGGCCATATCCCCGTCGAGGGAGACCTGGGTCTTAGGGAGCATGGTTATCTCGGCCATGGATACGGGTATCCCGTGCTCGGCCAGCGCCTCCTTTATCGTGTTCAGGTCTTCAGGGGCTGTGATTATCTCGTAGTTATCCTCCCTCGGGTCGTTCTTCATGTCCTCGGCTCCGGCCTCGATCACTATGCTCATGAGCGTGTCCTCGTCAATGGACGACTTACCGACGAGTATATACCCCTTCTTCTCGAATATCCACGAGACACATCCGGCCTCACCGAGGCTCCCGCCGTGCTTGCCGAGCAGGTGCCTTATCTCGGCCACGGTACGGTTCCTGTTGTCCGTGAGCACCTCGATCAGCAGTGCGACACCTCCGGGGCCGTAACCCTCGTAGAGGGCCTCCTCGTAAGATGCTCCGGGCAGCTCGCCGGTCCCCTTCTGTACGGCCCTCCTTATGTTGTCCTGGGGCATGTTCGCCTCTTTCGCCTTCTCGATCGCGGTCCTCAGCCTCGGGTTCATTGCGGGATCATCACCGCCGAGCCTGGCTGCCACGGATATCTCCTTGGCGAGTTTCGAAAATAGCTTGCCCCTCTTGGCGTCTGCCGCAGCCTTCTTGTGCTTTATCTGAGACCACTTAGAGTGTCCTGCCATACTGCCCCCGAATCAAGTATTGAGAAAGTAGTAGTATCGCGTTTCAGCCGTACGCCCCGACAGGTGAGAGGTGGAGTACCAGGACGGGATGTGCCGCAGCCGGCCGGGCATGCGATACCGTCCGTACCATTCTATATTAACGGGCCCGGACCCCCGGTGTCAATCCTCAGTGAATCCCGCTTTCCCTTTGCTGACAACGGATTATCATCAGCCGGGTCACGATTTTCTGCTGGGAGGTTCGCGGGCCGGCCCCGGGCTATTCGATCCTGTATTCCTTGATCTTCGTCAGCAGCGTCTTGTAGCTGACCTGCAGCTGTTCGGCGGCCCTCGTCTTGTTCCACCTGGTGCTCTCGAGGGCCTTTCTTATCCTCATGGTCTCGGCAAGCCGCAGTGCGGCCTTCGCCGTCTCCTCGAGGGGGCCTTCCATCGGGAGGGACTCTATGGAGGTCTCGACGTTCGGCGCCATCAGCGATATGTGCCCCGGCATTATGGTGTCTCCGTCTGCAAGAATCATGGCCCTCTCTATCGTGTTCTCGATCTCCCTGACGTTTCCCTTCCAGTTGTACTCCATCAGCAGCTTCATCGTCTCGGGCGATATCTTCTTCGGCTTTATCTTCATCTCGGCTGCGTACTTCTTGACGAAGAATTCGGCGAGCATCGGGATGTCGTCCCTCCGCTCCCTCAGCGGCGGTATGTATATGGGGAAGACGTTCAGCCTGTAATACAGGTCCTCCCTGAAGGAACCCTCCTGCACACAGGAGGCGAGGTCCTTGTTGCTCGCGGCTATGACCCTGACGTCCACCTGTATGGGCCTCGTGCCGCCGACGCGCTCGATGACGTGGTCCTGCAGGACCCTCAGGAGCTTTGCCTGGAGCGACAGTTCCAGCTCGGCGATCTCGTCGAGGAAGATCGTGCCCTTGTGGGCGAGCTCGAACTTGCCGAGCTTTCTCGACTCGGCACCGGTGAATGCGCCCTTCTCATGGCCGAAGAGTTCGCTCTCGAGCAGTTCGCGCGGTATGGCCGCACAGTTTATCGGCACGAAGAGGTTGTCCCTCGCAGGGCTCAGGTGGTGGATGGCCCGCGCAAACAGCTCCTTGCCCGTTCCGCTCTCGCCGTGAAGCAGGACCGTGCTCTTCGTGGGGGCGACCCTCTGGACCTTCTGGACCACGTCCTTTATCTTGTCGCTCACGCCGATTATCCGCGGAAGGCCCGTCCTCGACGAGACCTCCTCCTTGAGGAGCAGGTTCTCCCTGTAGAGCCGCCGCGCCTCGAGGGCCCTCCTGACGATGACGAGCAGGTGATCTATGTCGAACGGCTTGGTTATGAAGTCGTATGCGCCCTGCTTCATCGCCTCGACAGCCACCTCTATGGTCCCGTACGCGGTCATTATGATGACCGGGAGTATGGGGTCTTCCGAAAGGGCCGCCTTCAGCACCTCCAGGCCGTCCTTCTTCGGGAGCTTCAGGTCGGTGAGCACGAGGCTCACGCTCCTCTGCTGGAGCTGCCTTATGCCCTCCTTTCCGTCGAGGGCCGTTATGCACTTGTAGCCCTCGGAACCGAGGGAGGCCTCGAGCATATCGGCCATGGACTTCTTGTCTTCAACTATCAGTATGCTCTCCACGTACACCTCACATTTCTGCATCCCTCAGCGCCTCTCCGCAGCGGCAGCCCCTGCTTTCGGGGACGCGGCCGACCGCTGCCGCGAGCAGGGCGTTCAGATTCCCGGCGCTTCGGTTCATGGTTTCGACCACCTCCCTCGTGGTGAGCCTGGCGCGGGACAGGCCGGCTGCAGGATTCGTCACCACGGCGATGGCCGCGTAGCACATCTCGCTCTCCCTTGCAAGGACCGCCTCGGGCATCCCGGTCATGCCGACGACGTCGGCACCCATCGTGCTGAAAAAGGCTATCTCGGCAGCCGTCTCGAGCCGAGGCCCCTCAACGCAGACGTATGTACCGGAGTCCCGGATGCCTACGCCCGCTGCTCCGGAGGCCTTCACGATGCTCTCCCTCAGTTCCGGACAGTACGGCTCGGTGAAGTCCACGTGGACCACCACGTCGCCGTCATAGAACGTGTTCACCCTCGACCTCGTGAAATCGATCAACTGGCTCAGGAGCACGATCTCACCGGGGTTCAGACCGCGCTCTATGCCGCCGGCCGCACTTACGGCTATCAGCCTCTCGACGCCGAGAGACTTGAATCCCCAGATGTTTGCGCGGTAGTTCACCTTGTGCGGGGGGATGTTGTGCCGGCGGGAGTGTCTCGCCAGAAAGGTCACGGTCCTGCCGGAGAGTTCGCCTATCAGGAAGTCGTCCGATGGAAGACCGTACGGGGTCTCGACAGCCCTCTCCTCGCTCACCTCGAATCCCGGGATATCGTAAAGGCCGCTTCCGCCTATCAGGCCGATCATAAAAAGTGCTCCACCCCTTTAACGCCTCCGGCTTCATACAGAATACCCGCAGCGGGAAAATGATATAATAGTTTACCATAAAAGAGCAGTATTACTTGAGGGGAGAACAGGAGGTTCATAGTGATTGACCGGGATACACTGAACAAGGCGCTCAGGATCGCACTGAAAAACGGTGGCGACTACGCCGATGTCTTCGTCGAGTCGAAGAGGTCGCTCTCCGTACAGCTCGAGGACGGCAAGATCGAGAAGCTCCTCAAAGGTACGGACGCCGGGGTCGGGATAAGGGTGATATTCGGGGGCAAGACCGCCTATGGTTACACGAACGAGTTCAGCCGGGCCGCCGTGTTCGGGCTGGCCGAAACGGTGAGCAAGGCATCGAGTGGGCCTGAACCGCCCGAGTCCATCGACCTCAGGAGCATCAACCCGGCGGTCGACTTCGAGATAAAGATACCTCCCGAGGAGGTCCCCTCGGCGGAAAAGATCGGGATGCTGAAGGACGCCGACCGTACGGCGAGGAGTTACCACCAGAGCATAAGGCAGGTGCTACTCGTCTACAGGGAGTCGGTCCAGACCGTCAGGATAGCCACATCCGAGGGTGTCATGGCTGACGACACGAGGGTCCATACGCTAGCAGTCGTTCAGGTGGTTGCAGCCGAAGACGGCACGATCCAGACGGGCTACGAGCCCGTCGGAGGACACGTGGGCTTCGAGCTCTTCGACGAGTATCCGCTTCAGGCCGTCTCGGAACAGGCTGCATCGAGGGCGGTCATGATGCTGAAGGCGAGGCGCGCCCCTGCCGGCCGCATGCCGGTCGTCATTGCATCAGAGGCCGGCGGTACCATGATACACGAGGCCATCGGACACGGCCTCGAGGCGGACCTCTCGGGTCAGGGCCTCTCCGTCTACTCGGGAAAGCTCGGCCGGACCGTGGCCTCTGACCTGATAACCGTCATCGACGACGCCACCCTGCCGAACAAGCGCGGCTCGTTCAGGTTCGACGACGAGGCCGTCCCCTCGCAGAGGACGGTCCTCGTCGACAAGGGGGTGCTCGTCGCCTACATGTACGACAGGCTGAACGCCATGAAAGAGGGCCGGAGACCGACGGGCAACGGCAGGCGCGAGTCCTACCAGCACAGGCCCATCCCCCGGATGAGCAACACCTTCATCGCACCGGGCACGGACTCGCCCGAGGATATAGTCAGGTCAGTCCCGCACGGACTCCTCGTCAAGAAGATGGGCGGCGGACAGGTGAATACCGTCACCGGAGACTTCGTCTTCGAGGTCCAGGAGGGATACATCATCAAGGACGGCCTCGTGGGAGAACCCGTCAGGGGAGCCACACTGACGGGCAACGGCCCCGAGATTCTCAGGTCAATGGACATGGTCGCATCCGACCTCGGGTTCGCCATCGGCACCTGCGGCAAGGACGCACAGGGAGTCCCCGTCTCCGACGCGATGCCCACGGTGAGGATACCCGAGATGGTCGTCGGCGGCGAGGTGGCATGAGAGTCACCCCTCAAGCAGACGTCACTGTGCAGAAAACGCCACATCATGTAGCCGCACTGCAAGGCCGCAATCAGCGATCCACACGCCGGCCGGAACATTCCACTTGGCATAGTTCTTGCTTTAAATAAACTTTCGTGTTTATGCGACTACAGAGGACCATAAAGAAGAGGACGGCGTTCGACGGCATAGGGCTGCACACCGGACGTGCCACGAGGATAACCCTCAGGCCGGCTCCGTGTGACACCGGGGTCGTCTTTGTGAGGACGGACAGAAGGACCGTCATAAAGGCCCAACTCGGCTCTGTGGTGGACACCGCCTTTGCGACCACGATAGGCTCGAACGGCACGCGGATAAAGACGATCGAGCACCTGCTCTCGGCGTTTGCAGGCATGGGGATAGACAACGTCATCGTCGAGGTGGACGGCCCGGAGATACCCGTTCTGGACGGAAGCTCGGGGCAGCTCGTCAGCGTGATCCGGGCGGCCGGCATCCGTGAGCAGGAGAAGATGCGTCCATACATCCGCATAACGAGCCCCGTCACGCTCAACGACGGGCACACCGAGGTGACGGCCCTGCCGTACGAGGGCAGGCGGATCACCTACAGCATCCACTTCAAGCATCCCGCCTTCGGCGCGCAGCGCCTGAGTCTCGATCTCGACGACGATGTCTTCGTCAAAGAAATAGCCCCTGCACGCACATTCGGTTTCCTCAAGAACGTCGAGATGCTGAGGGCGAACGGGCTTGCAAAGGGCGGTTCGCTCGACAACGCGGTTGTCATAGGAGACGAGGGCATACTGAACGAAACAGGCCTGAGGTTCGACGATGAGTTCGTCAGGCACAAGATACTCGACCTGATAGGAGACCTCTCTCTCATCGGCCATCCCATACAGGGTCATATCATTGCGGACAGGGCGGGCCATTCCGCGCATGTGAGGTTTCTGAGGAAACTCCTCTCATCCGTGGACTCCTGGAAACTCGTCACCGAGGAGACCGAACTCAGCCACGCCTGCGTCGCAGCCTACAACTGAAACAACCGCCCAACGCCCGTATTCCGTATCTCCCCACGCACATGCGGACAGACCACCGGTGCCCCTGCAGGAAGGGCTTTGCACCTTCACGCCGTGGTGTTTTATAATACATCCACACCGGCCGGCTTCGGTCGGGGCACGGGTGAAAAGAGTGGCTGGAGGGCATCGACCGCCCTCCAGCCGTAAAGTGCTCCTACTTGAGGGCAGCGGCTGCCTTTTTTGTGACCCTCTTTGTGGCAGTGGCCGCCTTCTTCGTCGCCGTCTTCTTGGCAGTGGCCGCCTTCTTCGCGACCGTCTTCTTGGCGGCGGCTGCCTTCTTCGCAACCGTCTTCTTGGCGGTAGCCGCCTTCTTCGCAACCGTCTTCTTGGCGGCGGCCGCCTTCTTCGCGACCGTCTTCTTGGCGGTGGCCGCCTTCTTCGTGACCGTCTTCTTGGCGGCGGCCGCCTTCTTCGTCGCCGTCTTCTTGGCGGCGGTCGCCTTCTTCGTCGCCGTCTTCTTGGCGGCGGCCGCCTTCTTCGTCGCCGTCTTCTTGGCGGCAGTCGCCTTCTTCGTGACCGTCTTCTTCACAGTAGCCATCCCTTTTTCACCCCCTTTCTGCCCCGAAAACGGGTTTTATGCAATCAGACCCTCCCGAAGAGAACGATCCTCTTGCCTTCCAGGAGTCTCTTCACCTCATCGGGCATCTCTTTTTTCATCTTTCTGAAGTCCGCCTCTGAGACCTGCCTGATCCTTATGGTCACCTTGAACTCCCTTTCGATGTTCTCAAGCGACTCCTTCAGCGAAGCAGTACCGCCTATGACAAAGAGATCGATGGAATCAGAGGCAAGCCCCTCTGCATATGGGCCTGTAATGAAGGCGGCCTTGACCCCCGAAGCACGCAGAACAGACTTGAGCGCTCCGGGCAGGCCGAGTGATTTCGTTATCAGGTTTCTGAGTTCGGGGAAAAGGGGGGATTCCGTGTTTGCCTGAAAGTATCTCAGGTTGGCTACCCTCTCACTCACGAGTATGCCTATCTTTTCGAGG
Source organism: Nitrospirota bacterium (assembly GCA_011051565.1). Classification (GTDB taxonomy): domain Bacteria; phylum Nitrospirota; class Thermodesulfovibrionia; order Thermodesulfovibrionales; family JdFR-85; genus BMS3Bbin07. Next base: position 121 of record DRKX01000163.1, on the reverse strand, counting down.
TTGTCGAGCTCCCTCTTGACTCCCGAGGGATTCTTTCTGAGGATGTTTGCGATCTCGCGCACGTAGAACTTCTCGTTGGGATTGTTCAGAAGCAGCGCCAGTATGTCGGCCCTGACCGTCG